>JBCDKO010000001.1:0-91539 GCA_038746525.1 Bacteroidota bacterium
CTGTTCATAGTTGCTCTTGGTCTTCTCACACCTACGCTCAATATGACGCTTATTACGCTCTGTGGAAAAAAGTCCAGTAAAATAATCTAGAGCCTGTGGCATCACAGACCTACGGTAAACTTTGAAAAATGACTCATGATCAAACAGATACAAGTCGGGCTTACCCTGAAGGATAAACTCCTCAGTTTCATGATACGTTAAATTTAGTGGTTCTTGAAATAGATTTTTTTTCTAGATACCGGGAAGGTTGCAGAGCCAAACAACCAGTTGAAATTATAACACAAAATATTGATACACAGATAAATTAATTAAAGTCACAAAGTAGAAGTAAGTAGTTTCCTTTTTTAAGAAACCATTGTTTTTAGGTCTTAAAATATGTCTTTTAAAATTTGATATACAAATAATCATAGAATCTGTTAGGCCATCTAATAAAAATGCAACAAAAACCAACTGCTCACTTTTAATCCATTTAAAAGTCAGATAGATTTTTTGAAAAATTACCCGATCTTCAAAATTTACTCGGGTATCAGTGATTTCTTATTATCCAGGTTATGGTTAGTTGAGTTGTTCGGGCCTGAGGGTTAAAATAGGTTCTTCTTTTCTCAGTTGAGGTTTTATTCGATTAGGCAAAGGGATTGATTTCTTTTCTTTTTCAATTTCTTTTTCTTGAGGTCGTGAAATCGGCTTCACTTTTTTGTTTTTTGTTTTAAATGCGACAATCAGCGTAATGACACTGAAAAGCAACCAACTCACATCAACTAAGAATGAATCGGTATAGCCTTCCTTTAGGGACTTCCAAAACCAGAGACCAGATTGTAAGCCATTGAAAAAGGGAACCACAATACCTAAAAAACCAGCCAGGTAGAAAGCATTTTTTGTGATCTTATATAAATCTTTGATTACAAAAGCATAGATGGTAAAAGCGACCCAAAAACCCAGGAAAATCCAACTCAAAACGGTAAAATCGGATGGCAATGCTTTTACCATGATAAAAAGGAAAGCGATTGCAGGATAGAGCCCCAGACATACACCCATGTAAATGGCAGCGACATTAGTATTGAATTTCTTTTGATCCGCATAAATCTTGTTATCCCTGGCTCTCAACCACAAGACCACCCCAGCAATAATCATAAAGCACGTTAACAACGCCGTGAAAAAATAAAGCCATTTAACCAGCCCATTGCCATAGTCAGCGAAGTGGATTTTGTGAACAAACTCAACTACACCAACAGAATAAGGAGGAGCTTCATCTGCAGCTTTCTCAAAAACAACTTCATTATCAGCTAATCGAACGATATAATCGATGGAGTTAAAAAAACCTGACTTAAGATTGGTTCGCAGGTTTAAGCCGATGTGGGCGTTTTCATCTTTGTAAGTTTTTACTGTCACCCCTAAGTACTTCAAATTCTCCTTAGGAACATCTTCTATGGTTGAACTGATGACTTGATTAACATCATACACTTTTTCAGCATACCCTTTCGTCTCAAATACCTTAGTCAATGGAGATGGATAAACTTCTTTAAACATTGCCTCCTGATTCATATCATAGTGTACTGCCCCCATCGGTAGAAACACTAGAATTGTGAGTCCAAAAACCGCTCCGGTGATCGCGTACATCAATTGGAAAGGAAGACCTATTACACCTAATACGGTATGGGCATCCGCCCAAAGGTTTTTGATGGAACTGCGCAAGCGGAAGGTAAAGAAGAACTCAATGATTTTTTTCCAATGAACGATGAGGCCAGTGATAATTGCAAAAAGAAAAAAGAGAGAAACAATTCCAGACAGATAAATGCCAATCACAGGTAGTTGTCGGAAATAATGCAATCCATAAATAAAATCCCCAAGGTAAGCTTCTTCAGTTTCATCTTCTGGTGTAAACTGTGCATACGTTTCGGCATCAAATTCTAAAGATATGGGACCATTGGCTACAGAATCTGATAATAAACGGAGCACTGACTTTTGTAGTGTGCTATCTCTTAGCGGTTGTGCAAAGACTGAAACATGACCATGAAACGCATTAATAAAAAAATCTCTACCATGCATATCATATCCTTTGGCTTCTACTGAATCCAGGATTTGCTGATAGTCAATTTTCGTGAAAAGATCGGAACTCTTTTCATTCGTCTCCCAGTGATCTATATTTTCCATGAAAAGCGCAATCGCACCACAGAAAAAAATGACAAAGAGACCAATACTAATGACGATGCCAGACACCGTGTGTGTATGGAAAAATACGTTATAATCTTTTTTATTATTTGATCCCATAATTGCAAAAAACTTATTGAATTCCCAGATAAATAACCGCAGCGCACACCACCGCTATAGACAAAAACATCAACCATGCCTTCCATGCCACCTTCAACCAGTAAACCACAAGTATAAGAAACGCCCATAAAATGAAGGTAGAGAAAATACTTGTACCCCAAACAATAGCCTTATCTAACCACGCTGCTAAAGCTAGATGGATGGCTGTGGATGTGACAAATCCGCCAAAAAAAGCTGCGGTAAATTTTCCGGCTTTGGACCATTTAGATTTGGTAAGGTATTTTCGGTTCGCAGGCATTTCTAAGACTAACTTATTTGAAGAACTATCTCAACGATAAAAGCAATAGTGAGCAATCCCACTATTTGAATTCCACGGATTTTATTAAAAGGCGTAAAGATCACCATCGCACTTGCTATGAATATCCACATTACAATACCCGTAAAACATCCTACAGCTAATCCCATTTCGGAAATAAGGGCAAAAACGCCTATTGCACAAAATGCAATAGACGCCATTTTATTGAGGTGATTAAAAGTTGTCAAAGCTTCGGCTAACCGAATTTCAAATTTTCCCCTCAGCTTATATTCTATTCTCTTAGCTGTGATAAAGAGCACATAAACTGATAAAAAAATACTTAAAAAGCTAAGACTATACATATTTCTTTAGTGTAATCAGAACTCAACAATTTGCTGTGGCTGGCCATTCAAAATCGTCATTTCCAGCTGAGAAGTTCCAGTTGCCGGATCGTAAGAATAATAGTAAGCCTTGCCTTGATTGGGGTCATTCGGATCATCCAACTCGGCATTCTCTACAATAAAATAAGGCTTATTATTATGAACGGAGGGACCATTTACACTTCTCCAATATGCTGCAGGTATACCGTCAATAGCGGTTGCTGACCTGGTGGCAATATCAATCTCATAGGCCATATACCGTTTTTCTGACAACATCGCCCAGCCATCTTCTATCGATACAGGAGCATCAAACATTTTCACGTAGATTTTTCCTTTATAGGCAGTACTTCCAAGAGCAAAATTTTCCCCTTTGGAAAAATCTCCACGATCTCCGTTGATATCCCAAATTGGATCAAATTCAGTAGAACCACTTGGGATTCTGATAACTCGATAATTTGGCCCTTCAGCATCAATAAAATTACCTATAAAGCTTGCTAAATAAATGTGATTATCGTCTCCGACATTTGCATAGTTGCAGTTGATACAAGTATAGTAGCCTACACGGATGAAATCATCCCATTCGATAATCTTATCTAATTGGTCTGTGGCAACATCAATAACCGCAACAAAAGTTTTGTCTACTACTTCGTTGGCAGTTTCGTCCTCAAAAAATACCTGTGTAAAGACTTTTCCATCTCGTTCTAGCATAAATCCACCCAAACCTGTTCCAACAATTCTTTCGGAATCTTCTGTATCCATCGCTGCTATAATCGCATCCATCGCTGCCGAACAATCGATTTCTCCAATACGGGTCATGGTCTCCAAATCGAAAATCTGTACTCCTTTTTGATTATCTGTATGGCTGGTGTAGTATCCTTTACTACTCGTAGCAAAACCATAAACCGGTCCACTGCTCACACTTGCCGGACCGTAAGGGATAAACCCCGCATCAACAAATCGGCCGGATGCGTCTAGTTCAAATTTTTGAACTCCCGGATCTCCCAAAGGATTTGCGGGTGCATATACCGCTCCATTGTATGCGTTGCCCGCAAAACGAGTAGAAGTTAACTGAATTCCCTTGGCTAAATAATTGGTAATGTCAATTTCACCTGAGGGTAAACTTTCAAAGGGTACCAGGAATCCACTACCATCTTCCGTATTGGTAGTTACAAACATAGCAAAGGTAGACGATGTTGCTGGTGTTGCATCATCTGAGCTACATGAGGCGATAATCATCACCATTATGCACAAAAAGAAGTATTTAATTGTATTCATTTTATTAGATTGGTTTTAGTTATTTAAAAGTCTGTATGTCAGTTTAAATCGATAATTTCTCAGTGGTTTGGGGATTCTAAAATTATCGTAGAGTTCATTATTTAATGCGTTAATCACTTCCAGATTTAGACTAATCGGTAAATTTTTCAGATTGCAGGTCAGCCCCAAATTCACCTGATGCTGTGCATCTATCACAGAGGATTGAACAGCGGGTAATACATCCCCAAATAATTTAGGTTCTACATCCTTCGGGGTTGCCAATACCAAATATTTTTCGGTGAAAAGGTAATTTCCGTACAGATTGAACTTTGCCGGCCAGCCAAGCGGATTGTTAAATTGTCTATTTATACTCAGATTAGTGAAAAAATAGGGAACATTTGGAGTTCTGGCATCCTCTAGGATAATATCCGTCCCTTGTGTATCTGTTCTCCTTAAATCCTGGTAGGTGATTGCTGCTCTAATGGTAGAATTTTCATCTAAGTTTATCCTAAGGTTGGTTTCAATCCCTTTGGTAATCTGAGTATCACTATTTCTGTTGACACTGAAAATCAAGTTTTGGGGAAATGGCCGTATAAAGTCTTTTGTATTCCTGTAGAAAGCATTGATTTCTAAGAAAATAGAGTTGGAAACATCGAGATTGGTAGCAAACCCTACATTTAAATTGTCGCTTCGCTCCGGTTCTAATAAAGGATTTGCCAGGATAAATAAAAAATCCCCAAAATATTCCTCAGATTCGGGTATTCGAGTAGCATCTTCATAGGAAATTCGAGCGTATGAATTATCATCTAACGAATATTTAAAGGAATGCCCCCATCCGAAATTTTTCCTCGTCAGTTTATCGGTCAAACTCTCCGCAAAAGTAGAAGGTGCTTCCGTTTTTAAATAATAGTGCTTGACAAAGGATTCTCCTTTTAGCTTACCATTTAAGAAAGAAGACGCTATTCCAAAACCAGAAACAATTTTTATATATTTCGAAGGTATGGTTATAGGCTGGATACCGGTAACGAAATTTACTTGAGCATAAGGATCTGAGCCTACTTGTTCATAGCCATTGTAGGTAGAACTTGCTTTTATCTTAAATTGATTACCGAGATTATATTGAGTAGCAAGTCGGAAGACCTTAGTGTCTATATCGAGACGCTGATCTCTCAATTGAACTTCGCCGGAAGGAGCTGCTTGTTCCGTAATACCAAACCAATCATAGAAAAATTCTGAAAGGTCTTGTTCTTTGGTATCCCTTTGGCTGAGTGCGCCAAAGAAGTCAACATTCCAATGAGGGAGGATATTTTTTACGTATTGCAGACTCAAGATTTTACTTTCCGATGCCCTTATGACTTCACCAAAGGCTTGGTTAGGATCGATCTGTATCCCATTTTGTACCTCAGCATCATTCTTGAAGTAGGTCACCTTTACATCAAGCAGATCGGCAAATTTGGAGTCATGAATACCCGTATTCACTTCTACGAATTTGGCGGTAGTAGCATCATGAAAGCGACGAACCCGGAATGTTTCTATAAACCCTCCATCATTGATATCAAGATCAAATTCATAATCATTATCAGAATGAATATAATAACTGCTAACTCCTACATGAACTTTCGTATTCGGAATGATGTAATTAGTGTTTAAATTAATTAAGTGAGTATTATAAGACCCAATTTCATAAGAGGCATCTAAAAATTGTTGGTCTCTGCCTTTTGTAACGATATTGACAGCTCCACCCAAGGCATCCGCACCTAGCTCAATGGGCAATACACCTTTATAAATCTCCACATTTTTTATGATACTGGTTGGTACCAATCCAATCTGGAATGCTCCACCTAAGTAATCCGTAGGAATGCCGTCTTTAAAGAAACGTACCGCATTTCCCTGTAATCCATTGATATTGACAGTAACGGCACTCCCTACGCCAGAGGCTTGCCTTACTTTCACTCCGGAGGTTTGATTGATGAGTTCAGGAACGCTTGTGGATTGCTCCATAATTCTGGCTACATCAATAGACTCAACTTTAATTGGTTCTTCTCTTTTAAGTTGTGAATCGGATTTACCCAAAACAACTACTTCTTCCAGGTCAGAGACGGATTCTTTCAAAATGAAATTGACATTAACATTACCTTTTCCAGGTACTACTACGTTTTTGGTGATGGTCTGAAAACCTACATAAGAAGCATCAAGCGTATATTTTCCTTTTTCGACTTCAATACTAAACCTGCCGTCCGTATTGGTAACATCACCAATGGATGTTCCTTGTATTTTTACGGTAACCCCAGGTAAGGGATTATTGTGATGGTCTACTACTTTGCCTTTGATAAAACTTGCAAACGTTGCAAGAGAAATAATTAGGAAGGTCAGGTAACTAATAAATCTCATTTTTGTTTTAGGTCATGGATAAGTTTTAACAAAAAAAAATAAAGATCGGTTACCGTTCAATAACTACTACTAGTGATTTGCATCCCTACTATTAGTGAATTATTTAAGAGAAAATAACTTTGTTTAATCTAAGAGGGGTGATAATTAAACGGTTGAATTGAGTAACCCAGACCTTACCTTAAAAAAGAAATTCTTCTTGAAGGTGTCTTGCTAAAGCCTACGGTATTATTTTTAATTAGTGTCTCTAAGAAAACAGTATCTTTTGAAAGAAAGCTGTGTTTTTAGATCATAGAGCGTGTTTTTTTGAAATTTCGATGCACAAATGGTCATTGAATCTATTTTTGAAATTTTAGTGAAAATGCAATAGAATCATAGGTTTACCTTCAATTCCTTTAAAATTCAGATGAATTTTTGAGGAATTGAGAAGTTGATTCCAAAGTATAAAATAGATTAGATTCATTGTTTTGCTAAAAAACTATGCTACAGGTATCAGTAGCGTGTTTTTCGTCTTTTCTTTAGAGACACTAATTAGAGCAAGCGAGAAATTGTGATAAAGAAATTACCATCGCAACAAAGAAACTATTGTCTCTTTTCATTCATTGTTTTAGCCAGGCGGCAGACGAAACGGTCAAGTACCAATTCAGTTTGTGGAAAACAGGTATACGCATCTTGATACATACCGTTATCTGTTTGACTTTTCCCGATTAGTTTTCAATTTATTAGTTATACGTGAATTTTCCTCAGTTAATGACATATTCATAATGTCTTGGCTGACCTGATCCCGAATTTTAATTATCTGATATTCTTCCCTGAAGTTAATTGAATCATATTCCTTCATACATTTAAGGTTTACAATATGCTCAAAGTCCAAACTTGGGAGCACGTCATCCTTGTTGATGCTGATAAAGCAATATGTTGACAATCAGTTATACTCGTTCGTCCAACAACGTTCTCTGAAATGTACAGTTCAGACAGTTGTTTGACCTCAATCAGTTAATTCGACCCTCTCAATGTTTAACAAGGATTTGACCGTTTCTAAGTAGGGAAAAATCAATACCTCCAACTCTTCAAGTCAGCATGTTTTGGGGCTACGTTATGTACCTTTTCTACATATTTTTTGATAAACATGCGGTGATATCGTAACCGGCTAATATGATTTCCATTATCGTGATCGCCATTCCAACAGTGTTCCGCCCGATCCCCATAATCTACTTCACCGTTATAATAAGGAGCGGTGGTTTCAGATAGGATTTCTTCCGCGAGATAAACTGCATTATTGAGGTAATAATTGTCCATATCGCCACAATAAAGATGAATTTTATTTGTCCAATCCTTACCGTGTTTTGCCCAGTCTCTTTTTAAAATATAAGCGAGATCATAATTTTCTTTCCAATAAGCAGCTACTTCTTTATCTATTTTCCCAGTAAGGCGATCCCAGATTCTTTTAGGATAGCCCTCTTCATCTATTGGCGAATAAGTCGCCTCCCAAATATCCCATTGCTGTCCTGACCGACCTTTTGTGCCCAGTACTAATTCTCGATAATTCATATCTCTCAGGGTAGCATTCACATTTCCCAAATAATCCCGATGACCAGCGACCAGCGTTTTTCTAAATATACCTTCCTCGTAATAAGCATTCTCGTCTTCGTAGATATTTACCAAACAATACGCTCTAAAATCAATGGGATCGGGACAAGCAGCAAAACACATCCCGTACTCTTTGGGATATTTTACCTGAACAGCAAGCGACTCCCACCCACCGGTACTTCCTCCGTAAACAAACCGTGACCAACCTTCTCCTATTCCTCTAAATTGTTGCTCGATGTACGGAATGAGTTCGTAAGTAATCGCATCGCCGTAAGGGCCTTGAGCAGCACTATTAACAGCATAAGAATCATCATAGTATGGAGTTGGGTGTTGGATTTTAACTGCAATGACTCTAGGGAAATCAGGTCCTGTCCAGGTTTTATAAAAATCGTACGCTTCCTGCTGGACAATACGATTATACCCCTCAACATTAAATCGCTCACTATAATCAGACTTAAGCTCAGGATCGGGCGGAGTCGTTCGAAATCCTCCGAAGTCACTAGGAAAATGCCCATGCATGATAGCAAGCGGGTATTTAACATTGGGATGCGTTTCCCATCCTTCAGGCAACAATACATGAGCTCCCAAATACATATCTCTTCCCCAAAAATCACTCAACAACTTGCTTTTGATTTTTAGGTGCTTCACATACTTCGTATCCTCAGGTTCGGTAATTGGAGGTATTTTCTGATCTAGTTTTATGGTGAGGGAAGGGAACTGCCCATTCCTGATGGTAACCTTTTGGGGAGTAGAATAGAGATTGCCAGGTGCTCGGTTCCATTGCTGTCCTTCTCCCCTATCCATGGGCAATTTAACCACATGTCCATCCGCCCGATTAAAGGTTTCATATTTGTGAAACAAGACTTGTACAAAAAACTCACCTGATGGTAAATCTTTAAAGCTATGAATAGGATATCCAAATGCTTCCATGTCAAATCGCTGAGGCTCATTTGGTTTCCAGTCGTTGATATCCATACCGAAGCCTTGACACGTTTTAGAGTCATCCCTAAGCTGAAATCGGGGTTCAGTTTCAGTTTGTTTTGAAATCAATAAAATTAATCTTCCGTCCAATGCTTCATCATAATGCTCCGTTGGAAAAGGAAACTGGATGTTTACCGAAGTACTGGAATTGGTTGTCTTATCTTTTCTATCGGAATCGGAACAAGATGAGATACAAGAGGTCAGGAGAAAAATAACAGGAAAGAATACATCTTTAAATGTACTATTTGATTTTTTCATTTTGTTGCTGGTTTTTATTTATGCTTAACGTACTTTATTAAGTACTATTGGTTTTTTGATAGTTAGAGTTGGTTTTGGTGAAATTTTAAAGAAAGTGATCAGGGTTATTCAAAAAGTTATCTTTTCTAGTAGAAACAGAAATTAAAACTTTATAACCTGATCACTATGAACACCTCCACAATCTAATAGAAATTTCCCTAAGTTGCGACGATTTTTTTAAAGGATATCAGCGGTATTTAGATACGCTTTATGTAGACCCTATGAAAAATTCGCTTTTCCAAAGAGTAGTATGAGTGAGTTGGGAGAGATGACCCTTGTCATTTTCTATCATTTCTTATGGATTCAAATGCCGCAACTATTTCAATAAGCGAGATGCTTCATAAATATGGAATGTGACTAACCAAGGTTATTCACTATATCGTTTATTACCTTCTATTTTTTAGATGCCTTTGAGTCTGTTCGGATTTTTAGATGTGAAGACTCTTGAAATTATTACTCTGTCGGAAGTTAACCGGTAGATAATCTTATAATTCCATACAACTGCAAATCTATACGCTGTTTCTTATATTCGAGCAGTGGTTCAACACTTCCCATTTTAGGTGTTCTACCAAGGAGAGCAGTTGAACAAGTTGGACCAGGAATTTTTTTAGGAACAGTTTCTATATATGAAATTCCTTGCTCTTCCTTAACGTGTTTGATGTTGCGTTGAGTTGAGAAGAGGCTCGTATACTCCAAATTATTTTAACCATTCTTTGGATTGCCGTTCTACCTCAGCTTGAGTTAGAACTTCGCCATTCTGTTCTTGTTCATATATTTCACTATCGGCTAGAGGAGATCATTGCTCATGAACGTCTTCTAAAGTAGGTTTAGCAGTAAGCCGATCTTCAATTTAAATGAAATGATGTTTAAGCTCTATTCAAATCAAATAAAGATTTCAATCATGATTCTGCTCTTTTAATTGATCAGAATTTATTCACAGAAAAGTGGATGGTAACGTTATAGATAAAGGCGTATTTTCATATGCCTTTTTTTTAATTACAGGCTGTTGTCAATATCAAATACGTTTACAATAAAATTCTCAAAGTAACATATTCATAATGTTTTCCCATATAGTTGAGGCTTGTCGTTGGACGAGAGGAGCTGCCCTAGCAATTCGGATATTTCTTACCAAGGTTGTTGGGTAAGGCCTTTCTAATGCCCTCAAGTTATTGACATGTGGTGTCATTCTAGTTCTGATTCTTCTCATTGCAGCTAAACGACCTCTGTTTTTTCCTTCTGGGCTTATAGAACGACCAATACGATCAAATTCTCTTTGTAATGGATCTATTTGGTTTAACAGCGCAGTGATTTGTCCATTTATCAATGTAATGCGGTTTGAGGTTGGCGTGTCATTATCGAGGTCGTAGTCGTGATCAAGATCTACACCTCCATTTACTGCAACGCCGTGATTGAGAACAACGTTTCTTGCATGCATAGCATTTCTTTGGTATCGTCGATCGAACCAAGCACCCCAGTTTGCATATACATTCACTCCACCTTTCACCTGCGTTGTTGGCTTTACCCTCCCTTGCTTTTGCTGTACCACATGCCAGGCTTCATGAGGTAAATGTTTTTCTTGACTAGGTGCAAGGTGAATATTTGTGCCTTGTGCGTAAGCATGGGCGTGGAGTTGGGCAGGCTTTTTCGAATTGTAGTGTAACTTAACATCATCTAACTACATGCCGGAGAGGTGCTCCAGTCCGGTCTTGAGGGTGTTTGACATGCCCGTTTTATTTTTCCTTTGGCTGGGGTCAGCTTCAGCCCTTTGAATAGGCTCAGGATCAAGCTTTTTTTGAATTGGCAACGCGTGCTTTTCAGCATATTCATTTACCTTTTTTTGTAGTTGAGCGAGATGTTGGTTTCTTGGGCTGTTATTAACACGTTGTTGCCACCGTTTCATTTGCACAGCTTCAGGCCTATTGTCCACCAATGGCATGGCGTTTTTTTCGGTATATTCATCAGCCATTTCCTGCAATTTCCGTATCTGAGTAGCCTCAGGGCGGTTGTCTTTAAACGGGAAGGTAGGGTTGAGATTATTCTTTGCCTAAGAGACAGCATTCGCTATTGATCGGTTTTTCTCTTCCTGATTTTTTTCTGCGTGTATTTGCATGGCTGTTTCTTTCTGGGTGTAAAGAAAAATTCTTTTGAGTATAATAATTCAATGATAAAAGAAGACGAAAACAAGCGATTGAGTTTTCGCGGTCTATAAGCTAGAACCTGCAATATGACTGGAAGGCAGAAGTACGCCTTTACCTACAACAACTTCTCACTTCTTTTTGGCCAATGGCTATTTTCGGGATCCCTAAGCTTTAAGGAAACCAGGTTCCTAGTGAGATCTCTCAGTATTAGTTTTTTCGCTTGCAGAATCAGTACCAAAGGGGCCAACATTTACAACTTGTGCTCCAAGCAATGATAATCCGTATTGTTTATGCTGGAGGAAATCTGCGCCATGCATAAGAACATCCGTAAAAAATCTAATCTTACTTTCGCCCAGGGTTCCTGAATGGCCTTCTACCTGAAACCAGGTTTGTCTCTCATTATTAGGATTAGGATTACTTCGTGTGCCAAATAAAACCGTACCCCAATTATTCCCAAACCAGTGATTAGGCAATCTAATTTCGTACTGATTAACATTTTCATTAGGGTAATGAGAAGAACCTAGAGAACCTGCCAAAATACCTTTCCCTCTTGCGGTAGCCTTACCTGGATCTGTTTTTTTGCCAAATGTTCTCCATCTTAGAAATAGGGTTTTACCATCCACGACAACATGGCCTCCACGAAAGGCTTTCCAGCCATCAATTTTTACAATATCTTTTATTACCTTTTTTTGGGGTCCACTCATACTTTTCATTTCAGCATTGTATTTTTCCTCTATTTCAGCATCTGTAAGACACTGAATAGTGCTGCCATGTGATGTATTTGTAACTGTTTTTAATTGGTTGGATGAACCGTTAGCTTTCATTTGCAAAGCCTTAGCTCCCATAACTTCAGCCTCCTTCTCCAACTCTTTATCATCATTCACATTCACTCCTCCTCTCATTTGCATCGTTGGCTTTACCCTCCCTTGCTTTTGCTGTATCACATGCCAGGCTTCATGAGGTAAATGTTTTTCTTGACCAGGTGCAAGGTGAATATTTGTGCCTTGTGCGTAAGCATGGGCGTGGAGTTGGGCAGGCTTTTTCGAGTTGTAGTGTACCTTAATATCATCTAACGACATGCCGGAGAGGTGCTCCAGTCCGGTCTTGAGGGTGTCTGACATGCCCGTTTTATTTTTCCTTTGACCGGGATCAGATTCAGCCCTTTGACTAGGCTCAGGGTCGAGCTTTTTTTGAATTGGCAACGCGTGCTTTTCAGCATATTCATTTACCTTTTTTTGTAGTTGAGCGAGATGTTGGTTTCTTGGGCTGTTATTAGCAAGTTCTTGCCACCGTTTCATTTGCACAGCTTCAGGCCTATTGTCCACCAATGGCATGGCGTTTTTTTCGGTATATTCATCAGCCATTTCCTGCAATTTCCGTATCTGAGTAGCCTCAGGGCGATTGTCTTTAAACGGGAAGGTAGGGTTGAGATTATTCTTTGCCTGAGAGACAGCATTCGCTATTGATCGGTTTTTCTCTTCCTGATTTTTTTCTGCGTGTGTTGGCATGGCTGTTTCTTGTTTCGGGTTGCGACTTGTATCTATACCTTTATGTGGGACATACTGGATTCGAACCAGTGACCTCTTGCCTGTCAAGCAAGCGCTCTAAACCAACTGAGCTAATGCCCCTTAACCTAAATCATTCAGAATGTATTGCATTAAAAAAAAACGCAACTCCCAAATATTTAAAGTCATCGATTCAAACAGAAACAATACAAAATTTTTCCTCAGATTTGAAAAATTAAAATGAGATCTCTTAAACATTAACCCGTAATGAAACAATTGCTCATTTCAAAATGGTGCGTTATCCTGACTCATAATCCGAGTCAAAGTATGAAGATAAAAAAGCCGGAAGAAAATCCGGCTATATTTTAGCGAAAAAAATTTACTCTATCACCTCACCGTTGAAATATAAGTAAGTGTATTCGTCCGAATCGGAAGTTTTGATTCGAATGTTCTTTTTGAATTTCCCTATTTTGCCAGAGCGAAAGTTCGCGGTAATGGAAGCAGTTTCTCCGTGCTTTATTGCCTGCTCAGGATGTTCCACCTTTGTACATCCGCATGATCCTTTAGCTTCCAAAATCCTGACCGGTTGTTCTTTAAAATTGGTAAATTCAAATTCCAAACCAACCACCTCATTTTTAGCCACCTGGCCAAGGTCAATTGAGGTTGTTTTCCATTTAATAGTGGACAGGCCTGCCATTACAGCTACTGCAATACCAAGCATCAATGTGAATGTTACTTTTCTCATTTCATTTATTTTTTTGATTTCTTAAAGTTGGAATTCGTTGATTGAATATGCTGTTAACAAGTTCTTAATGATTGTTAATGACATGTTAAACCTTAGCAAAACACAGAGCTGACTTCTTATTTTTGATGCATGAGGAATACTCATATACGCATTTTGGTGATTTTGGCGATTATTACGCTACTAGGGAGTATTAGCACACAGATATACTGGCTCAATCGAGCGATTGATCAACAAGATCAGGTCTTTAATCACAATGTACATGTTGCGCTTCGCAATGTGGTAGAATCTTTATGTCAAGTGAATGGGAAAGACTACCCATCCATCAACCCTATCGAACAACTATCAGAAAACTATTACATCGTTCGCACGAATGATCGAATAGATTTAGCCAATCTAGAATATCTTATTACCGCAGAAATCAGAAAAAGAGCAATAACTCAGGATTTTGATTATGGAGTATATGATTGTCAAAGTGACCAGATGGTCTTTGCAGAAAATGTGGATCTTAGCAGCAATCGCAAAAAATCATCCTTACCACATCTCGAAAATGAGGAGTATTATTTTGGGGTCTATTTTCCCTATAAATCACAATCCATCATTGCAGGATTGGATTTATGGAAATTCACCACTATTCTTACCTTGATTGTAGTGATTTTTTTTGGATATGCATTGTTTGTTATCCTTCAGCAAAAAAGATTGAGCGAAATCCAAAAGGATTTTATTAATAATGTAACTCATGAATTAAAAACACCTTTATCTACCCTTACTTTAGCTAGCAATACGCTATCAGAGAGAGTGGGAACTTCTGGAGGTAAATACATACAAATCATCGAAAGTGAGGTTTCCCGGTTGAAGACAAGTGTGGAAAGCATTTTGCAGGCCTCCCTTTTTGAAGGGAATCCAACAATTACAAAGGAATCCGTTAATGTATACGAGTTGGCAGAAAGTCTACTTAAAGAATTCGAACAGCATTATGCGCACAAAATGATTTGTTGGAATTTGACTGGTTCCGCTCCTTCAGCCATTTTTTCTAACCGTTCAACTATTGAAAAAGCCATCCGAAATCTTGTGGAAAACGCAGTAAAATACGGCGGCAGAAATATAGCTCTGGTTCTAAAACAAGATAATAAAAGAACCTCAATCTCAGTTTCAGATAATGGTATTGGTATTCCTGAGAGATACCGAAAAAGAATCTTTAGTAAGTTCTTTCGAATACCTGACAAATTAAATCAACACAATACAAAAGGTTTTGGTTTGGGACTTTACATCGTCAAATCCTCACTGAAGAGGATAAAAGGATCTATTTCAGTTGTTTCAGAGTTCGGTAAAGGATCAACGTTTATGATAATTCTCCTAAATGGCTAGACTTTTACTGGTAGAAGACGATGAAAATTTAGGCTTTATGCTAAAAGACAATCTTGAGAGTATAGGTCATCAGGTAAGCTGGATGAGGAATGGAGAGAGGGGATTGGAACTTTTCAGAAGTCAAAAGCCAGAATTATGCATTATTGATGTGATGATGCCTAAAATGGATGGTTTTGAATTAACCGAAAATATCCGAAATATGGATGAATTTATTCCAATCATCTTTCTCACGGCCAAGTCACTAGAAGAGGATAGGCTAAAAGGTTTTGAAATTGGCGGTGACGATTACCTCACTAAACCTTTCTCAATAAAAGAATTAAGCTACCGAGTAGAGGTCTTTTTAAGACGAAGTATAGGCCCCACGCCTTCTACTGATGGAATTATCTACTTTGGCCATTCTTCGTTCGATCCCGAAAATTTGATATACTCATTCAAGGAGAAAACGTTTTCTTTCACACAGATGGAAGGACAGTTACTTAAATTATTGCTCAACAAGCAAAACAAATTGGTCCGGCGAGACTTCCTTTTAGAAGAAATATGGGGAGAAAATGACTACTTCAAAGGAAGAAGCCTGGATGTATTCATTACTCGCTTAAGAAAATACTTGCGAAACGATGCGTCATTGGAAATAAAAAATCACCACAGTGTAGGTTATTGTTTGATGACCAACAAAAAACCTGGCTAACCGACGAATACCAATTATCCATTATTCCACAACGATTTTCTTTGTGATTCGCTTCTCTTCCTGAGCTATCTCCAGTAAATAGATTCCCTCTTTTTGCCCAGAGAGATCAACACTTTCCGAATAGAATCCTGAGAAACTTTCAAAATATCTGCTGAATACTTGCTTTCCCTCCAGGTTCGTGACCCTGATTTCAAGTTCTCCCTCAATCGGTGCAGTAAACCGTATCCTGATCCTTCCGTCCACGGACGGATTTGGAGAGAAGGTAAGGTCATCCAGCTCCAAAAGACTGTTTTTATTCACCTTTCCTTTTTTACCAAATTCATCATCTACGTCAGTGACCTTGATGCGTTTCATGGTTATTATCTTTCTTTGAAGGTCTTCATCGCTACTGAATTTATCAACGAGAGCTTCCATTTCAATCCCAAGATTCTTCATTTTTTCTCTTAACTCCTCAGAGTCAAAACTGTCAAAGTGGAAGTTGAAGGCCCCGGAGGCCGAGTCAGCATCGAATCCATGAAAGAAAAAAGAATTGGCTTCATCTTCATGATCAAAGAATTTAAAAACGTGGCTTTTCATGTCTTTTAGTTGGTCCAAATGAAGGAACACATCTGAATTTTCGTGGTCAGACCAAAAGTGGAATTGATCATCACCTCCTGCAAACTCCTGGTAATTTGGATCTGCCTCCATTTCCTCTTTACTCTTATACTCTCCTTTAAAGGTTTTCTTTTCACCATTGATTTCCTTAGTGATTTCCACAACGATTTTCCCATCTTTTTCTTGGGCAAAAAGGATACTTGTTAGCGATATATACATCAGGAATGCAAGGATTACTATTTTATTTTTCATTTTCCTTTAGTTAGTTTAAATTTTAAAATTTCCTTTTTTTAAAGTACGGACTCAACTTCTATGTAGCTGTTAATCAGACGTTAATCGTTGTTAAAAATGGTTAATTGCGAATCATCCAATATCCTCCGCCGTATTTTTGAGGAGATGAAGCGAATTACACTAAGATGGATAATGGGCCTTATGGGTATTTCCATGGTTGGGCTGATCGCGTTTCAGCTTTATTGGATAAATAGTATAATAAAGGCCAATGAAGAACGGTTCCAAAAGGATGTCCTGGATGCGTTAAGTACAGTTACAAGCAAGTTGGAAAAACAGGAGACGATCTCCGCCATACAACGATTAAATTATTTAGCCAAAAATCCTGCTGATGATACAGGCTTGAATAAATTAAAGTCTGACAGAGCATCCGCCACGAAACTACCAAACAAAGTGGCTAAAATGGAGATGGTAGAGCGAGGTAATCAGCAGCTTTTTGTTTTTGCGGATACGATGAATAATGGAAGTTTTGAGTTTGTAGTGGAATTTTCCAGTTCGGCCAGCAATTTTTTCCAACCCATTGCTTCTCCCATATCAGAAGAAAATCAACTACTCCAGAGGGATATCAAGATTCAGCAACTTGAGGAAAAGCTTGCCAGACTATCTAGCAGATATGAACTCACTTTTGATGTGATGGAGGATCTCATGGGCACAAGAAAGCCCTTAGCAGCTAGGTTTAGTCCTTCACAATTGGATTCGCTTTTAAAGAGTGAGTTAACGAACAAAGGAATAAACCTGGATTATAATTATGGAATTTTACAACCAAAACAGAATAGCTTCCTTTTACAGACTGCCAATTCGAACCTGGATAAATTAAAAAACAGCGAACTAAAGGCAAACCTTTTCCCAAATGACCTTTTTGGTGACGAAAGCCTATTGATTGTCCAGTTTCCTGACAAACAGGGTTATCTACTGAAAAAAATTTGGACTGCACTGGTAAGCTCAGGCTTTCTGGCATTTGTCATACTATTCTGCTTTGGCTATAGCATTCGCACCATTATAAAACAGAAAAAGCTCTCTGAAATAAAGAATGACTTTATCAACAACATGACTCATGAGCTCAAGACACCTATTTCTACTGTATCTCTGGCAGTAGAAGCCCTAAACGACAAAGACATAGAACAAAGCCCTCTCAGAGATCGATACATAAACGTCATTGGTGAGGAAAACAAAAGACTTGGGAATCAAGTAGAGAAAGTACTCCAAATTGCTGCAATAGATCGTCAGGATTTCAACTTGAGAGAAGAGACGTTGCATATGAGTGAAATCGTAAAAAGTTCCGTGGACCATATTTCCATGCAGATTGAACAAAGAGGGGGAAGAATCAACCTTATTGAAAAGGCAACAAATGACCAAGTGATGGGTGATGAAATACATCTTACCAACATTATCGTAAACCTTCTGGATAATGCAAATAAATACTCAACGGATGCTCCAAATATTACACTTAGGACAGAGTCAGAGGATGATTTTATTTTGTCTGTGTATGACCGAGGTATTGGTATGAGTAAAGAACAGCTGAAACATATTTTTGAAAAATTCTATCGAGTTCCGACAGGAGATTTACATAATGTAAAAGGATTTGGATTAGGTCTAGCTTATGTTCAACGAATGATTGCCGCACACGGAGGGCATATCCATGTTCAAAGCGAACCAGGAAAGGGAAGCAAATTTTCGATCACCTTACCATTAGCCACAAATGAAGCCTAAACTATTAATTGTAGAGGATGATCCAAACCTTGGTGAAATCCTGAGTGAATATCTCGGACTAAAAGGGTATGATACAACGCTGAAAAGAGATGGAGAAGAAGGGGAAAAAGCGTTTAAGGAAGGATTCTTTGATCTATGTATCCTGGATTTAATGATGCCTAAAAAAGATGGCTTTTCGCTGGCAAAGGAAATCCGTTCTATAAACGAACACACTCCAATTATTTTTCTTACCGCAAAGTCGATGAAGCAAGATATTATCAAAGGCTTTAACATAGGAGCTGACGACTATATGACTAAGCCATTTAGCATGGAAGAACTCCTGCTTAGAATTAAGGCAATATTGAAGAGATCTTCAAAAAATGAAAAAGACAGACCTTTTCCTAGTCCTTTCAAAATTGGAATGCTTGTTTACTATTATTCTGAAAACAAGCTTATTACACCTAATCGCGAAATCAACCTTACAACGAAAGAAAATGAACTTCTCAGGATCTTTTTTGAAAACGTAAGCAAAACGGTTGCAAGAAGTATTGCACTAAAAAAAATTTGGAAAGACGATAGTTATTTCAATGCCCGAAGTATGGATGTATACATTGCAAAAATCAGAAAGTATCTTTTAGATGATCCTTCGGTTAAAATTTTAACCATTCATGGTGAAGGGTTCAAATTAATAGAGGTTAGCTAATCAGTTTCCGACTTATAATAACTATCTTTGTGTTAGCTAAGTATTCAGTAAAACTTTGCAGTAATGATGCGTCTAGAAGAAGTTGGCATAGAAAGATTAGAGAAAGGTGTGTTAGGATGTAGGTTTTCTTAACTTTTTTTAAGGTCGCCGCCGTAACGCTTTTTTCTTCGAAGAAAAAAGTGATGAGAAAAAAGCTGATATTTACCGGCAAAGCAGTAGAAAAGGTTTTGAAATTGAGAACAAAATCTTACGGTTAGTACTATTTAGCTATCACTACGCTAAAATACTTTAGACTGAATACTACCTTTAAACGTTCAACGTAATTATCTCTTGTTCCTATATGTTATTGGTTCCTTCTATATCTGTTATTAGCGGAAAGATAACCCGCCTCTCTAAAGGAGATTATTCTAGTGAAAAAACATATGATGACTCTCCAATTGACATAGCTAAACAATTTGAGGATCATGGAATTAGTAGAATTCACTTAATAGATCTAGATGGTGCGAAAAGAGGGCGAGCTCAAAACTTTGACATTTTACACCTCATTTCTGCTTATACTGATTTGACTATTAATTTTGCTGGTGGTATGCATACAGACGGTGACGTATTGAAAGCTTTTGAATACGGGGCAGAAAGCATTACCGCCGCTTCTGTTGCAGTTACCAATAAACAACTCTTTTCTAATTGGTTAATGTCTCATGGAAGGCAAAAGATAGCACTAGCTGCAGATAGTTTAAACGGTATGATCAGAGTTCAGGGATGGCAACAAAGCACGACCACCGATTTATTTGAACACGTAGCTTATTTCTATGAAAGAGGACTTAAGTACTTGAAAACTACTGATATTTCAAAAGATGGCGTAATGGAGGGTCCATCATTTGACCTCTATAAAGAACTACTCAAAAACTTTCCCGATCTATCAATCTTTGCTAGTGGAGGAGTAAGAAATATGGATGACATCAAACAACTTAAGGATTTAGGTTTGTATGGAGTAGTTTTTGGAAGAGCATTTTATGAAAACAAGATAACTCTAGAAGATATCTACTCTTATCAACTCATTAATACTTAAGGTGTATCTTCATGATCATATTTGAACTTGTATAAAAAGTAAAATATGAAATTATATTTATTCACTGAATCATCTTCAATAGAGTCTTGATCAACCTGCGTTTGAAAAGTTTTTTGTTCGATAACAGTTTCTTCGTCAAAATTTTCTGGCTCGTTTTTTTGATTATTAGTTTGTTGAAGGTTTTGGGTTTCAGTTTTATCCCTTTTTCCATCTGTTTTTAGCACATTAGCGTATCCAATACGTGTTATGACAGCTAAATAGAGAATGAACAATATTTTGAATGTACCTTTCAATTAATAAATATATAAGCCCAAACATAAACGAAAAGTATGACACATGGTTTAATGTTTTCATAAATCTTAACCTTACTTTGTTTCAGTGTTATAACAACTATTATCCTTATAAATGATAGTTAACTTAAGTAGGTTAGCGTTTAGAAATTAAGCTTGTATATGAGTTATCATTATTCTTCACAGGAGTCATTTAAACTATTATCAGCTTCTAAAGTTATTCTTACATGTCATACTTCAATGGGGAATGAAAGCCTTGTAAAAAAAGAGGCTTTCATTGGATGAGAGATTCTGTATTCAATGCATCAAAGCTTTTTCCTTGTGTTTTTTCAATTGACGCCTCAGCCCTTCTACCACATCATCTGTACCTGCTTCGAATGATTTCGCTTTTGCTTTACAAAAGAATTGAGTTTTAGGACTATTGAGTTTTATTTCTACGATTTTATTTTCTTTTGAATCATCATTTTCCACTTTAAGAAAGACCTCTCCATCGATGATTCGGTCATAGTAGGTCTCAAGCTTATCTACTTTTTTCTGGATAAAACTTAATAGCTTGACATCTGCGTCAAAACGGATTGAATGAATTTGTAACTTCATAATGTTGCTTTTTTTAAAGGTTAAACATTAAGCTTTCGGATGAGCCTGATCAAAGGCGGCCTTTAGCTTTTCTATAGAATTATGGGTATAAACCTGTGTTGCTGCCAGACTAGTATGACCTAATAAATCTTTCACAGCATTCAGATCTGCCCCTTTATTTAATAAATGTGTCGCAAAGGTGTGACGAAGTATGTGTGGGCTCTTTTTACTTAAAGTAGTTACTTGTGATAAGTAATTTTTAACCTTCCGATAAATAAACATTGGATATAATGATTTTCCATCGTCAGTTACCAGCAAAAAATCGCTCATCATCCCTTCTTTTTTCTTCCAAATGAGATATTCTTTAATTAAATATGTTAACGTACGTCCGATCGGGATGATGCGCTCTTTGTTTCTTTTTCCAAGGACACATATGGTATTTTCGAAAAGATTGAGATCTTCATGCTTTAAGTTCATCAATTCTGAAAGGCGAGTGCCTGTACCATAAAAGAGTTCTAACAAAAGTTTATCTCTCAGACCAGTGAAGCCTTCAGGAAACTCAGTGCGATCTAGCAAATCCTTAGCTTCCGATTCTTTGATGAAAGCCGGAAGATTTTTTTTCGTTTTCAGAGGTTTGAGCTGATGGGCTGGATTTGACTCAACGTAATCTCTAGCCAATAAAAACGTGTAAAAAGATTTTAAGGTCGCGATTTTCCTATTCACTGATCTGGCAGAAATGTTTTTCTCCGCAAGTGCTACAATCCATCCTCTAATATGAAAGTCTTTTACATGAATTGGATCATCAAGTTCAAATTCATGCATAAGAAATTTTTGAAACTGGACTAAGTCATTCTTGTAAGCCTGAAGGGTGTGAGTGCTATAGCGTTTTTCGGATGAGAGATATTTTATGAAATCATTTATCATATGTTGCACAAACCTGCTAATGATGGATCTGTGCGAACTTATATAAATCTGAACTTAAGATGAAGGGATTTTAGCCTTAATTATTTTCTTGATCTCGAAGCTTTTGAATATACCTGGCCTTTATGACTTGATCTCTTCGCTGAACGGAAGGCTTAACATATTGGGTTCTTGATCTTAGTTCTCTCAATACTCCCGTTTTTTCAAATTTCTTCTTGAATCTTTTTAGGGCTCTATCTATTGATTCGTTCTCCTTGACATTTATTATTAACATTCCAGGTTTTATTAGATCATGCAAATATAGTATGCGTTTATTCGGCTTCCAATAATTATCTTAATAGGGCTCTGGAGATAACCACTTTTTGGATCTCCGAGGTACCCTCTCCAATCGTACATAGCTTTGCATCTCTGTAATATTTTTCTGCGGGATAATCTTTAACGTATCCATATCCACCGAAAATTTGAACAGCATCTTCAGCTACCCTAACCGAAATTTCTGAAGCATATAACTTCGCCATTGCAGATTCTTTATTCACGTCTTTGGCCAAGTTTTTAAGCTCTGCGGCTTTAAAGGTGAGGAGTTTGGCCGCTTCTATTTTAGTGGCCATTTCGGCAAGCTTAAAAGAGATCCCTTGAAACTGTGAAATTGGTTTTCCAAATTGTTCTCTCTCTTTTGAATAGTTTATGGCAGCATTGAAAGCTCCTTCTGCAATGCCACAACTTAGCGCAGCTATTGATATTCTTCCTCCATCTAAGACCTTGAGCGCTTGCACAAATCCGTCCCCTACCTCTCCGATTAAATTTTCTTCAGGTATTTTGCAGTCCTCAAAAATCATCTCACTGGTTTCCGAAGCGCGCATGCCTAGTTTATCTTCTTTTCTCCCTTTTTTAAAACCTGGAGTTCCGCGTTCCACAATGAAGGCGCTTGCATTTCTGGACATATTTGGTACGCCTGTTCTCGCAATTACCACCGCTATATCTCCGGAGTTTCCATGAGTGATGAAATTTTTTGCTCCGTTCAATACCCATTCATTGCCTTTTTTTTCAGCGGTGGTTTTCATATTTCCTGCATCTGATCCGGTATTAGGTTCAGTTAAACCCCAAGCGCCTAACCACTCACAAGTAGCTAGCTTAGAGAGATACTTCTTCTTCTGAGTTTCGGAAGCATGCTGCAAAATATGTCCAGTACAAAGCGAATTATGAGCAGCCATAGACAACCCGATAGAAGCATCTACTTTTGCTAATTCAATAATAGAGGTAACGTATTCATGATAACCGAATCCTGCCCCACCATACTCTTCAGGAACCAAAACACCCATTAAACCTAAGTCTCCTATTTTTCTAAAAAGATCGTGCGGAAAGTATTGGGATTCGTCCCATTCCATCTTGTAAGGTTCAATCTCTCGCTCACTAAAATCTCTAATCATCTGAGTAATCATTTCATTATTCTCAGAAATAACATCGGTTCGGGGTTCCATTGTAGCTACTGACATAATGTGTTTTCCTTTAGACCTCTAACTAGTACGTAAACGCATTATATCTTGTTCTCGTGATCGCTTATCTAAAATTCTTTAGATACTGGCTCAATAAATAAGTACATTCTACTTTTGACTCTTCTTAATCAAAATTTAAATTTCAACAATGAAAATCGCCGTCGTAGGTACCGGATACGTAGGTTTGGTATCTGGAACATGCTTTGCAGAAACAGGGAACCATGTAACCTGTATAGATATTGACGAAAAGAAGGTAGTCAAGCTTAAGAACAAACAAATGACCATTTATGAGCCTGGTCTTGAAGTACTTTTTGAACGGAATGTCAGACAAGGAAGATTGGATTTCACGACTGATCTGGCCAAAGGTATTAAAGGAGCAAAAATCATCTTTCTAGCACTTCCAACTCCTCCTGGGGAAGATGGTTCTGCGGACTTGAAATATGTTTTAACGGTAGCAGAAGATTTAGGGCCTTTGTTAGAAAGCTTTACAGTGATTGTAGATAAAAGTACTGTACCAGTAGGAACAGCTGAAAAAGTCGCTACAAAAATCAAAGAAACTGCTAAAGTAGATTTTGAAGTTGTTTCTAACCCTGAGTTTTTAAGAGAAGGTGTAGCAGTTGAGGATTTTATGAAACCCGATAGGGTAGTTGTAGGTGCAGAATCTGAAAAATCCATTAAGTTGATGGAACAACTATACGCCCCTTATGTGAGACAAGGTAATCCGGTGATTTTCATGGATGTTCGATCTGCTGAATTGACCAAATACGCTGCGAATTCATTTTTGGCTACCAAAATAACTTTCATGAATGAAATCGCTAATATG
Organism: Bacteroidota bacterium; assembly: GCA_038746525.1. Lineage (GTDB taxonomy): Bacteria > Bacteroidota > Bacteroidia > Cytophagales > Cyclobacteriaceae > Ekhidna. The sequence goes on from JBCDKO010000001.1 coordinate 24,338, forward strand.
TGTGAGTTGCTTGGTGCGGATGTAGATAAAGTAAGAAAAGGAATAGGTACCGATGCTCGGATCGGTAAAAGATTTCTTTTTGCCGGTATAGGTTATGGAGGAAGCTGTTTTCCTAAAGACGTACAGGCGTTGGCAAAATCTGCTACCGAAGTCAGTTATGATTTTAAGATCCTCAACTCAGTGATGGACATAAATACGAATCAAAAGCAAAAGATGATTGCTCCATTAAAAGCGTATTTCGGAGGAGACCTATCGGGTAAGACAATTGCTGTTTGGGGACTTGCCTTTAAGCCATATACGGACGACATAAGAGAAGCGCCTGCTCTCGAAAACATTAAAATCCTCTTAGATAATGGAGCACAAATAAAAGCATACGATCCAGAGGCAATGGAGAATGTAAGAGATCAATTCGATTACGACATCTATTTTGCCAAAGATGAATATGAGGCCCTTGAAGATGCTGATGCATTAATGATCATGACTGAATGGCCTATTTTCCGTACGCCTGAGTTTGATCGAATAAAAGAAGGATTGAAAAACCATGTCATTTTCGATGGGAGAAACCTGTATGAACTAGGCCTAATGGAAGAACTAGGTTTCGAATATCACAGCATCGGAAGAAAAACGATTAAACCAGTCTGAAACAATGAACTTAAAACCCCTAATGATCCTAAATCATCTGATACCTATTGCTCATTTAAACTCCAATCATACTCGTGCCACCTAATCTTCGCATCCTGTGCGAGTTTGATAGGAGCATACTCATTGATATATTCTATTAAGGAACTGTTATTTTCAAAATCTCCTTTATACCAATTAAATAGCTTAGAAAGCTTTGCACTTTTCGCATTCTTAAATTCATTTTTTTGCGGATTGGACAAAAACTCTTTGGCAGCTAATTCAAGCTGTTCATCAAGTGTTTCTGGCAGATAAGCCTCTTTACGTAGTTTAGGACAAGAAATAGCGGCGCAAACAAGTGCAAAATGAATCCTTGGTTCATCAAATTCCTTCCTAATAATTCCATGCTCAATGTTGTTCAGGTCATACGTCTCATCTCCTATATTAATAAATTTAATGTCCCAGGCAGTGCTAACAAAAGGGATCTTAATGGTGGAACCTATGTCTTTAATGCTCTTTACCGGATGGTATGATAGAATTAATTCAAGTGTATAAGCATTATACGCGTTAATCCAGTAGGCAAGCTTTTCACTTTCTGTCCAATTTTTTTGAGGAGGATTACTTTCCAGTAGACTGAGGTACATTTTCAGTTTAGATCGATCTGCTTTTAGACCTTCATAATCAATTAGGCCTTTATCATCTACATATTTTTGAAGTAAATCATCAAAAGTAGTGTGTGAGACCCCCGGTTGTGCCTTCAAATGGAACGCAAAAAGCGCTAGAAGGATAATGATCGTATTTTGTATCATATTTTATATTGATATATTAACGAATTAAATGTGTAGGACAAACGTACTTTTAATGATGTATGGTTCTATGTTGTCAGTAGATAGACATAAAAAAGTACGACAAAAGACAATAGATTGGAATTCATTCAACCTTTGAATAAAGAGCTCTTCATACTTATCGCCGGATTCATGATCATTTCTATCTCATCGAATCAGATAGCGAAGACCTTTCAAAAAATCAAGCTTCCATTAATTACCGGATTAATCTTTACCGGGATAATAGCCGGCCCTTACATCATAGGGCTAATTCCAGTCTCAGCTAAACGAGACTTGAATTTTATCAATGAAACTGCCCTGGCTTTTATTGCGTTTGCCGCCGGTGCGGAGCTGTATTTAAATGAACTTAGGAGTAGGCTGAACTCTATAAAGTGGAACACTTTTGGTCAGTTATTTGTAACGTTCATTTTAGGAACGGTCTTGGTGTTTTTCTTCTCGGAATACATTCCCTACATGAAGGACTCAAGCAACGCTGCTAAAATCTCTATTTCCATGATTACAGCAGCCGTCTTTGTTGCAAGATCACCTGCTTCTGCCATCGCCGTAATTAACGAACTGAGGGCTAAAGGTCCATTTGTGCAAACGGTGATGGGAGTTACTGTAGTCAAAGATTTTCTAGTCATTGTACTTTTTTCGATATGTATATCGCTTTCTCAGGTTTTAATATCTGGTGAGAACTTTAACTATATAGAAATTATAATCCTTATAGTAGAGCTTGCACTTTCGTTTGCTGTAGGTTTTTATGTCTTTGGTTACTTACTCAAAAACGCACTTCGCCTACGAATCCAAAGAATTCCCAAGGCTGTTTTGGTACTGCTTATAGGATATACTGCTTACTTTTTTTCCAATAATGTGGTAATTTTTACCGAAACTCAGTTTCACCACCGCATCTTTCTTGAACCACTCCTCATGTGTATTCTTGCAAGCTTTCGCGTCACGAATTACAGTAAAGAGAGACCTGAATTTCTCAAAATATTGGAAGATGTGAGTCTGCCTGTTTACGTAGCTTTTTTTACCCTTACCGGAGCTTCGTTTTCACTCAATGTAATTGGGCAAGTAATAGGTATTGCATTCATTCTTTTCTTAATAAGACTTACAACAATGATCGTAGGTGCTTACACGGGAGGACTACTTGCCAGAGATCCTATGAAATTCAATCACTTAGGTTGGATGCCGTATATAACGCAAGCAGGAGTGGCGTTGGGTTTAGCTACCGTAGTAGCCAATGAATTTCCAGGATGGGGAGAAGAATTTGCTACGGTGATAATTGCCTTGATAGTTATTAATCAATTCATTGGTCCCCCACTTTTTAAATGGGCAATCTATCAGGTCGGAGAAGATCGAACCAGAGCACCAGTCCCTGAATTTGACGGAATTCGAGATGCAATTATTGTTGGGTTTGAAAGCCAATCGGTGGCATTGTCCAGACAATTGCTTGAACATGGATGGGAGGTGCAAATTGCCACTAAGATGGAAAAAGGAACTATAGAAGAGCCCGATGGAGTGCCTATACGGTATATGAAAGAATTCTCTTACGAGGAATTTATTGAAATAAATGCAGACAAGTCTGAGGCGATAGTTCTGATGCTTTCTGATGGAGAGAATCAGGAAATAGCAGAGATGATCTATCATAGGATCGGCACCAAGGATGTAATTGTCCGGCTTAATCATCGAATCAATTCTAAAAAATTCCTTGATTTAAAGGCTTTAATTGTGGATCCGTCCACAGCAATTGTGAGTTTATTGGATCAATTTGTAAGATCGCCTCAGGCCGCTTCACTTCTTCTTGGTATGGAGAAAGGTCAGGATACCAGGGATATTGAATTGCTAAATCCAGACCTGCATGGTATCACCTTGAGAGATTTGAGGCTTCCGGCAGATGTCATTATTCTTTCGGTAGTAAGAGGCGGACAAACAATTATTACTCATGGATACACACGATTGAGAATTAGAGATACTATTACAGCTGTGGGCTCAATAAAAAGTCTGGAAGAGATGGAGTTCAAATTTGACAAATAATAAAAAAGCCAAGATCGAAAGCCATACCTGAATATATCTTTGTCGGTTATGAGTGCTACATCTGATAGAGGATCACTAAAGAGCCTCATCTCCCACTGCAAAGAATATGGATTTGTCTACCCATCGAGTGACATTTATGACGGGCTTGGAGCTACATATGACTATGGACCTAATGGCGTTGAATTAAAGAATAGCATCAAAGAATATTGGTGGAAGGCGATGGTGCGGATGCACGAAAACATTGTTGGCCTGGATGCGGCAATTTTTATGCACCCGACTACCTGGAAAGCCTCAGGTCATGTAGATGCTTTCAACGATCCCCTAATTGATAACAAGGACTCAAAAAAGCGATACAGAGCAGATGTGCTCATTGAGGAGTACATAGCTAAAATAGAAGTTAAAATAAATAAAGAGGTTGTCAAAGCAGCCAAACGTTTCGGCGATACCTTTAATGAAGCACACTTTGTATCTACTAATCCCAGAGTGGTGGGATACAAGGAAAAAATACAGGCTATCAAAGATCAATTGGGTAATGCTTTAGGTTCGGGAAATCTAAAAGATGTGAAAGCGTTAATTGAAAAATTAGATATAGCAGACCCTATTTCAGGCTCCAAAAACTGGACGGATGTTCGCCAGTTTAACTTGATGTTTTCAACTGAACTTGGATCATTGGCCGATGGTACCGAAAGGGTCTATCTGAGACCTGAAACGGCGCAGGGTATTTTTGTAAATTATTCCAACGTGCAAAAGACAGCACGTATGAAGCCTCCGTTTGGTATTGCGCAGATTGGAAAAGCTTTTCGAAATGAAATCATCGCTCGCCAGTTTATTTTCCGCATGCGTGAGTTTGAGCAAATGGAAATGCAGTTTTTTGTGAAACCGGGTGAGGAAATGAATTGGTACAAACATTGGAAAGAAAAAAGAATGGGCTGGCACAAGGCCTTGCGACTGGGAGAAGAAAATTACAGGTTTCATGATCACATTAATCTCGCCCATTATGCCAATGCAGCTTGTGATATTGAGTTCAATTTTCCGATGGGTTTCAAAGAATTGGAAGGGATTCATTCAAGAACAGATTTTGACTTAAAAGCTCACAAGGAATATTCGGGCAAAAAGCTACAGTTCTTTGATAATGCTACGAATGAAAGCTACGTCCCTTTCGTTGTAGAAACCTCTATTGGTTTGGATAGAATGTTCTTGGCTATAGTCTCTGGCTCCTACCAAGAAGAAAAACTCGAAGATGGCAGTGTGAGAACCGTCTTGAAATTGCCTCCTGCACTCGCGCCAACTAAAGTTGCAATTCTACCTCTTGTGAATAAGGATGGACTACCTGAAAAAGCCAAGGAAATTCTTAAGGAAATCCAATTTGATTTTTCTTTTCAATATGATGCAAAAGATGCAATTGGCAGAAGGTATAGAAGACAGGATGCGATTGGCACACCATTCTGTGTCACTATTGACCATCAGACGCTAAAAGACAACACAGTTACAATTCGAGAACGCGATACGATGCAACAAGAGCGTGTTTCTATAGCACAACTTATCCAAACACTCCATGAAAGAGTGGATGTAAAAAATCTGATTAAAGCCCTCTAAATTGAAGTTTTTTATCCTTTTGCTGCTTCCTCTGATTGCACAAGCAGTCCATCAATATCGCCAAACAGGCAGGGTTTTTCCCGCTTTTATGTTAAGCGGTAAACACAGAGATTTCCTGCTCAAGAATTTTGATTTTTATAAAAAGCTCCCTCCAAAGTCAAAAAAGATTTTTGAAAAAAAGGTCGCACGCTTCATCAGTTCCAAAAAATTTATTCCCCGTCAGATGAGTCATGTAACCTGGGAAATGAGGGTATTGATTTCTGCGTCCGCAATCCAACTTACTTTTGGTTTTCCGAGAGTAAACCTGAGCTTTTTCAGACATATTCTTGTCTTTCCTGATACGTTCTTCAGCCGCACAAATCAGCAACATCACAAAGGAGAAGTCAATCCCAGAGCCAAGGCAATTGTGCTTTCTTGGAAACACTTTGTGGAAGGGTACCTGGAGCCAGATGGCAGAAATTTGGGACTTCATGAAATGGCCCATGCGTTGAGATTAGAAAATCGTGTGATGAATCGAGAGTATGACTTTCTCAACGAAGAGGTTTTGGAAGAGTGGGAAAATCATGCCCAGCGAACAATGGAAGAAATAAAAACCGGGCAAGAGACCTTCTTTAGGCAATATGGTGCAGTAAACAATGAGGAATTTTTTGCAGTTGCAATAGAGAACTATTTCGAACGGCCTCTAGCGTTTCGAGAAAAACACCCTCTCACCTATACCACACTTTGCAAACTTCTAAAACAAGACCCGGCAATCTTAGAAAAAACTAATTTCTAATATGGAATGGCTCAGATTGCTATCACACAAGCGCCTCGGAGAAAAGGAAATTCAGGCGCACGATCAAACCAGAAGCCGATTTGAGCAAGATTATGATAGAATCATTTTTTCTCATCCATTTCGAAAACTGCAAGATAAAACACAGGTATTCCCTCTTCCTAAGGATGATTTTGTTCACACACGTTTAACTCACAGTCTGGAAGTATCAAGCGTTGGACGTTCGCTAGGGAAAAGCGCAGGGATGTATCTCCTCAAAAAATATCCTGAGTTAGAGAAGAACCACTATTCCATTCATGATTTTGGAGCAATAGTGGGCGCCGCTTGCTTGGCACATGATTTAGGTAACCCTCCTTTCGGACATTCCGGTGAAGACAGTATTTCTTCTTTTTATTTAACCAACAAAAAAGGACAACGCTTCAAGGACCATGTATCAGATAAAGAATGGCAGGATCTTACCCATTTCGAAGGAAATGCTCAAGGATTTAGGCTCTTGAACAATATGAATGGAGGATTAAAACTAACTTTTGCCACGCTAGGTGCATTTACTAAATATCCTCTTTCTTCCTCTTGCGATAAGGAGAAGGGAAGAAAGAGTCAAAAAAAATTCGGCTACTACCAGAGTGACAGTCAACTCTTTTCAGAGCTGGCTGGTAACATAGGGTTAACCATGATCACAGAAGGCAAGTGGTGCCGCCATCCTCTGGCATTTCTAGTAGAAGCAGCTGATGATATCTGTTATCACATTATAGATCTCGAAGATGGTTGTCGGCTTGGTCTTGTGCCTTTTGATGTAGCAAAAAATTTATTGTCGAGCATCATAGGCACCTCTTTCTCTGAAGAAAAACTTTCGAAAGTTCCTTCTCTGAATGAGAAGTTAGGGACGCTTAGGGCGATGGCAATCAGTCAATTGATAAAGGAATGTTCGGCATCATTCCAACGTTATGAGAAAGAGATACTTTCAGGAACTTTTGATACGGATCTAACAGCTCAGATTCCTTCGGCTCCTGCGATGAAAGAAATTATTGAACTTTCAATTGATAAAATATATCAATCAAAACTAGTCTTAGAGAAAGAAGCCGGAGGCTTTGAAGTCATTGACTATTTAATAGAGGCTTTCGCTTCTGCTATATACGCTGTGCGGTTTGATCATCCCTTACCGAAGCATAAATCTACCTTACGTTTACTTTCTGAAGAATACGCTCTTTGCTTCGAATCAAGTAATTCTGTTTACGAATCTCTTCAAGTCATTAACGACTTCGTTAGCGGACTCACTGATTCACATGCTGTGAGGTTGTATCAAACAATCAAAGGATCCAGGCTACTCGTTTAGGAACCAAAGAATCTCTTAATTGACGATAGTAGATCGCGATGCTGCCCCCTTCCCAACCACCCATTGAGCCAAAACAGCGACTTAACCCGAAAATTGGGGTGTTATTCATTGAGATGAGGTAAAACGTTGAATATGAGGTAATTGATTTCGAATGGGATGCCAAAATCGTTCCCCAAATTTGAGGAATCAAAATTCATTCTGTATGAATATTAAACTACTGTAAATCAATTACTTGAACCAACCCACCACTAGTTGTGGTGAATAATGCGACTTAACTCGGCATCTACTCAAAACAAAACCAGCAAAAGCTTGAAATCATAATACATCTTAAGAAAAGCGTCCTTTTTCTCACAAATCTCTGAAAATATTGCCTCTAAGCTTGATCTAATTACCTTTGCGCGTCATCAGTTATGTGGTCTAATATAGCACATCTTATCCTTCGTTTTCGTGTCTCCCTAATGGTCCTCCTAGCTGGGATTACTGTTTTTATGGGATTCCAGTCTAGAAACATTCAATGGTCTTTTGATCTGGCAAACATTGTACCTGATGATGATCCGGAGATGATCTACTTTAAACAGTTTAGAAAGACATTTGGAGAGGACGGAAACATCATGGCAATAGGGGTTAAAGATAGTGCCATCTATGACCTGGAAAATTTTAGAAAGTATAGAAACCTAATTGAGTCGCTGGAACGACTAGAAGGGATAAACAGCGTGCTGGGACTCCCGAATCTTCAAAAATTGGAAAAAGACGATGCCAGTAAGTCATTTAAACTTATTCCCGTATTTAAAAGTATTGATGAGTTAGATCAAGAAATCCTTGACAGTCTGCTGATTGGATCGGCAAGTCTTAAATTTTACAGCGGACAATTGATCAATGAAACAAACGGGGCTACGCTTACCCTGATAACCATCCAAAAGGAAGTACTGAACTCAAAAAATAGAGATGCTTTAATCGAGAGCATCATACAATTGGGCCAACGCTTTGAAATGGATACTAAAATCGATCTTCGATTCGCAGGACTTCCTTACAGTAGGTCAGTCTCTACAAAAAAGTTAAAGACGGAATTATATATGTTCCTGGCTCTTTCTTTGACCATAACCGGGATCATCTTATTTGCATTTTTTCGATCTTTTAAAGCAGTAATTTTCCCGCTGATCATAATAGGTGTTGTAGTAATTTGGGTGCTTGGCACACTTGCGCTATTTCAATATAAAATTACTTCATTAACGGGCCTTATTCCTTCTATTATCGTGGTAATTGGTATTCCTAATAGTGTGTATATGCTAAATAAATATCATCACGAATACCAGGCAAATCGAAACCAATCAGAAGCCTTAGTTGGATTAATCAAGACGATAGGAATTGTCACCTTCATCACCAATTTGACTACAGCAATTGGGTTTTTTGTTCTTGTATCTACACAAATCAAAGTTTTAGTTGAATTTGGAATTATCGCTGGAATAAATATCCTGGCGACTTTTGTAGTAAGTATCATATTAATACCTGCGGTATTTTCACTATTCAAGCCACCTTCGCAAAGACACCTTAAGCATTTGCAATTCAAAATTTTAGATAAGATTATTAGGTTCATAGATCTGATAGTTCATAAATACCGACCTATCATTTTTGTTGTTGCCTTAGCTATAGTGATTGCTTCTTCTCTTGGTTTAACCAGGATAGTGGCCGTTTCTTTTATGGTAGATGATATTCCTGAAAAAAGTGAATTAAAACAAGATCTCCATTTCTTTGAAAATAATTTTAGTGGCATCATGCCACTAGAAGTGATTGTAGATACTGGTTCTAAGAAGGGAGTCCAGAACATTAGAAATCTTCAAAAGATCGATCAGTTTGAGCAATTTATCTCATCACTTGACTATATATCACATCCTGTTTCAGTAGTGAGTTTTGCTAAAGCCTTAAGACAAGCGTTTTACAATAACAGTGAAGCATTTTACGCTCTTCCCACGACCCGTGATCAAGCTTTTATCATGCGATATTTAAGTGAGGGTGAGACAGAAGAGTTATCGCAACCCTTTATTGATACGGTAGGTCAAGTCTTAAGGATTTCATTAAAGATTGCTGATATAGGTTCAAATAAGCTTGATTCATTGGTAAATAAGGTGGTGGCTCCTCAAATAGATTCCATTTTTCATGATACCAAGATGGATGTTAAGCTTACGGGCACTACACTTATGTTCATTAAAGGAAACAAATTCCTCATCGAAAACCTGATCACTTCTATGATCATTGCTTTTATCATCATTGCCTTCATCATGGGTTTACTTTTTAGGAACTTCAAGATGATCTTGATTTCTGTGATTCCTAATATGATTCCTCTATTGATTACTGCTGGTATTATGGGGTATTTTGGTATTCATCTAAAACCTTCCACAGCATTGATATTTAGCATTGCTTTTGGCATTTCAATTGATGATTCAATCCATTTCCTGGCAAAGTACAGACTTGAACTTCTTGCAAACAAATTCGATGTATCAAAGGCGATTAGTAAAAGTATCCGCGAAACCGGTTCAAGTATGATTTACACCTCTATTATACTATTTTGTGGGTTTATTATCTTCGCTCTTTCAGAATTTGGAGCTACAATAGCTTTGGGAAAACTTACCTCTATCACATTGTTCTTCGCAATGGTAACAAATGTGGTAGTGCTTCCAGCGCTTATTCTTCAATTTGACAGTGGCAAAAGAAATCGCTCAAGGCATCCGTTGATAGAAAGCGTACCAGAGTTGGCTGAGGGAATTGATAAGAATAATTAGCCAAAAAATAAGAGTAGAATTTACATTTTAGAGGGAGAGGACAAACTTTAACAATGAAATATCCTGAATTCAAACAAATCAGCTATTCGGAAATAACAAAAAATATTTTAAAATTTTGGGAAAAAGAGAAGGTTTTTGAACGTTCCGTTTTATCCAGAGAAGGAAATCCTACCTTCACGTTTTATGAGGGACCTCCGTCAGCTAATGGGACCCCTGGTATTCATCATGTCATGGCACGTACGGTAAAAGATATATTTTGCCGATACAAAACACTTCAAGGTTTTCAGGTAAAAAGAAAAGGTGGATGGGACACGCACGGGCTTCCGGTAGAATTGCAAGTAGAAAAAGAATTAAACATAACCAAAGAGGACATTGGTAAGAAGATTTCCGTAGAAGAGTACAATGCAAAATGCCGTGAGGCAGTGATGAAGTTCAAAGGTGAATGGGACGATTTGACTAAGCGAATGGGTTACTGGGTAGACCTGAACAACCCATACGTTACTTTTGAAAAAGAATACATTGAATCTGTTTGGAATTTGCTTAAAAGACTTTTTGACAAAGGCCTTTTATATAAAGGATATACGGTACAACCTTACTCCCCTGCGGCCGGAACGGGTCTTAGTTCCCACGAACTAAATCAGCCAGGAACTTATAAAGACATAAAAGACACCTCAATCGTAGCTCAGTTCAAAGTAAAAAAGAATGACAGCTCTTTATTCTTGTTTGACCATGAGGACGAAGATGTACGAATCATCGCCTGGACCACAACCCCCTGGACCTTGCCTTCCAACTGTGCTTTGGCTGTAGGACAGACAATTACCTATGTAAAGGTTAAAACTTTCAATAGATATACCTATGAGCCTGTTTCAGTCATTCTGGCAAAAGATTTAGTAGGTAAATACTTTTCTGAAAAAGCAAGAGATATTGAGTTAACTAGCTATAAGCCAGGGGATAAACTAGTGCCTTTTTGTGTTTCGAAAGAGTTCTCGGGTAAGGAGCTGCTAGAAGTTAGATATGAGCAGCTCATGAGATACGTGACCAATGAGGACTTGGAAAAAAATGCGTTTAGAGTAATACCCGGAGATTTTGTTTCCACGGAAGATGGTACAGGGGTAGTTCATACCGCTTCTGTTTTTGGTGCTGATGATTTTCGTGTAACACAGCAGGCGGGTGTTCCTTCTGTCATGGCAAAAGATGAGAAAGGACAAGCAATTCCACTGGTTGATAAAAAAGGAAAGTTTGTAAAAGAGGTCACAGACTTTGCGGGGAGATACGTGAAAGCAGAATATTACAGTGATGAGGAGCTGATGAATCCAGATTTTAAACCAACAGACGTTTTGATCGCCATTAAGCTCAAAGAGGAAAACAAAGCCTTTAACGTAGAGAAATACGAACACTCTTATCCTCATTGTTGGCGTACGGACAAGCCAGTGCTTTATTATCCTCTGGATTCGTGGTTCGTCAAGACCACCGCATTGAAAAAACGGTTGGTGGAACTAAATAAGACGATCAATTGGAAACCTGCCTCTACAGGGACGGGCAGGTTTGGCAACTGGTTGGAAAACCTGGTAGATTGGAACCTAAGTCGTTCAAGGTTCTGGGGAACTCCTCTTCCGATTTGGGTAACCAAAGATCGTGCTGAGATGAAATGTATTGGTAGCATTAAAGAGCTGGAAGAAGAAGTGCACAAAGCCATAGAAGCCGGATTTATGAGCACAGAGCTTCCGAAGGATTTTGACTTACACAGACCCTATGTTGATGATATTGTGCTCATAAGTGCTTCAGGAAAGAAAATGCATCGTGAACCAGATCTGATTGATGTCTGGTTTGATTCGGGCGCCATGCCCTACGCTCAATGGCACTATCCTTTCGAAAATGATGAAACTTATCAGTCTAACTATCCCGCCGACTTTATTGCAGAAGGTGTAGATCAGACGCGAGGATGGTTCTTTACTCTTCATGCCATTGCCGTATTGTTAAATGATTCTGTGGCCTATAAAAATGTCATCGCTAATGGGCTGGTGTTGGATAAAAATGGCAATAAGATGTCCAAGAGGTTAGGAAATGCCATTAATCCATTTGAGACGCTGGATAAATATGGAGCAGACCCCACACGCTGGTACATGATAGCCAATGCAAACCCATGGGATAATCTAAAATTTGATTTAGAAGGAGTAGCGGAAGTACAAAGAAAATTTTTTGGTACACTCACTAATACCTATTCATTTTTTGCGCTTTATGCAAACGTCGATGGCTTTCAAATGGATGAGATGAATGTAACTCCAATAGCTGATCGTCCAAGGTTTGACCATTGGGTGCTTTCCGAACTTCAAACCTTGATCAAAGATGTCTTTTTATTTTATGAAGATTACGAGCCAACAAAAGCAGCCAGGGCCATCCAGGATTTCGTCAATGACCAACTTTCAAATTGGTATGTAAGACTATCCAGAAAGCGGTTTTGGAGAACTGAACTTAACCAGGACAAGAAAGCGGCTTATGAAACACTTTACGAATGCTTGATGGTAACTGCTCAGCTAATGAGTCCTATAGCTCCCTTTTACTCAGAGTGGCTCTACAAGAATCTATCCGATGGGATTAGAGAAGCTGCGGTAAAAAATAAAACCCCACTAAAAGAGGATTCTATTCATCTTTCAATTTTAACACAAGCAGATGATCACCTAATTGACAATGAGCTTTCAGCAAGTATGCATTATGCCCAGAGTATTTCTTCTTTGGTACATTCCTTAAGAAAAAAAGAAAAAATAAAAGTTAGACAACCGCTTCATAAAGTACTGATTCCAATTCTAAGTGAAAAGAGTAAAGCAGAGATAGAATCAGTTGAGGAATTGATCCTCACCGAGATCAACGTAAAAGAAATTGAATATGTAGATGATGCTTCAGGAATACTGGTGAAAAAGATCAAGCCCAATTTTCGTAAACTAGGACAACAATACGGTCCTAAAATGAAAGCAATCACTCCTATTATCAATGGTTTTGGAAAAGATGAAATAGCTGCGATTGAAAGAGACGGAAAAATTTCTCTTTCTGTTCATAACGAAGAAATAGTCTTGACCTTGGAAGATGTTGAAATTACTTCAGATGATATTCCGGGCTGGCTGGTTGCTTCTGAAAATGGACTTACTGTGGCCTTAGATATTACCGTGAATACTGATTTGAAGAAAGAAGGACTCAGCAGAGATATGGTGAATAGGATTCAGAACCTTAGAAAAGATAGAGGCTTTGAAGTACAGGATAAAATCCAGGTTCATTATCAAACAGAAGATCGGATGATGCGTGAAGCCCTTTTAGAATTCGCTGATTATATCAAATCAGAAACACTAGCAGTAGCATTGAATGAGGAAAGCGTTGAAAAATATGAGAAGTTTAATATTGATGGTGTGGAAATTGACGTTCAAATAGAAATTGCCAACAAATGAAGAACCTAGCGCTAAAATATTTTCTGATTAGCTTTTTAGTGATCATTATAGATCAGATTGTAAAATTAGTAGTTCATTACAATATGCAAATGGGCACACAGGGACAGATCCTAATATTAGGACAGCTCTTCAAGCTCCATTACCTCACTAACCCCGGTATGGCCTTTGGATTGAAGCTGGATTTTGCTTATGGCAAGCTGATCCTCACTGTTTTTAGAATAGGGGCCATGTTTGCAATAGGCTACTATTTATACAAGCTTGTAAAAACCCAAGCCAACAAAGGATTAATCGTCTGTATCGCTCTGATTTTAGGCGGTGCTATCGGAAATTTGATTGATTCCATTTTTTATGGTGTTGCATTAGACAATGCGCCTTATGATGCTCCAACACCGTGGTTTCACGGACAGGTGATTGACATGTTTTACATTGACATCTGGGAAGGCTATTTGCCTGATTGGATTCCGTTAATGGGCGGAGACTATATGGCTTTATGGCCTGTATTCAATATTGCGGATGCTTCCATCTTTATTGCCATTTGCATCATTATCATTTATCAAAAACGGTACTTTAAAAAAGAGCCTGCAATAGAAGAAGTGGCAGGAGAATCAGAAGTAACTTCTTGATTTTTTTGGAATTTTGTGGTGAAATTTTATAGTGAAAGATGATTTTTAATAATCGTAGACTACATTAGATACAATGAAAAGTAAGCCACGTGTGCTCAAAGCCTTTGAAGCTTTAGACCTATCTATTCAAGAGCAGATTAAACTGGCATACCCCGAAGGATTTGAAGACCATCTAATCAAGTTCGTGGACAAAGAAGGCAAGTATCAAAGTGGACTTCCCTTTGAAACGGAAGATAAATATTATCTAGTGAAAATGACCAGAGATGAGGCCCAGGAGCTTATCGCCGATGATGATGATTACGATGATGAAGGTAATTTAAAGGACGATGTAAGGGAAGAATACGAAGATCGTCACGATGAAAGAGAAGAAGATGAGGACCTCGACTAAAGTCAAAGGAGATCGTAAAAACAGCGATCAGCTGTTTTTCTCGCTTGGACAATCTAGCAGCTTTTAAGGGCACTTTTAAAAACTGAGTTCAAGAATTTGAGGTAGCGTTTTTTTTCTGAGACAAGACGTCAAAAACGGAGTTTAGCAGTGTTAAATAAGTATTTTGATAACGAAGTATCAGGAAAAAAGATCATCTCAAAAATTGAAAGTGGGTTTTTAGAAGTGCCCTTAAGTGACCATTGAAGATTTTGAGCTGTTCATTAGTAGAACTCATTAAGAAGAATAAGTGAAAAAAACAGACTGTTTTTTAATAAGATGGTGGCTTTCCTGAGAGCCTATTCTTCTATCTCGAACACCACCCGCATTTCCGCTCGTACTTTTATCTTTTTGAAATCTACATTAGACTCATAATAATCTGCTTTTGCCGCTTCACTGCGATAAGCAAAATTCGAAAAGGAATCCTCACGATAGCCATAATCCATTTCCTCAATTTCCAAAATTTTCCCTACAGTTTCTCCCACACTCTCGAGCAAATAAATGGCTTTTTCCTTTGCCGCCTTCATCGCTGCTATTTTTACTTCTTTTCGAAATGCTTCAATGTCACTGTGAGAATAGGACTGTACATTCATTTTATTTAGGCCTTCGGGATCTGTTGATTCTACCAAATCATTCATTTGCTTCAAATCATTAACTTCCAATAAAAAGATTTTACTGCCCAGAAAATCTTCTGCCTTTCTCTTTCGCCAGTTCCAATTGTATCCATATATATTCTGAACTGTTAGCTTCTCCTCCGGAATCTTGAGGTTTTTCAATGCTTTAACCAAGTTAGATTCCAACTTATCCAGTGATACTTTTACTCCTCCTTTTTTGTATTCCTTAAGAGTGAGGGATACAAAAATTTCATTAGGTGTAATTTCTACTTCGCTACTTCCCTTTACCTCAATAGAACGAACCTTTGATACCTTCTCTTGAGCCCAGGTAAAAAAACAGATGATTGATAACAGAATGATGATTGAATATCTCATATTTTTTGTGTTAACGTTTAAATGTATCCTCACCAACGAATTTCCTAAAATCTAAACAGAAATTTCTTCGGTTAAAATCTCTGGCCTCCCTTCCCATGTCTTATGTACCGGGCATTTATCAGCTATTTCGATCAATCGTTTTCGCTGCTCATCAGTGAGGTCTTCTTTGATTTTTATCTTTCGTTTAATTTGATCAATCTTATGTTTCGAGCTTTCGCATTGAGTAAATCCTCTAGAAGTTCGTTCTAATGATGATTCTGACTTCTTGGAACAAATGAAACAATGAGCAAAACAGCGCATAGGCAGTAGTTTTATCTATCAAAGGAAAATCAATTCGACCAAGAAGTTTTTTACCGGAGGAATTTTGAAAAGATATCTTCTGAAATCGCATAGGCACAAAAGTTTTTATTATTTTAAATGAAATGATTCATGCTTATTTATATTGTTAAACTAAACTTTTTTATTGTTTGAAGAGACTCTTTACTACCATAATCTTTCTGTTTGTTGGATCTGTTGCTCTCAGTCAGGTCTTGCATTATGACGTAGTGAAGGGAAATAAGAAACTGGGTAACATGACGGTAAAGCGAACAGTGTTCCAAAACGGCATCTACTATGAAATTAATAGTAAGGTGACTTTTCGGCTCCTCTTTTCTTTTACAGTGGATTATAAATCTACGAGTGAGTATAAATATGGTCAACTGATTAAAGAGTATACGCACAATCAACTCAATGGCAACACACAGAAAAAGTCAACGATTTGGTTTGATGGCGAAAAATACGTGCTTGATATGAACGGAACACGATTCAATGAAAAACCACCTATCACCTATTCCGTAGGAGCCATTTACTATGAAGAACCCGATGATGGCGAAAAGGTATACTCTCCTCAATTTGGGGAATATTTAACCTTTGAAAGGGTGGGAGAGCATAACTATGAAATGAAGTCCCCTGATGGACTGAATGTGTATACCTACACAAATGGTATTTGCACAAAAGTTCGGGTAAACCGTGATTTTGCCAAGTTCTCTTTTGTGATGACGCCAGAGTCTTTAATCGCCGTGGAAACAAAGAAGATTTTGGGCGGAGGAATGTCAGTAGATTGAATTATTTGCTGAAGCATTCCGGCTACTTATCGGCCTTGTTCCAATCTTTTAATGTTTCTTTTGATTTTTTCATTCTATTCTATCATTCAGGGCATCAGAGCAACTATTTTGAGAACAGGTATCGGGTATAAAGCTAACCCGAAAATTCGGGTGTCATTCATTGAGATGAGGTAACACATTGAAGAGGAGGCAATTGATTTCGAATGAAAGGACAACATCGTTCCCCAAATTTGAGGAATCAAAAATCATTCAGTATAAATATTAGAATCCTTTGAAAAACCTGCCTTTTTGACCCAACTCTTCATTACTCAAAATTTCAAAACCACGGTTTACTCAATAAATAAGAATTTCAAAATTTTTGATTAACAAATATTTAATTTAACTGTTCCGAGTTATGAGCCAAAAGGTTGAGTTTTGCAAAGGATGCTATTACTCCGCTAGTTCAAATAGCTGGGCTGCTCCGCTGGTATTAAAAAGTTCGTTTGTTTCTAAAGAATTTAGGTCTACTTCCATGATGTAAGACGCTGTGTTGTTTTGCACGGGCATGTAGCCAATGCCATCCTTAAAGTATGAGAGGGCAATGACCCCAACTGTGTAATCTTCGCTTACTCGCTGTGCGGTTTCGCTGGCCAGATCAAAGCTGTACCAACGATAAACAGCATCGTTGAAGTAAGAAAATGGGTCAGTCTCGTTGAATCGGGTAGGGTCCTGTACTGACGCCATAAATTTACCTCTACCGTAATATTCAAAATTTACCACAGGCCTTCCAAGCCCATCTGCCGCCGTCTCCAGGTCGAAATAATAATTTTCATCAAACTCAGTACTTCCATTTGCAACCCTTAATACTGCTGTTGGTTTTTCCAGTGATTCTCGAAAGGCAGGGTTTCCATACATATTGTGGCTAAGGACATATAGGTCGTTATTTTCATCAATACGCATCATAAAAGAACCTCCAAAAGCCGCAGAACCGGTTCCTGCTCCCCGAGTATCTACAATACGCTTTACTACCGCGCCTGAATTATTATCAGAGTTAATATCTACTTGATTTAAATCCACGACCAGTAGGTGACAGTTTGCGTCTCCGGGAGTAAATGTGGAGAGATCCTGGTAGGGTATTATGGCGGCGAACATGATGTTGTCCCTTATCACGATTTCAGAAACGGCTTCTGCAACAATTGTGTTTCCTTCTGCAGGGAAGTTGGTAAGCTCTCCTATTCGTAGGAGCGATTGGAAATTAATTTTTCCGGTACGCTGCATAGTGGTGGGGTTGAAAATAATGATCTCACCGGTGAAGCCGCCCACAAACGCAGTATTATCATCTAAAAACCAAGCATTTCCGGGAAATACAATGTCCAACACACTGATTTCACTGTCTTCCACTGCTTCCCCATTTTCGTTGAAGTCATATTTTATGATTTTCGGGTTGTTCGAAAACTCAACGAAATACATGCTATTTCCATATTGTTGAATAATGGCCGCACCCGAAGCGGTTAGTTCGGTAGCGTTGCTGTTGTCCACCGTCCCGGTTACATCCAAAGAAACTTTTTGTAAAAAATAACTACGGTTTCCTGCTATATCGGCCTGAGTAGAAGTTGCCATCACCAAATCTTCCGGATTCGTTAGCGTCACTTCATTATCATCATCTCCACAACTGAAAAGGAGCAAAGTAGATGATAACACAACCCCTATTCCAAACAAGGATTTACAAAAGATCAACTTATTATTTTTATTCTTTTTCATGGTTTATATTCTTTAAATGGTTTTAAAAAAATTGAATTAATTGATGTTGGTG
The DNA here is from genome assembly GCA_038746525.1 of Bacteroidota bacterium. Taxonomy (GTDB): domain Bacteria; phylum Bacteroidota; class Bacteroidia; order Cytophagales; family Cyclobacteriaceae; genus Ekhidna. Next base: position 42,666 of record JBCDKO010000001.1, read on the forward strand.
GTTGCCCGATTCTCTTTTTTCATGAACATCCTCGCTTGTACGAAAAAGCCCCTTCCTGGCTTTTGCACAGAAAAATTGTCGAAAGCTTTAGCATCCCAGAGGTTACGACATTCCATACCCACGCTCCACCGTTCGCCTGGAGCCGCCCAGGAAAATCCAATGTCCTGCACTACTTGCCTGGGTATCACATCTTTGGTATTTCTTCTTCCTTCGTCTGACCAGCTTAGGAAAAACTCTTCTACATAATTCAGACTGGTGGAAACATTGAGATTGCTCCCTTTTAAAAAAGTATCAGGGAAGCGATAGTTGATCTGCCCATTGGCAAAGAGGTGGGGTGTATTGGGCAAATTAGACCCGATAAACCGGGGTTCTAACGGGCTATCCGGGTCGATAGCCTGCAGCGTAATATCCTGATAGGTAGCATTGATGTTTAAATTCATGTTCTGGATAGGTTCGTAGCTAACATTCGCGGTGGTTCCCAGTGCGCGGGTACTAGCAAGGTTGTCATATTGTGAGGTGAAAGGTGATACTGCCAGATAAATTCGGTCTTCCGTATCACGAAAGAATAAAGACCAGTCTATCCTCATTCGGAGTTTATCCAGAAAGTAATTGGCTCCAAGGTTAATGTTATGGCTCCTCTCTGGGGTCAAATACGGATTGGATCGGATCTGAAAAAAATCTCCAAATATTTCAAGACTGTTCGGCTGACGAACCGTATACTCATAGCCTAAATTCAGGGAAAGTGTAGCGATAGGCCAATATTTGACCACATTGCCATATCCCCAGATAGCATTGGATTGGGCTTGTCGCTCACCAACAAAACCTTGACCCAAGTACTCTACTCCATCCACATCTGTGAAATAATGCTTAACGGAAGCCACATTAGTTACCTTTGATTCAGCTAACTTGCTTTCAAGAGATATGCCTGTGTAAGCGCTTATAAGATACTGTGGTTCACGGAGTCCTTTACGCTGTGCTTCAAGAAGCGCCTCATTAGCAGCATTAAACTCGGAGTTGTAAACCAAAGAAGTAAGGTTGAGCGTATGGGAGGGATGAATTGCACAATTAAAGTTGCCACGACCAAAAACCGAATTGGCCCTTAATACGGGTAGTGTACCATTTGAGAGCACATCAGACTCGCCCCGCAGTCCGGATCCTTGGTTGTTAACAACCGTTTGATCCCAAAAGTAGGCGCGGCTAGCTGTATCAACATATATGAATTTGTCACGGGTATATCCAGCCGCAAGCGCCAGATCCCCTTTGCTTTGTCCCCATCGCTTTTTAAATAAAACCATGGCGTTCCATACGTCTTGCTCAGAAAAGGCTTCGCCAATGGGCCGGTCAGCACGAACCGTGTGCTGCTGCTCTTTGAATACTTCGGAATATGAGGCTAGGATTATAATTTCATCTGCCCAACTCAAATCCCGTACTCCGAATTTCATTCTACCCATAAAAGACTCAAAGGCATCATTGAATCTTCTGGCGCGTCCTTTTTCCGTATTGAAGTTGGTGTCTCCGTCAATGATCACATCCACATCGTCCATCCAGTAATCATTCTCTGAGTAGGCATAAAATCCGTCAAACTCAGTGAAAACTTCCCCGTTTTTCATCCAGTGCTTGCGCGAGTTAAAGGAAACCTTGTGGGTGTTCCACGAACCAAAGGAGTAGCCTAAATCGAAATATTCAGTATTCTCGGAACGCGACACCAAATTAATTATCCCTCCCAGTGCATCAGATCCAAACGTGACCGGAATGGTTCCCTTGTACACTTCAATTCGTTCAATTATTCCAGGTGAAATAGTGTTGATAGAATAGGTAGAACCTAGCAGGAAAACAGGAAACCCGTCAAAAAATATCCTTACCCCTTGTCCGTCAATTCCATTAAGCATGATGTTATTGTTTGACCCCAGACCTCCTTCTTGTCTTATCCGAACACCCGGCAGTTGATTGATGATCCTCGCCATATCTTTGGGCTGGTGTCGAATTTCCGCCAGGTCTACCATCTCAAGGCTGTATGGCTCCTTGGCTGTCATTTCTCTCACAGCATCCTCCTCTACAGTTACTTCTTGCAACTCCACAGTGGATTCATTCATTTGAATAGTTAGCTGCATAAAGTCTCTATCGGCTATCTTGATAGTTTGCATAACCTGATCAAATCCCATAGAGGTAGCTCGAATTGTAAAGGTTTTATTCTGCTCCAGAGAGAAAGCGACCTTGCCCTCTGCATCAGTAATGGCTCCTTGGTTGATCTCCAGCACCTCAACTGCTACTCCAGGTATATTTTCATTAGTGAGATCGGTTATCCGAATTTCTACCTGGCAGGTTTTGGCGATCGCGAAGGAGTAGTGAGGCAAAAAGAGAAAGCAAAAGATTGGGCTCACCCTTAATATTTTCAGCATGCCTCCTATTATTTTATTTTTTCTGCATCGAATCATATTCTGTCCCTAGTTTTTGCTTAAGAATAAGTTTCGGTACAAATCAAAGGCGCTTCTGCTCTGAATGTGCTCCGCTACACGAAGTAAAAAATCCTCGTAACGGAGTAACTGTTTTTCACTCTTTAGCTTCAGGAATGAGACAAATACTTTTGAGTGAAAAGCATTTTTCAATGAAAACTTTAATCCTTTTGAAAACACGATTTAGACCTTACTATTTGATATTCCTTAGCGGAGCAATGCTCTTTTTGTCATGCGGCGATGATGACGGTGTGTCTGACCAGGAAGAAGAGTTAATTGACGGTGAATTGGCTGCAGCCGTCAAGGAAAACTATGCTGCGATTGTTTACGCCAGCTATGAAGACGCTTATAATGAAGCTGTTACACTTAAGTCAGCGATCGAGGCATTTATTTCTTCGGCGAATGAAACCAACCTGACCGTAGCAAAAACTGCATGGGTGGTTGCCAGAGAACCTTACAGTCAAACAGAAGCCTATCGTTTTTCAAATGGACCAATAGATGATATTGACGGACCCGAGGGGTTTTTAAATGCCTGGCCCTTAGACGAAAGCTGGATAGACTATGTAGAAGGAAATGCAGCAGCAGGATTCATTAACGACCCGGATCTCCCATTGTCCAAAGAGGAATTGGAAAGACAAAACGAAAGAGGCGGAGAAAACAATATTAGTATAGGATATCATGCCATTGAGTTTTTATTGTGGGGACAGGACCTGACCGATCCTTCCGAAGTTCAAGCGGGTTTAAGGCCTCATACAGATTACCTAATTGGTGGAAGCGGAACAGCCGCTAACCAGAGCAGAAGGGCAGAATATCTAATGATCTGTTCAGAGTTACTCTTGGACCATCTTCAGTTGATGCTGGATGAATGGGATCCTAATGGAACCGATAACTACAGGGTTACTTTTATGGAACTTCCCGATGTGGAAGCCTTAAAGAACATTTTCACCGGAATTGGGCAAATGACTCAATCAGAATTGGCAAGCGAGCGCATGAATGTAGCACTGGCATCGCGAAATCAAGAGGATGAACAATCCTGTTTTAGTGACAATACACATCGAGATATCCGGTTGAATGCGGTAGGAATAAAAAACGTATATACAGGTTCATATACCAGAATAGATGGATCTATGGTATCAGGGAGCTCGCTCAGTGACTTGGTAAAAGCGGTGGATCCTGATGCAGACGCTGAGGTAATCAACGCTATGAACTCTGCGATGAGCTCAATAGAAGCAACAGCCATTCCATTTGATTTGGCTATCACTGATAATACGGAGCGAGCTACGGTTTTTAACGCGGTTGTTGATATCCAAACCCTTGGAGATGCAATAGAAGATGCGGCCGGTACGCTCGGGCTTTAATATCAGCATTGACACTAGATCCTTTAATAATGAAATCTGAAATAACCCTTTCTCCAGATCATAAGAGCAGCTCTTAGAATGGAGTTTTGGCTAAATATCATGAAATAAGCCAAAGATTCAAAGGTGAATCTATGCGGACACAGCCGAATCCGTCGATGCGGTTGATCGCAAATTCTATATGTACAAGTGAAAATGAACTACCTAGACATGAAGAAAACGACTTTTATAATAACACTAATTTTCATTCTCACCTGTTGTAGAGATAAAAACAACGAGGTAGAGCCTGCTCTTTTGCCGGAGGAAAATGAAGAACTTTCGGGAGGGGAAAACACAGTATTTGATCAATCCGCTAACGCTTTTGCTTTACCTGCTCCTTTGCTCAGTAATGAAGAGGAATTGCTTTTTGGGATTGGCAATTCCTTTTTCAATTTAAATTGGGTTACAGCGCCTGCTTCAACCACCGCCAGAGACGGTTTAGGTCCTACATTCAATTCCAGGTCGTGTTCCGGTTGCCATTTCAGGGACGGAAGAGGGCGGCCACCTCTGTTTGATGGGGAACAAAACCATGGTCTTTTGTTACGTCTAAGTATTATCGGTATTGGCACCAATGGAGGCCCCAATCCTCACCCTGTTTATGGAGGGCAATTGCAGAATCGAGCAATTCCTGATTTCACCCCGGAGGGATTATTTACAATCACCTACAAAGAAATAGCTGGTGAATATGGTGATGGAACGCCCTATTCCTTGAGAAAACCCACCTATCATTTTGATGAACTTGCCTATGGGGAAATGGGACAAGTAAATGTTTCTCCAAGAGTGGGCCAACAGGTGATTGGCTTAGGGATGTTGGAAGCAATGGATGAAAGTGCCATTCTGTCTTTTGCCGATGAGTCAGATCTCGATGGGGATGGTATTTCAGGAAGAGCGAATTATGTCTGGGATGCTGAAACCCAAACAACAAGACTCGGCCGCTTTGGGTGGAAGGCCAACCAACCTAGCCTATTTCAACAAACTGCCGGAGCATTTCTTGGAGATATAGGTATTACATCCAGTCTTTTTACTAATGAAAACTGCTTGACACAAGACTGTTTTGATTTACCGAATGGCGGCACCCCTGAGATTGATGATGAAGAGTTGAAAAATGTGGTACTTTATGTTTCAAGCCTGGCAGTTCCGGCCAGACGCGATCATGATAATCAAGAGGTGCTAAAAGGAAAAGCACTTTTTGAAAATCTAGGTTGTACAAAATGCCACATTCCCAAAATGACTACCGGATCCCATGAAATCCCTGCATTAGCTAATCAAACCATCCGTCCTTACTCCGACCTACTACTACATGACATGGGAGAAGAACTTGCAGATAACCGGGAAGACTTTCTGGCCACAGGAAGTGAGTGGAGGACCCAACCACTGTGGGGATTAGGGTTGATACAGACGGTCAATGAACATACCTTTTTATTGCATGATGGAAGAGCCCGGAATATAGAAGAAGCGATTTTATGGCATGGTGGAGAGGCAGCAGAAGCTAAGAATGCGTTTAAATTTCTACCCAAAGAAGAGCGGGATCGGCTGATCTTGTTTTTAGAATCTTTATAAGGGCACCTCTAAAAACCCACTTTCAATTTTTGAGATGATCTTTTTTCCTGATACTTCGTTATCAAAATACTTATTTAACACTGCTAAACTCCGTTTTTGACGTCTTGTCTCAGAAAAAAACGCTACCTCAAATTCTTGAAATGAGTTTTTAGAGGTGCCCATAATGGCTTTCGCTACCGATGAAAACCTGAGGGGGTATTGAAAATGTCTAGAGCACTATGAAATACATGAAATTGAACCGATCAAAGGATACTCGAACCAGAAGTAATTGAGATAGAATATGATTATTGAAGTAGGCACTTAATAAATAGTTCTAGCAAGCTGCAAGCAAGAAAATAGCCCATTCAGATAAAGAAAGCACAACATATCAGCAGATTTCCAGACCCAAATGTGCTCATATGCATGCTAACCCCTATTTTTCATATTTACTAAGTGTCTAATTCAATATGATTAATCCTGGCAAATGACCAAGCTCTGGCCAATATGCTACGATATGTTTCCAAAAAAATGCAATTGAAGTCAATTGCAAGTCTTTGCAGCTGTAAAGGTTAGTATTCTTGAAAAATGGGGCTTGATCTTTATTTGAGGCCTTTTTTATTCATTTCACGTTTAACCTAATTTTTATTTAATCGCTTTCTAAATAATTTCGTCCTAGATAGGGAACTACTCTTAGGGCAAATGAATTTTAAGCTTCATTCTTCTGATCTGCAAGATTTTTATGTGAGGGCTAAATATCCTGATAGCATCAGTAACGCTCAAGATTATGTCAGAGAACGGAACTTTACTTTTGATGCTTCTTTTGGAAAAGGTTTTTTTAAGGAATTCGTTTTGGGAGATATAAGCCTTGGGTATGGAAATCTCGTGATAGCAGAAAATACACTTCTTTTTGTCGAAAGTGACATGGAAATTGTGAAGATGAATTTTGTCTTAAATGGTGAGACTTTCGGTTCCGATACTTATTCTGGTCAAAAGTATCATTTTGCGTGCAATCAACATAACATCATTTATGTACACGGTTTTAGGGGAAATAACGAGTGGATCAAAAGCGATAACTTGATGATTTTCAGTGTTGTGCTGACCCCATCATTTTTCGAAAAATATTTGATCGAACACCAAGATTTTCAAGATTTCCGAGATGCCTTATCCAAAAATATCAATACGCAAATATCAAAATACAACCAGCAGGTAACTCCTTCTATGCACCTGATTATTCAAGATATTATTCAAACCAATCGCAAAGGCATTTACAAGCGAATGTTTATCGAAGCAAAGGTGATCGAATTGTTTATGCTGCAGCTAGAACAGATCGCTGAAAATCATAGTACTAAGGTTTATACCTTAAAGAAAAATGATGTAGATCGCATGCATGAGGTAAAGGAAATTATATCCAAAAATCTTTCTTCTACCTTTTCTCTTGTTGATTTGGCCAGGGAGGTTGGCACTAATGAGTTCATGCTAAAAAAGGGATTTAAAGAGGTTTTTGGCACCATCGTTTTTGGCTTTTGGCACCGTTTGAAGATGCAAGAGGCTAAGAATTTATTGCTGAGTACGGAGTTGTCTATCTCAGAAATATCAGATGAGGTGGGCTATAAGAATCCTCGCCATTTTAGTACTGCCTTTAAAAGGCACTTTGGGAAATCACCTAGTCAATTATTGGGCGGTAAAGGATATTTAGAATGATCATGTATCAAGTTGATTAACCAAGAATCCTTTTTTAAAAACCAGTGTGTTCCTGGCCGAGACGTGCTATATCCTCATCATTTTTCATCCTCATCTAAGAAAAAACGGTCAACTCGACAGTTGTTGACCGTCAAAATCGACCTTCCTGAAAAACATCAGACCCACTTTTGGGCACCTCTTAAAACTCAGTTCAAAGAATTTGAGGTAGCGTTTTTTTCTGAGACAAGATATCAAAAACGGAGTTTAGCAGCATTAAATAAGCATTTTGAATAACGAAGTATCAGGAAAAAAAGATCATCTCAAAAATTGAAAGTGGGTTTTTAGAGGTACCCTTTTATTCATTCAGTCTGTTGGCGCTCAGAAATACCTCTTGATTTTCCGCAATAAATTCATCAAGTCTCTCTATGTCCTGTTCGGAAAAAGTTTTTCTCGCTCTTTTCACCAGACCTTCATGAAACAGACTAGCTTCTATTTTTACTTCACCTAGTTTCTTTAAAAGCCCCTCATAATCCTCGTATCTTTCCTTCATTGAAGCGACCATGAGATCAATTTCAATCTTTCTTACCTGGTTTTTGAACTCAGGTACTTTTTGGTGTGCCTCCTTGATAAAGTCTTGCGCCTTGTTTAAGGTAGCTTCGGAAATCCCCAGGAATGTACCGTACTGATTGGCCACACTGATGAGGCAGGGAGGCATAGTAGCGACAAAAATAGCCGGAGGCTGAATAGGTGGATTTTCATCCAATAGGACAGCTTCTTTAGATTGAGCCATGGCAGCTACTGTCAGGCCCAAGATTATGCTATTTAAAAGTATTTTCATTTGTTTAGTTTTTGTGACCTGTAACCCATAAGGTTTGCGGGTCGGTTTGAATTACAATTTGAAGTTAGGCTCCTAGGGTAAAGTTTCTCCCAACGCCGGGTATAAAGGTGGTCACATTGCTTACATCCAATGCTTCAGGTGGTGGATCAGTCACTACGTCCCGGATCAAATAGCTGGAAGCATATCGCTCATCTGTGATATTGCTACCATGGACGAATACGCTCCATCGAGGCTGATGTAACCGACCCGAAAACCAAGCAATTGATATGCTTGCTGATAAATGGTGTTTTGATGGTCTGTAAGCGTATCCTCCGAAAGCCACTCAGTATTCAACTCCACAAATAGGCCATTTTGCGGTTGATACCCCAAAGCAGCAGCAATGTAATGCCCGGGAATACCGGCAATCTGATTGTCTTCATAGATGCCTTCCTGGAAGAAGAAATTGCTGAAGTTATAAGTTGTAGTTAGATAGAGCGCATCATCACGTTGGAAAAGCTCCTCAATGATATTGGCTTGCAGTCCCAACTCTATACCCTGGTGTATAGTAAGATCTGGCGAATTGCGGGTCACGCCATCAATACCAAACAAATCAGTAGTGGTAAGGATCTCATTTTCTACCCATGAATTGTAAAAAGGTAATATCCCAATTCACTAAGCTGATGTTCCCCTTTGTTCCTAATCCGAGGGTGGTAGCTGTTTGATCGTCAAGGTCTACAGAGCTAAAAATTTCCGGGCTTTTGTTCGGATTGCCTCGGCAATATTAATCAACTCATCAAATGTAGGGGACTCATAGCTTCTGCTTACATTGAGAAATAAACGATGGTTTTCACCAAGGTCATACATCAGTCCCAGGCGTGGATTAAATCCAAAGAAATCAAGATCAAGGGAGGTATCACCTGCATCAAATGTACCACTGGATTGAGTGGTAAAATCAAAAAAAGGACGAGATGAAGGGGTAGCAAAAACATCCTCATTATTTCGGGTGTTGCTGCTGATTTGTACACTGAGAAGACCTGAAAGTTTATCGGTAAATTGATAAATATCTTCGGCATAGAAAATCAGGTTGGTTGCAGTCAGTTCGTTTTCAGCATACTTAGCACCTACCTCACCGCTCAATATCACACTGTAGCTTCTGTCTATTGTACCTGCCTTGGCAATGATACCTGTTCTGAATATATTTTGCTTGGATGTAGCTAAATAAGAGGCTGTTAATCCAAAATTATTACTTATGGAGTTTCGTACATCTACTGTTATCGGAAAATCGAACGTATCATCACCATACTGATAGTATAATCCTAGGGTGAGGTCACTTCGGTCATTAATGTTGTAGATAGATTTATTGGCGATCCTAAGAATTTTGGAATCTCTGCATGGCCTATCTCGTACGACATTAGGCCCAATACTTACGGGTGGATTCACCCCTGGATTGATCTGTTTCGAATTTTCATCCAATTGTGCTTGTGTCAGTGGGCCTGGAATATCAAAGGACAGGTCTGTGTAAGTAGCGTAGAGTCGTGTTTCCAGATGATCATTTAACTTTCTACCTATATTGACCATAGCATTTAGTCTGGAGCTGGAGTTAAACTCTCTAAACCCATCTGCTTGGTTGTATGAAACAGCTGTATAGATATCATTTTGTCCAAAAATTCCTCCCGTGGCTATACTTCCATTGTAGTAGCCGAAACTACCACCTTCAGCCTTCAGCTCAAGTGGGGAAACCTTGTATCCATTTTTAGAAACAAGATTGATGGCTGCTCCCAAAGTTGTTGCCCCATATTTAAGCCCATTAGCTCCCCGAAATACTTCAATGTAGTTCGCAGCTCGTGGCTCCGGAATTCCAATAATGTAAGACCTATCACTAAAATTTGTTGAGATACCATCCTGCAAAAGATTGACTCCTCTGCGTTGAGGATTACTCTGTATTCCCGAGCCTCTGATGTTCAACCTCGGTTGATCATTAGCTCCAAAAAATTCCTGAATTATAACACCTGGCTGAAATTGCAATGCACCATTTAGAGTAAGAGAGCGTTGATCATCCAGCCTATCCATAGAAACAAGGTTCGTACCTCCAGGTATTCGATCTAGCCTTTCTCTGGCTTCCGTAACCGAGTTTTTTATCAGACTTTTGTTGGCAACTACTATTACTTCCTCAAGCTTAAATGTTTCCGTATCCATTCTGATCTTTAATTTGGAGATATCATCATTCAAGTTGATTTCCACCTGCTGAGATTCATATCCAACAGAGGATATGAGTAAGGTTATCTGTCCTGATAAATCCGATAATTCGAAATGACATCTTGCATCTGTGCTGGTTCCATTTTCTGTATTTTCCACAGTTATGTTAACTCCCGACAAGGGTGTCCCATCCACGTAAATTATCCTGCCACTTAGGGTGGTCTGCGCATATCCGAGATGTGTAGCCAATAGGGCTACTAGACTCAGAAACTTTACTATTTCAGTATGTTTCATGATTTGACCATTTGTTTTAAATAATTCTAGATAAATAGTTCAATCACTCTTATGATCCTGATCATACACTAGAAGCCTCAGGGAAATCATTTGTAACTGTTCATCTGACCATGGCATCCCATTTTTCTTTCTTCAAATATCTGGTGGAGATATATTTGAACGATGTTTCTGGCTCCATGGCAAGGTTAGCCTTATCTCCTTTATGGGTAAACCAAAGTGGGCTTGTTTATTTTGTTTACTTAAATACGCGGAGAATATGATTGTATCAAGTACTTTTATATTCAGATGATTTGAGCGATGTCACGTAGAAATATTTCTACTTATTATGAAGATTAAATAATTTCTGTAATCATTTAATTCAAAAATCTCTGTGTAAATGTGACAGTGAAATTTTTATTTAGAACACTATTTTGTGGTTGAGAATTTTCAAATTGCCATCACTCTCCATTTTTTTGATGGTCCTGATCACTGTTTCAACCCTTAATCCAGTCATATCAGCAATCTGTTGTCGGGTATATGGAATCTCGAATTCACTTTCCAGAGCGATCTGATCTTTCAGGAAAGAAAGCAATGTTCTGATTCGATGCTCTGGAGAGTGTGAAGAAATTTCACTTAACATCATTCCCTTATATCGTAACCTATTAGAAAGTATTCGATTGAATTTTTTGTGAATTTCAAAATGCGCTTCCAGCAATTCAAAAAAGTGTCGCTTTCTTAATTTGAAGATTTTGCTTCTCTGTGCAGCAACCGCACTTGCTGGGTAAGTAAAATTTCCGAAAATAGGTGGCTCCCCGAAGCTATCCCCTTTTTTGAAAAATCCTTGGACAAATTCCTGCCCTTCTTGACTGTAATTTACCATTTTCACCTCACCATTTTTAACTTGATAGTAATTGATGGCTTCTTCGCCCCTATCAAAGATCGCCACACCTTTAGGGTATTCCATAGTAGTGGCTCCATGTGCCAAGAGTAAATCTTCGGGTATAATCATGTTGCTAACTCAATAATTAGTACAAATTATATTTCTTGATTTTCATTTTGCCCAATGACTAGACGAATAGATCGTATAAACTTTCCTTAGAAGAATCACATATACGCTTCATTCCATAATAAGTGTCCTTAAATTAGAATCAGGATGAAACAGTTACCTTTTTGAAAGGTCGGAATTCAGTCATTCTCTTACTATAGTCATAATCCTCAAAAATTCATATTAAAGTAATTTGATACAATAGCTAGAGATAGTGAATGTAACAGTAATTTCTAAAATCAGAGAAACGACTCGCAGGTTAGGAAAAACCGAGAGTTGGTTGAGCAGTGATGTTGAGTAAATTTGAGAATATTTATTCTAAAAGATAACTTCTTGATGATGAGATTAGAGGTTTTCGAAGTCTTATAGGCCATTTACTCTTTGAAATTTGTAAAGTTCAGAAATCCCGACTCGACCCCTTAAATTCTCTAAAAATAGGTATGTCCCGTAAATCTATTTGTCGTAATCCTGTGCCATTTTAAGTTCAAAAACATCTTTTAGAGTTTAAAAAGAGAAATTTGCGTCAGTCATTATGATGTTTTTGTGACATTGATTTTTACGTCGGTTCAGGATTTCTGAAGTTAGTGTCTTTGTCCGCACGTTGGATTCATAGATTTCTGCGTCTTTTTTGAGGTGATTGCAGAAATGCCTAGGAATTTACTGCATTAGTGGGCTAAACTAACCAGATAGGGAGGCACAGTACGGGCTTAAATAGCCGAAGGCTGATGAGGCGGCTTTTCATCAAACAGGACAACTTCTTTCGATTGGGCCACGACCGCTGCTGTCAAAGAGTTTCCGATTTCTATAACCAATGTCAGTCTTTCAACCGAGCGATTTCTGTCTCACCTCCTTTAGTCACATCACCTATTTTCACTTTAATTTCAGCGCTAAGAGGAAGAAACAAGTCTACACGGCTACCAAAACGAATAAATCCAACAGATGTGCCCTGCTTCACAGTATCACCCACTTCTGGATAAAAGGCGATCCTTCTGGCGACTGCTCCGGCAATTTGGCGCATTAAAATATTTACGTTTGAGTCGGTCTTGAATCCTATAGAAGTTCGCTCATTATTGGTGCTGGACTTGGGATGCCACGCTACGAGAAATTTGCCAGGGTGGTACTTAAAGAAATCAATGATTCCCTCGATAGGGCTTCTGTTTACGTGCACATTTAAGGGAGACATAAAAATTGAGATTTGTATTCTGTCTTCATTGAGGTATTCATCCTCATAGGTCTTTTCAATTACTACAACTTTGCCTTCTGCTGGTGCATATACTATTCCATCTTTTTCAGGGGTGATTACATTAGGATCACGAAAAAACCGCATGATTAAAATAAAGAAAATAACCCCGGCTACAGCCAGTATCATTTGTATCACAAAGAGTGGTATTAACCAGTAAAGGAGCGCATACAACGCTGCTATCAGCAGAGCCATAATGGGTATCATCCTGTATCCTTCTTTGTGTATTCTCATTCCAACTGATTTTGAGAAGTAGGGAGTGAAGTCTATCGAAATGATCTAATGTGATGACCTAGAAACCACCGCGATATTTGTATGTTTTCGCAACCTTGTTAATTGCCACGATGTATGCTGCAATTCGCATACTTACATCATACTTTAAAGCCGTTTCGTACACGCGGTCAAAAGCATTTTTCATAATACGATCAGAACGCCTACTTACACGCTCACGCGTCCAGCCGTATCCGAGTCTGTTTTGAACCCATTCAAAATACGAAACCGTAACGCCGCCAGCATTTGCCAAGATATCAGGAACTGCAAGGATTCCTTTTTCATTGAGTATTGCATCAGCCTTAGCGGAAGTAGGGCCATTTGCGCCTTCTACGATCATATTGGCTTTGATCTTATCAGCATTATTTTTTGTAATGACATCTTCAACTGCGGCAGGTACCAGCACATCTACTTCAAGTAGAAGGAGTTCATCCGGATCAATTTTTTCTGCTCCTCGAAATCCTTCGAGGCTACCATTATTCGCAGTTCTGTATTCCATGGCTTTCTTGATGTCAATCCCCTCTGCGTTATAATAGGCGCCAGAAAGATCACTTATGGCTACGATGTTGACACCTCTCTCTTCTAAAAGTTGAGCTGCCCAGGAGCCAACATTGCCAAAACCCTGAATGACACAAGTAGCTTTAAATGGATTGATTTTTCGCTTTTCCATGGCAGCTAATGCGGAGATCATTACTCCCCTTCCGGTGGCCTCTTCACGTCCCAAGGAACCGCCTAAGACAAGAGGTTTCCCTGTGACTACTGCATTGACGGTCATACCGTAGTTTCTAGAATACTGATCCATCATCCAAGCCATTTCTCTTGGCCCTGTTCCCATATCTGGAGCAGGGATATCCCTGTCTTTTCCAAAAACATCGTGCATTGCTACGGTGTATGCCCTCGTCAGTCGTTCCACTTCTCCTGCTGACATTTCTCTGGGATTACATTTGATTCCTCCTTTGGCGCCACCATAAGGGATATCTACCACAGCACACTTCCAGGTCATCCATGCGGCTAAGGCTTTTACCTCATCAATGTTTACTTCCATATCGTAGCGGACACCACCTTTAGAAGGTCCAAGAATAGTAGAATGAATAACGCGATATCCCTCAAAAACCTTGATCGATCCATTGTCCATAGTTATTGGTAATGAAACGATCACCTGCCTGGCCGGTGTTTTAAGCACGTCATACAATTCCTGTTCTAATCCCAGATGCTCTGTAGCTATCTGAAAACGAGACATCATGGACTCAAACGGATTATCTTTATCTTTAATAGGAGCTGGTTCTATGTAAGCCATAGTCATTAGAGGGGTATGTTATGTTAATTAGGTAAATGTACCGGATTTGTTAATTTTTATTAAAATAATTTCAAGAAAACTACAACAAAAGGAACAGCTATTAGAAGACTATCAAATCGATCCAGAAATCCGCCATGTCCAGGAATGATAGTGCCGGAATCTTTAATTTGAATAGAACGTTTGAAGTGAGATTCTACTAAGTCTCCGTAAGTACCGGCAATGACCACGATAATTGAGACGCTCATCCACTCTATCGAATTCAATCCTTCAAAGTAAAATCCAATAATCAGAGAAGTAAGAACTGAAGCCGTCGCGCCTCCGATGCTCCCTTCCCATGATTTTTTAGGTGAAATTCGTTCAAACAGTTTTGTCCTCCCAAAAATAATACCGGTGAAATAAGCTCCAATATCGTTGGCCCACGTTAAAAAAAGGAGTCCCAGAATGATTTCATAGGAGTACTGACCACTGTAAAAAACCAATACATTGGTTAGCGCAAACGGAAGTGCCACATACATAATTCCTAAATAAAATAGGGCGATATTGATGAAAGGGTGAACATCACTTTTCTTGTAAAGTTTGATCAAGAAAACAAACGAGGCCAATGGAAAAAGGAGGATATAATACCTATTAGGCAAAACATCAATCTGGATAAGAAAAGTGATGGAAAAAAGGAGCGCTCCTATGGTCACACCTAAAAATCGAATAGGCAAATAGCTTTGAAGCCTCATCAATCGATAGAACTCCATCATAGTAAGGCAAGAGATAGATAAGAATACAATAAAGAACCCCCATTGACTCCAGATTAAGAATAAAATAATAATCATTCCACCAATGATAGCAGAAAAAACTCTGGGTAGTAGATCGGGGTATTTAGTCAAACTTTATTTCTTCTTTTATGATTTTAATCGCTCTAAGAACTGAATCGGGATCTACAAATATTTCAAAATTTCCGAAACCATGAGCAGAAACTGTTTTATTTATCTTCACAGGCACTAGTCCTTCTCCTTCTAAAACAGCTTTGACAATGTCAACCCGATATTCCTGATTATCTTTATAGACAGCCTGCCAATCACGCATTTTGTTGAGGCTTTTTATAAAACCTGAAGAGTAAATATGCTGTTACAAAGCTGAAGATCAACACGGCAGGCCATGGAGCTGATTCGTCCATTTTATCGGGAGATATGGCTACCATATCATTTTGAGCAGCATAAAGAAACAGTAAAGCAAAACCATTATTGGCTAAATGACCAACTACAGCCAGAGATAACCTTCCACTCCAGTAATACATGTAACCAAACACAACACCCAACAGCATTCTTGGAGCCAAACCAAAAAATTGTAGGTGAATAGCGGCAAAAATAAAACCCGTAAGCCATATAGCTACATGATGATTTTTTAGAATCCGCACAAAAAGACTTTGAAGTAACCCTCTAAAGATTAACTCTTCTCCGATTGCAGGGATAATGGCAACAGCAAGAATGGCCAAAAAAAAGTGCTGGGCAGATTGGAAATTTGTGATATGCTCTGTAAGTAATTTAAGTTGGTCTTCGGATTGCCTTGCCCATTTTGCAAAGTCAGAATCTCCAAATTCCAGGTTCATATTCCATTCTCCTATCGCGCTGATAATAACCATAGACCCAAGAGCAATCCCGATCGATAGGCCTAATGAGATCCAGGAAGCACGCAAGAAAAATTCTTTTACATCAAACTTCAATAGCAAATATGAAATGAGGATGCCGACGACGATAAACATTAAAAAATGTAAGAATGCCTGACTAACCAATAGGCTAATTGGATCTTGTGACGTTAGGAACTTTTCATCCATCTGCACCAGAGATGATCCCAGAATGTTAATTACAGCAAAAGAAAGAAGGTAAAGGAGCAAAATGATAATTCCAATCCATGCTCTCAATGTTCGTTTCTCTTCAGGCAGATTCTTGAGAATGTCTTGCATACATTAAATTTGTGGGCAAATATACTAGGAGAAGTGATTAAGATTCGTGACCTGGAAATAGGGGAGTTTCCTTTACTGTTGGCGCCGATGGAAGATGTAAGTGATCCTCCATTCAGAGCAGTCTGCAAGCAAAATGGCGCAGATCTAATGTTCACAGAATTCATCTCTTCAGAAGGGCTCATCAGAAATGCTGAGAAAAGTATTCAAAAGTTGGATATCTATGAGTACGAAAGACCTATGGGTATCCAAATTTTTGGAGACAAGATTGAATCCATGCGTGAGGCTGCCGCCATAGCCGAAGAAGCTGACCCTGAAATTATAGATATCAATTACGGATGTCCGGTTAAGAAAGTAGCATGCAAAGGAGCAGGTGCAGGAATTCTTTTAAACCTTCCTAAGATGCAGGAAATGACGGCTGAAATTGTTAAAAGGGTTAACAAACCTGTGACGGTGAAGACTCGGCTTGGCTGGGATCATTCAACAATTAAAATAAAGGAAGTAGCACATCGACTTCAAGATGTTGGTATTCATGCCTTGAGTATTCATGGGCGTACGCGTCATCAGATGTATAAGGGTGAAGCCGATTGGTCTTACATTGCTGAGGTTAAAAATGATCCATCAATTCACATTCCCATTTTTGGCAATGGCGATATCGATTCTCCGCAAAAAGCACGGGAGTATAAAAATAAATACGGAGTTGATGGAATTATGATTGGTAGGGCTGCTATTGGAAATCCATGGATTTTTAATGAAATCAAAGCTTATCTGGCTAAGGGAGAACTTCCTGATCTACCCTCTTTGGATGAAAGAGTCAGAGTTGTGATTCAACATCTTGATTTTTCTATCGCGTGGAAAGGAGAGCGAAAAGGGCTTTTTGAGATGAGAAGGCATTACACGAATTACTTCAGAGGTATTTCAAATTTCAAGCCTGTTCGGACTAAACTTGTTGAGTCAACATCTTACTCAGAGGTGAAAGAGACGCTTCATCAAATACCTGAATTTTTCGAAGAAGTGGCTGCCTGAATTTTCACTTTAAAACCTCCTTTTTTCTTATATCTTGCGCAGATGCAAAAATCCACCCTCCTGGCTTGGTCACTTTTGATCCTGCTTGCTACAATTTGGGGTAGTTCTTTTATTCTGATAAAGAAAGGTTTGCTCGGTCTAACTCCTCAAGAGGTGGGATCTTTTCGAATTGTAGCAGCATCTGTTGTGCTTTTGCCTTTCGCGATCCTACGGCTAAGGTCTTTTCCTAAAAAAAGGCTCGGCTATTTGCTAGCTTCTGGTTTTTTGGGGAGTCTTCTGCCTTCCTTTCTTTTTGCTGTGGCTCAAACTCAATTGGAAAGTGCCATTACAGGTGTTTTAAATGGCTTAGTTCCAATATTTACTATTTTAATTGCTTTGGTTCTATTTAACCAAAAACAGCGTCCTAAGGTGTACTTAGGCGTGGCGATTGGTTTCATCGGGACCGCTATTTTAGTCACAGCAAATGGTAAATCTTTTTCAGGTATTAATATCTATGCACTCTTGGTAGTCCTTGCCACCTTATGCTATGCATCCAATCTAAATCTCATTAAACAAAAGCTAAATAATATTCATCCGGTGACGGTAACAAGCGGTTCTTTGGCTTTAGTGGGACCGTTATCTATCGTTTTTCTTTTCGGTTTTACAGATTATTGGAATAAATTTTTAAAGGTTGAGGGAATATTAGAAGCTTCTTTTTATATCGCATTACTGGGAATTTTCGGGACCGCATTTGCACTAGTTATCTTCAATAAGATCCTCCAAATGACCGATCCACTTTTTGCATCTTCAGTAACCTATATTATTCCAATAGTTGCGGTTGTTTGGGGAATATTGGATGGGGAGCATATCTACTTTGTTCAATACATTGGCATGGTGGCTGTTGGGGTCGGAGTATATATTGCTAACGGGAGTAGATCTGGCTTAAAGAAAAACAGGAAGTAAAAAGTAGACGAGCAAGCTTATGAACAAGCTTGAGCAGATATTCAGCCAAATCCCTGACTTTACCATATCCTTCATTTCCAATTCTCCTACACTGAATGCAATCGCATTGGGTCCCGTTGCAATCGGCAACATGAATGCACAGGATGCAGCCATCGTCGTTGGCACCATAAGTAAGTAGGGATGAATACCGATGGCACTTGCAAGAGACGCTAGCACTGGAAGCATAATAGAGGCAGTGGCAACATTAGAGGTAACTTCAGTGAGAAAATTTACGGATAAAGCAATAACTAAAATGATTAATAATAAAGGAAAATCAGCCACAAGAGTTAATTGATCTCCAAGCCACTTTGCTAAACCTGAACTCTGGAAGGCAGCAGCCAGAGATAACCCTCCACCGAAAAGAATAATTACCCCCCATGGGAGTTGCTCAGCTTCATTCCAAGTAAGCAAGGCCCTACCTTTCTCCTGTTTTGAAGGAATGATAAACATCATGGTGGCCGCTGCAATTGCGATTATGGTATCATTGATATATGGGATGAATTGATCTAGGACAAAAGACCGTGTAACCCAAAGTACAGCGGTGGCAAAAAAAATAATTCCAACAGCTTTTTCCTCATAACTTATCTTTCCAAGTTTGGTATACTCTTCATATATTATTGCTGCTCCCAAGAGAATTTTTTCTTGATGGGTTTTAAAAACCACTCTTCCAAGGAGCAGCCAACATATTAGAAGCATGAGCAGAGAAAAAGGCATTGCGAAAACCATCCATGAAACAAATGAAAATTCCTGGCCATAAAGCTTTTCTCCTATCGAAACAAAAATCGGGTTTGTAGGAGTACCTACCAGTGTCGCTACTCCACCTATGGAAGCTGAGAAAGCGATTCCTAAAAGAAGGGGCTTGAAAAATTGGTTGCCTTCTCCATTTCCAGTTTCCTTCATTTGATGGATCAAAGCCGAACCAATGGTTATCATCATGAGTGTGGTAGCAGTGTTAGAAATCCACATGGAAAGTAGTCCGGTTGCCAGAATGAATCCCAACAAGATATTGTTTGTGTTTGTCCCGATTTTATTTATAATAAATAATGCGATTCTTTTGTGCAAGTTCCATCGTTGCATCGCCATAGCGATGATGAAACCACCTACAAAAAGGTAAAGCATTTTATCACCATAAGCTGCTGTGGTTTGATTAATGCTAGCCCCACCGGTGAGGGGTAGCAATACAATAGGCATTAAAGCGGTGACTGCTATAGGGAGAACTTCAGAGAGCCACCACGTCGCCATCCAGAGTGTAGTAGCCAAGACAGCATTTCCTTGACCATTTAGTCCATCGAAAGGCTCAAGTACAAAAACAACACAAAAACAAAAGGGCCCTAAGAGGAGCCCTAGTCTTTTTCTAAGCATGTTTATTTAGTAAAACTCATGTTTTTCTCCGAGCTTTTTATAATCAAATTCATTGATAAAGGTTTTGGCCTGACTCAGATTCGGGAAGTCAAAATCTTTAACTTCTCCGTTTCTGATGTGTATTTCTATTTTGATTACAGATATTTTGGTATCTTCAGATAGCGGATCTTCAATTAAAATCGCGTTATCTTTCTTTTCTTTTATGTTTTTAGAAAGGACTACATTCTTACGCTTAATTCGGTTACAATAAGAGCAAACATACTCTTTCAATAGCTCTCCATCTCTTGTTTTTGTCGGTTTCTTCAGGATGGTTTCTTTTTTTAACCTTAATGTCTGAAAACCGCATCTGTCACATTTGAGCGCATTTAGATGGCCTTTGTATTTCTCTATTTTTGTGTAGCCGGTTGACTCGTCTATCCAAACATCATAATCGATGGAGAAAACATTTTCTTCTGCCTGCATGCCTTCATCAAGGTATACATCCTCTTCATCTTCACTAAGTAGCTTCATCTTTTTCCCATTTTCAGGATTAACTCTAGGCGTGTATCTAAGCTTTTTGAGTTTTTTTTCTAGCCTACTTGGGTAGTAGAATTTTAATATAAGATAGGCCACATAACCATAAAGAACAGAAATAGAGGTGGACACAAAAAGCCTGATGAAAAACCAAATTGGAGTGAGTAGGACTGTTTCCTGCTCAAGGGTATTATTAAAGAAAAATAAAGCAGAAGCCAAAAGAATGTGACTCATTAAAAAAACTTTATTTTCCTTTTTGCTGACCAGGTCAAACTTTTCTTTGTAAGTCTTTTTACTGGCAAGGCTTATTTTATAAATGATATAATTGAAAACTGCTAGTCCTAAAGAAACAATTACTAAAAAAGAGGCTACCTGATACCAACCACTTAAAAAATCTGAGTAATTCATACTGACGGTTTTTACAAAAATAAAACGAAATAATTCTTATGTATTGTTCGAAAACCTATGGGCGTATGACAGTTAAAACTATTATCAAAGGTTACGAATGAGTGCCTTTTGTTTTATTCCAACGTCTGTTTTTTTCAGTGACTCTGAGATTCACCATTTGTTTAGCATCTTCAAGGGTACATCTCTACCTGGAAAGTTTATACGTTGTTAGATGACAGTCCGATAAATTAACTCTATCTGCCCGCTCCTCATTAGCCATCCTTTCTTTCTATAATCTCTGTAACCTCTACGTTTGATGTAGTTTTCTAGTAAGTTCAGAACTCCTGACTCGATCCCCTAAATTCTCTAAAAATCAGATGTATCTCGTAAATCTAACTATGTCGTAATCCTTGCATTATTTCAAATTCAAAACATCTTTTATAGCTCGGGTAAGAATTTTTTGTCGGTCATTAGTGCGTGTTTGCAACAGAAAAATTTACGTCGAGTCAGGAGTTTTGAAGTTAATAAGCAACCTTGCTTTTCTCTGGTTCTTCCTCAACAACGAACCGATTCACTATTGATCATCGCAATCTCTACGCTGTTATCCAGTAGCAAGCTAATGAATAACAGTTACTATTCAGTTGCTTAAAAATTTTGATTATCAAGTATTTAGAAATTATAAGCTTTATTGAAATATCGAATTTGCTTAAAACCAAACAACATATTATTTTGTAGAAATTATTTTTTAAGTTGATTACTTTAATAATATAATCTGTATTTAAAATAATATTTTATCCAGGCAGTTGAATAGTAACTAATAACACCCGAATTTTTCGGGTTACTCAGTTAATTTTGAAATAATTCTAGCTGGTGGGGCAATAGTTGAAAACTTCTTCTATGATGGGGAGTCGATCCCATGTCTTTAATTCCCATTCTATGAGCTTTGGTAGGATATCCGACGTTCGTTTCCCAACCATAGCCTGGAAATTTTATGGCAAGCTGTCTCATGAGGTCATCTCTGTAGGTTTTAGCTAAAACAGAAGCAGCAGCTATGGAGTAAAATTTTCCATCCCCTTTTATGATACATTCATGCGGGATTTCATGAAAAGGTTTAAATCGATTACCATCGATCAATAAAAACTCTGGCTGTATTTTCAACTGTTCAATTGCCCTGTGCATTGCCAGATAACTAGCATTTAAAATATTGATTTTGTCAATCTCGCCAGGTGAAGCTAATCCTACAGCCCATGCTATAGAATTCTTGATGATTTCCTGTCTTAGCACGACTCGTTGTTTTTCAGACAGTTGTTTAGAGTCATTTAATACTTCGTGCGTATAATTATCAGGTAGAATTACCGCTGCCGCCACCACAGGACCTGCTAAGCAGCCTCTACCTGCTTCATCGCAACCTGCTTCTATTTTTTCCTTTTGAAAATGAGAATAAAGCATTTTCAAATTTAGCTAGGCTTAAAGAGTTTTGGAGTCTTATGTAAAAGTAAAAGAAGCTATCATCCCTAATCAATGATCTCTCCAACTAATCATCAAGGGCCATTAGGTCATTTAAAAACTTGCGTTCTTAGATGGCGTTATATTACCGAAATGTAGTCCTGGTTACTTTTCTAGTGAATTAGATAGTTAAGAACTCGAAAGCTTCGTAAGTAATGCCTAAGATGATGAAAATACATGAAATGAGGATAACAATTCAAAAGCGAACCCATACCAACCGATAGACAAATTGATCTGCTGATGCGGTTTATAGCAAACTACATGTGTGCGATTGAAAATAAATTACATATATATGAAAATATTAGGAGTTGTTTTAGGAGTTGTTTTTTTCAGTTGCCAATCTCAAGGCAGCAAATCAGAACCTATAGAAAATTTAAAAGCCAGCATGGAGTTGGATTATCAAAAGCTGGATACTGCAACGTTAGCGGGTGGTTGTTTTTGGTGTGTGGAGGCCTCATTTGAACAAATTGAGGGCGTAATAGAAGCGGTTTCCGGGTACTCAGGTGGAAAAGCTAGTACCGCCGATTATAGAATGGTAAGTTCCGGTGCAACAAAACACGCAGAAGCGGTACAGATTTATTACGACCCCTCTGTAATCGACTATGAAACAATTTTAGATATTTTCTTTATTGCGCATGATCCCACTCAGTTGAACAGACAAGGCCCTGACATTGGCACTCAATACCGGTCAGAAATATTCTACCACAATGAAGAGCAACAAAAACTTGCAAACTCTAAAATCAAAGAACAACAGCCAAACTTTGAAAAAAGAATAGTTACAGAGATCAGCAAACTAGATGTATTTTACAAAGCAGAGGAATACCATCAGAATTATGAAAAGAAGCACCCCAATAACTCTTACATTTTGAATGTTTCTAAGCCGAAGATCAATAAGGTTGCAAAAACGTTTAAGGATCGGTTGAAGAAATAAAGTTTTCCCTATCAAGTCAGCACATAAGGTCAGCTTTTCCAAGGCTATACCTCACTCAACTCCAACCACCTCATTTCTTTTTCTTCCAGGATGAATCCTAGCTCTTGAATTTTTGAGCTGATTTCCTGGAGTTTTTCGTATTGGACTTCTTGGTTTAGCGCTTCAAGAAGCGCTAATTTTTTCTTTTCCAGCTCCGGAATTTCTTTGTCCAATTGATCCAGCTCACGCTGCTCATTGAAGTTAAGCTTTCGGATTTTAGGTTTTGTTGGCTCGGCTGTTGGTGCAAGTCTCGCCTCTTTTTTTTCTTCCCTTTTTCCCTTTGCAGCCGGTACTCCTTTCTCACGAAAATCAGAGTAATTTCCGGGAAAGTCTCGAATTTTTCCATTTCCGTCAAACACAAATAAGTGATCGACTAATTGATCCATAAAGTATCGATCATGTGATACTATCATGAGGCAACCAGCAAAGTTTTGGAGGTACTCCTCTAGGATGTTTAGCGTAGTGATGTCAAGGTCATTTGTTGGCTCATCAAAAATGAGAAAATTTGGATTTGCCATTAACACTCGCAGCAACTGTAGTCTTCTTTTCTCTCCCCCGCTTAGTTTTCCAACATGGTTGTATTGCATTTTCGGAGGAAATAGAAATTGATTTAATAATTGAGAAGCAGAGATTTCAGAGCCATCACTCAAGGTAATGAATTCGGCAACCTCTTTGACGATATCCAAAACTGTTTTGTTGAGATCAAAGACAGTTTCGTCTTGGGTGTAATAACCAAATCTAGTGGTTTGGCCGATTTCCAATTCTCCTGAATCTGGTTGGATCTTTTGTGATAAGATGTTGAGGAATGTGGATTTTCCTACTCCATTAGGGCCTATGATTCCCACCTTCTCCTTCTTACGAAAAACATAGCTAAAATTAGCTATCAATCTCTGCTTGTTGTATGCTTTAGAAATATGATGCAATGCTAGAATTTTCTTACCTTGTCGCTCTCCGGTGAGGTTAACCTCCATTTTTTGAGTTCCTTTTTCACGATGCGCTTTTTCCTTAATATCCTGAAAAGCATCCACACGATACTTTGCTTTTGTGCCGCGGGCTTTGGGCTGCCTTCGCATCCACTCCAGCTCCTTTTTGAAAAGATTCTTGGCCTTACTAATCGAAGTTACCTCCATTTCCATTCGCGCAGCTTTCTTTTCCAGATATTCACGGTAGTTACCTTGATAACGATGGATTTCACCTCTATCTATTTCTAAAATCTCATTGGTCACCCTATCTAAGAAATAACGATCGTGAGTAACCATTAGAAGAGTGAGGTTGGCAGTGGCCAGGTGGTTTTCTAACCATTCAATGATCTCCAGATCCAAATGGTTGGTGGGCTCATCCAAGATCAAAAAATCGGGATTTACAACCAATGCTTGGGCAAGAGCGACTCTTTTTTTCTGCCCTCCGGATAGGTCTCCCATTTTCTGTTCTAGATTATGGATACCCAATTTTCCCAAGAGCCCTTTAATTTGATGCTCATACTCCCACGCATTCAACGAGTCCATTTTTTCTACTAATGGTGTCAGGTCAGGGGCATGATCAGGGTCAACCTCTATTTTGCGAAGAGCCAGTTCATAATCTCGAATGGCATTTAAATCTTCAGTATTCTTGGAAAATACCGCTTCGATGATTTTCTCTTGTGAATTGAAATCGGGATGTTGCGCAAGCATGGAAACAGTGAGTCCTTTTCTAAAAGAAACGATTCCCCGATCTGGTGCTTCCTTGCCTGAGATGACCTTGAGTAGTGTAGACTTCCCTGTTCCATTTACGCCCACTAAAGCTACTTTTTGACCGTGGTCTAGCCCAAAACTTACATCTCTAAAAAGCGCTTTTTCATCGTAACTTTTTGTTAGTCCCTCTACTGAAAGATAGTTCATTTAAATAATGTAATTTAAGCATTCACATTCGAATCTAGTTCTTAGGAAAGTTCTTCAAAATAATAACAATGCTAAAGATAAGTGATGTTTTGACCTTAATAGCTTATCCAATGTTCAGATAAAATGAGAAACAAATTGTGTCTTGAGATTATTTATATTATCAAAACCATAAAATCATGCGAAACACGCTATATTCTTTCATTTTAGTCGCTCTGGTAGCCTGTAGCTCTTCCCTTTCTCAGGAGAAAAAGAAAGCTCCGGATTTTAATGGCTATTGGTATGCAGGGGAAGCAGAAATATCCAGTTATGAATTACAACAAGTCAGATACGGGGAGATTCATCAAGGTACTTCAGTATTGGTTTTTGTAACCGAACCCTTCTCCAAAAACAAACAAGTGAAATTAGATGACTGGAGAAATAAAAGCGAGGATAACGTAAGTGTGCTGAAGCTAAACATGACCAAGAAATTCCTGACGGGAATATATCCCTACTCCATGATGATGAGTACGTTCGTTCCTGTTTCGTATGATCAACATCCTAACATATTTAAGATCACAACTTCATCACAAGAATGGTGCGGGCATACCTGGATGCAATTGAATTTCCAAGATGAAGCATACAGGTTAAAAGGCTTATCCTACTTCGAATCCGAGGGTGATGTTGATGTATCCATTCCAGAAGTAGTACTGGAGGATGAACTTTGGACTAGAATCAGATTGAATCCATCGTCTTTGCCTCTAGGGGAGGTCCGTTTATTGCCTTCCACTTTTTACCTGCGATTGAAACATCAAGATACTGCTCCAAAAAATGCAAAGATCTCTTTAACTCAAATGGATAAGTCAGAATTCGGTCAGTCATTGCACGCTAAATATTCCATTATTTATGATGATCGTTCTTTACACATCTATTTTCAGTCAGATTTTCCATACACAATTCTCGGTTGGGAAGAATCTTATTCACATCGTTTTGGTGATACTGAAAAACTAACAACCAAAGCAAAAAAGATAAATACGATTAAATCTGCATATTGGAAAGAAAATAGTAATTCAAGTAGGGTGATAAGAAAGGAATTGGGATTGGAAGTAGATTAGTAGAATCCTTTGAAAAACCCGCCTTTTGGCCCAACTCTTCGTTACTCAAAATTTCAAAAGCTTCATTTACGCCCAGTGAACTACGTTTTTGAAATTCTGAAAGCCTTGATTTGAACCAAAAATCCAGTTTTGCAAAGGATTCTAGTATTTAAAGGGCACCTCTAAAAACCCACTTTCAATTTTTGAGATGATCTTTTTTTCCTGATACTTCGTTATCAAAATACTTATTTAACGCCGTTTTTGACGTCTTGTCTCAGAAAAAAACCTTTACCTCAAATTCTTGAACTGAGTTTTTAGAGGTGACCTAAAGAAAATTAGAATTACTTATCAGTCACTAATTAGAATGTGACGAGCAGACAAACCCGAAACGAAAAGAAAAAGCTTAACAAAAAATGCTTGAAAAAAACCCTTGGGTTACACATACTACGAAAATAATTTATGACAATCCCTGGATTGCTGTGAGAGAACATGATGTCACCAATCCTGGTGGAGGTAAAGGAATTTACGGGGTAGTGCATTATAAAGCCTTTGCGATTGGGATTATTCCACTAGATCAGGAATTAAATACCTGGTTGGTTGGTCAATATCGCTATCCCTTACATGAATATTCCTGGGAGATTCCGATGGGAGGAGGAGTTTTGAATGTTCCAAGACTAGATTCTGCCAAGAGGGAACTAAAGGAGGAAACTGGATTATCAGCCAAAAAATGGACCGAGCTATGCAAGATCCATTTATCAAATTCTGTATCCGATGAGGTCGGGTATGCTTTTCTGGCTGAAGAACTTACTCAAGGAGAAACAGCGTTTGAGGAAACAGAAAGATTAAAAATTAAGAAGCTCCATTTGAAAGAGGTAGTAGAAATGTGTGAAAAAGGGAAGATCACAGATAGTCTGAGTGTAGCGGCTATCTATCGGTTGGCAAGGAGGATGGACCTTTAGCCAACTTCTCCATGCGATCAATTTGTGACCACCCATAAGGGCTGGCAAATTCATCTTTTATGGAGTAAATCGAATCTTTAAGGGCTTCTTCGAGCGTAATGAATTCCCATTCTTGTTCTTGGTACCATTTCAATAAATCTCCTAAGAACTCCGCATTAATAGGGTTTGCATGAAGAAGTAAAATATGCTTTACACTTCTTCCTGTAAATTTTTTAGCCTTTTTCTCGTATTTTAAAGAGGCTTTTTTCATATGAGTTAGATAGGCTTTTGAAATACTGTCCATTTTCTTACTCATACCGGTAGATTTGGCTTTCACATAATCACGATTATAGATCCATTCGTTATTATCGATAGAAATAGGAGCAATTTTGTAACCATTTTTATTCAGATGTGCATATACTGAATCTCTTCGTTCCAATGTGTTGCCTCTTCTAAGATATGGATATCTGAAATAGTTAGTATTGATGTAATTTTTTCCATTGACCCATCCGGAATCAATATCTGCTATAAAAATATTTGCTCCAACTTTATCAATATTCAAATGGCGATGAGTATGATTGCCGAATTCATGTCCTCTTTTTAAAAAATCTCTCAACCCATCTTCACTTTCAGGTTTTAGCCTACCTGAATTAAGAAAGCCCGTCGCTTTGATACCAAACCTATCTAAATGATGATAAAGTTTTTCTATCATTTCGGATTCATCTTTTTTGGGCAAACCCATCCTCCGAAACGGAAAATCATCTATGGTGATGGCTACCTGTTGTGCCCAGAGCAGATGACTTGTGTGTATTAGCATAACATAGAAAAATTTCTTCATCTGTTTTTAATGGGACAAAGCACCGAAAATACTACCTTGCCGCTTCTTAAAAAAATCGTTACTATTGAGCGGTTTAGATAAAATATTATTTTGATAATAGATTAAAATATCATTATTATTAAAATAATAAGCTTGAAAATTTGTTTTTATAAAATAATATATTGTTCGTTTTTAAGTAAATTCGGCACTTCAATACGATTTAATTTCTAAATATTTGATAATCAATTTATTAGGTAGTTGAATAGTAAAAAAATCATGACCCTAAAAGAGCATCTTCAAAAAAATATTTTGCTGGCAACACCTGTTGCAGTTGGCCAGCTTGGTCATGTAATGGTAAGTGTGGCTGATAGTGTTATGGTCGGGAGGCTCGGTGTGATTCCGTTAGCTAGTGCAACATTTGCAAATTCAATTTTTCACGTTCTCTTCTTGTTTGGG
Source organism: Bacteroidota bacterium (assembly GCA_038746525.1). GTDB lineage: Bacteria > Bacteroidota > Bacteroidia > Cytophagales > Cyclobacteriaceae > Ekhidna. Next base: position 70,724 of record JBCDKO010000001.1, read on the forward strand.
ATAGGGGTTAGCAATGCATTGACACCGTTAGTATCTTCTACTGATCCACGTCAAAAATTGAAGCTTTTTTCATTATTACAAAATAATATTTTATTAAACTTCCTACTTAGTGTTGGAATATTATTGCTTGCACTGAGTTCTTCATTTTTCCTTGATCATTTTGGCCAAGAGACGGAGATTGTGGATGTAGCAAGGCCATATTTATGGATTATATCCAGTTCAATCGTCCCCATTATGATTTTTCAGTCTTTCAGACAATATTCCGAAGGACTCTCTGATACATTCATACCAATGGTTGTTTCCATTGTTGGAAATATGATCAATGTGGTGTTAAACTACGTTTTGATCTATGGAAAATTAGGTTTTCCGGTTATGGGATTGAATGGTGCTGGATTAGCCACTTTGATTTCAAGGATTGTAATGATGAGTGTAATCATCTATCTAACCAGGAAAAAGTGGATAGGTATCGCATTAAAGTTCTCCAAATCAATGATGCAGCAACAGTTTAATCTGGGTATTCCTTTAGGATTCCAATATGTATTTGAGGTTGGTGCTTTTGCAACTGCTTCTATTATGATTGGGTGGATTGGCGCGGAAGAGTTAGCAGCCCATCAAATTGCAATTAACATGGCGGCTGTGACATATATGGCCGCAAATGGTGTAGCTACAGCAGCGAGCATACGAATAGGGAATCAACTTGGAAGACGGGACAAAACAAACCTTAGAGTAGCTGGATTTTCGTCTTTTGGTTTGGTTGGCATTTTCATGGCTTTCTGCGGCATACTTTTTATCTTATTTAGATGGTATTTGCCCTATTTATATATCAATGATCATGAGGTTACCACCGTGGCCTCATCGCTATTAATTATTGCTGCTGCGTTTCAAATATCAGACGGTCTCCAGGCGGTTGGTTTGGGAGTTTTGAGAGGGTTAAGAGATGTAAAAGTTCCGACAGCGATTACATTTATTGCTTATTGGGTGATTGCAATTCCAGTGGCTTATTTTTTTGGATTTGTACTGGATTGGGGCATATCTGGCATTTGGTATGCGCTTTTGATGGGGCTATCCATCGCTGCAATAATGCATATCTGGCGATTCAATCAACTCTCAAAAAATCTCTTGTTCAAATAATGGTTTGCCTATTTTTGACCTAAACCAACGAACACATGCAAAATAAGAAAGCAGCATTAGGATTTATTTTTGTTACTGTTTTAATTGATTTAGTAGGAATTGGGTTGATCATTCCAATTGTTCCTGAACTAATCATTGAACTTACGCATAAGTCTGTTTCGGAAGCAGCCTTTATCGGTGGCTTACTAACCGCTACCTATGCCATCATGCAGTTCATCTTTGCCCCCATATTGGGTGGCCTAAGTGACAAGTTGGGGAGGAGGCCGGTTCTTTTGATCGCTCTTTTGGGGTTAGGATTGGATTATCTAGTCATTGTTTTTGCTCCATCATTGGCATGGTTATTTATTGCGCGTACAATTTCAGGTATTTGTGGAAGTAGTATGACCGTAGCAAATGCCTACATTGCAGATATTAGCCAGGATGCAGATCGAGCCAAGAACTTCGGATTAATTGGAGCGGCATTTGGCTTAGGATTTATCATTGGTCCTGCAATAGGTGGATTTTTGGGAGAGATGGGTACAAGAATGCCATTTTTAGCTGCTGCGGTTTTGTCTCTGCTCAATTGGGTTTACGGCTACATCATGATCCCGGAGTCATTACTAATTGAGAACAGAAGATCTTTTGAATGGAAGCGGGCTAACCCATTGGGAACGGTTAAAAATATTTTTAAGTACGAGGTACTTGTCGGGTTGATCCTCTGTCTTTTTCTGGTCTATATTGCTTCTTTTTCAGTTCAAGGAAACTGGTCTTTTTATACGGCTGAAAAGTTTAACTGGAATCCAAAGGATATTGGTTTTTCGTTGACTTTTGTTGGAGTCATGGTTGCGTTAGTTCAAGGGCTTACGCTGGGTCCTATTGTTAAAAAAATAGGCGAAGTAAATGCAGTTTATTTAGGACTGTTCTTTAATTTGGTTGGGTTACTTTCTTTCTCTGTAGCAACAAAATCCTGGATGGCTTATGCGATCATTGTACCGTATGCTTTTAGTGGGCTTACAGGACCAGCAATGCAATCCATCATGACAGCTCAAATTCCTAAAAATGCGCAAGGGGAATTACAGGGTGGACTCACAAACATATTAATGATAACTGCTATTGTAGGCCCACCTTTAATGACAGGTATATTTACCTATTACACGAACCCTAAGAATGATGTTTATTTCCCTGGGGCACCGTTTATTCTGGCTTGTATCTTGGCGATAATTGGATCAGCTTTTGCCTATAAATCCTTAAGTAAACATTTGAAGCAGCCTAGATCCGTTGAAACAGTTTAGATTATTTACTCTTAAATAGTTTGTGGGGTATTGAGGTAACAGAAACCACCTTTGCCACAGACAGCCCATATTTAGATATCATGTCTCCTAAATAATTACGAAAACCTCAACTTTTTTAAGGACACCTCTAAAAACCCACTTTCAATTTTTGAGAGGATCTTTTTCCCTGATACTTCGTTATCAAAATACTTATTTGACACTGCTAAACTCCGTTTTTGAACGTATTGTCTCAGAAAAAAATCTTTACCTCAAATTCTTGAACTGAGTTTTTAGAGGTGCCCTTTAGTAGATTTTTATATTTTCATTAGCTTTCATTGATTGTTGAATTAATCTACTGAAATCATGCGAAATATTACTTTATTAACCTTCGTCTTGCCCTTACTGGTTGTTTCTCAGTCTCCAGAGAAAATCTTAGCGAAGGCGATAAATTACCACGATCCTGGAAATAAGTGGTCAGAGCTCCAGGCTACTTTCCATTTTGTAGAAACCAGATCGAAGGGCCCTGACCGGCAAACCATTTTTGAATTGAATAATGGTCTGGAAGAGTGGAAACTGAATCGAGACAATGTGGAAATCTATCAGGTTACCGGAAATCAAACACAAGTAATCAAAGGCGATAAAGACGAAGCTAGAGGGCTTTTACTTCGAAACTATTACCTTTATTTATGGGGACTCCCCATGAAACTCAAAGATGGTAGCACACCAGAAATTACATTATCAGAAAATGCGAAAGTTGGCAATAATCCAACCAATGTCTTAAGAGTGGAGTATGAAGAAGATACATGGTATTTTTATTTTGATGAAGATTCGGGAAAACTTCTAGAATATAAATTCTACAAAGATGAAGCAGCCGGGAAGGGAGAACTTATAAAGCTGGAAGAGGAAATACAAGCAAAAGGAATCAGAATACCCCAAAAAAGAAGCTGGTATACATTGCCAGAGATGGAGTATTTGGGGACGGATGTTTTGGAGAGGGTGGAGTAGGTTTTAACTTAAACTTATCTGTTGATTGCTAATGTTTGCTTTTTCTGAATGATCCATTTTCTTTGTTTACAGCGTCGGAGCTATTTAGGGCTTGCTGAGAAAGTCACAGGTGTATCAGATACTAGGCAGCAAGGTGAAGATGTATGCTTCTACTTCGATCTGCAGCGAACGACGTAGCTGATGTACCTGTGACTAGTTGAAAAATCTCGAAATCGAGCTTTTTCAGTGCACCGAAAATGGAAGCATCTGCTCGAAAACCTTGCACCTATTGAAAAAGAATTTTACTAAACAGTATCTTTTGATCACATTAAACGTGTTTTTTGAATTGAAAAAACGTTTCTCAGCAGGCCCTAGTTAGTTCAAAGCCTACTTTAATAACTTTTATAAAAACTATATCAGAGATGTTATTTTTTTATGATACGCTAGAAGTTTTTTACAGCCATTATCTTTAATGGAAATATCAAGCCTTATAGGTCGGCTTTTGCATATGATGATAAATATTAAAAATTGATATCTAGAACAAAAGTATAGTAAGCTGCCAAGGCTTGTTTGTAATATTAATACATCTTAAATGGTTACTGATTTTACTGATTCAATAGAAAACATCTACCATGTCCTAAATGGAGATGCCTTAAAAGAAAGGTTTCCTGATGAAATAGAAGGAGATAAAATCATCTTTCGAGAATGTTTGGTTGATGGGCCCGTAGATGAGAATGCGCTTGAGGCTTTTTTCGAGCGTAGGTCTCAGTTTGTATCTGAGAGCTATCCAATATCAGCATCGTTAGATTATTCCTATATGGTGAAATCGGAGATGAATAAACTTCTAGGAATCCGTGAGAATAGTGAAATAAATCTTTGGTTTGAAGATGACCTATTTTGCCAGGTTAACCTTTGGTTCACGATAAACTTGCTGAAAGACAAAGAAATCAAGCTCTTTTTGGTAAGACCAGATCATCATAGCCCGTATAGTTTTGCTGATTACCATAATCAGGAGTTGATAAATTTGTTTAGGCAAAGACAAATGATTCAGAAGGTTGATGTATGGAATAAGTTATGGCCGGCCTATCAAAAGGAAAATTTAAATATGTTGAGAGCTGTTTCGAATGAGCTCACAGAGGACTATCCTTTTATTGCAGATGCAGTAAAAGCCCATGTAGAGCGACTTCCTGGTTCAGATGGGAAAGGGCGAATTGAGCAAGTAATTGAAGAGATAGCAGAGGAATTTTCTACTAAGGATTTTGGTCTTTTATATCTTGAGTTTTCCAGAAGGATACCTATATATGGCTTTGGAGATCTGCAGGTCAAACGTATTTTGGATACAATGAAGTATTTGAGCTAGCATAACGGAACAAACCGATTTAAGGGCACCTCTAAAAACCCATTTTCAATTTTTGAGATGATTTTTTTTCCTGACACTTCGTTATCAAAATAATTGTTTAATGCTGCTAAACTCCGTTTTTGACGTCTTGTCTAAAAAAAACGCTACTTCAAATTCTTGAACTAAGTTTTAGAGGTGCCCTTAAGAATGAGGAAACATCTACTTGAGAATTCGTCATTTCAGTAGATAATCTATGGTTAATCTCTGCTGAATAACAATATTATGGTATATGCCCGCATTTTTTTAATCTGGGGTAGAATAGACAGGTTAGCATCTGGTTCTTGCTTTTTGGTGAAACCCTTATTAGCCAACCGTCAATAAAATAGCTTATGAACCAGGCTCTTAATAAATAGTTTCTCTAGGAAAAGACGAAAAACACGCTTACTGATGCCTGTAGCGTAGTTTTTTGGTAAAACAATGAATCGAATCTATTTTATACTTTGGAATCAACTTCTCAATTCGTTCAAAATTCATTTGAATTTTGAACGAATTGAAGGTGAACCTGTGATTTTATTGCGTTTTCACTAAAATTTCAAAAATACATTCAATGACCATTTGTGCATCGAAATTTCAAAAAAACACGCTCCATGAGCTAAAAACATCATCTTCTTGCAAAAGATACTGTTTTCTTAGAGACACTAAATAGCTTTGGTAAACTGCAAATTAAGAAAATGGATCATTTAGATAAAGCTAATATTATGAATAAGCAGATTTTAAATCAAAATGTGCCCACATGCATGCTAACCCCCATTTTTTACATTAATTACGTACATGGTTTAAAATATCTTTTAAAAACCTTTGGGTTACTTTTTCTGTACTCGCACTACTCGGTTTAGTTGGCATATTTAAGAAATCGCAGGTATATGAAATAAGAAACGGCATCGTAGAGTAAATGAGTAATACCATCTATTCCTTGTTTACAATTGGTCGTTTAATTCGTGTTTTTTCCATTGGTCACAGTGCCAACAATCTGCATTTGAATTGATGAATCTTATGTTTAAAACAATCTGGCGATCATTTACTTCACACCCTTACCGCTCAGACCTCAAAGCCTTTCTGTAGGCCTTTTCATATTCGGACCGCAAGACCTTCCAATCAAACTTTTCAGAGAAGTCTTCTGCTTTATTTCGCATGATAATCCTTTCCCTTCGCTCAATTTGCACAAAATCGTGAAGAAATTTGGTAAGGTCGCTTACTTGTTTCTCATATCTTCTTCCTTCCCTTTTCAATAGATATACACCGCTCTCTTGAGGGTTCTTTTCTATACTAAAGGCATACTTTCCAAATCCAGAAAGGTCTGAAGTAACCGTAGGCACACCGCTGGCGATACTCTCAAGCGGAGTATAACCCCACGGCTCATAATAACTAGGGAAGATCCCAAGGTGACAACCTCTTACAAACTCGGTATAGTCTAATCCGAAAAGCGGGTTGGTAGAATCTATAAAATCAGGATGGTAAACAATCTTTACTCGATCTCCCGGAGCATTAAGCATGTCCTCTTTTCTAAGATAATTGAGTATCTCATCATCTAGATCATCAGTAAGGTTATGAGTCACAATAATAGGCCATTTGTCAGATTTCCAAGACTGAATCGTTCTTCTATATCGTAGTTTCCAATAATCGTCTACTAATTCGTTAAGGTCACAGAGACGGTGATCGTCCGTAGATGCCGCCGCTTTCATGAACAAACGTTGGCCTAGTTGCTTTTGAATACTCTCACAGGTTTGTCTGATTTCTTCCAAAACCCCACGGCTTTCCAATACATCGGGATTGATGCTCCACGTAGGCCTCTTCGTGATAAAAAACATCACTACTGTCACCTCAGATTTCTCTTTAATCATCTGCTTGTTAAGTCGTTTTAGCGCATCTAGTGTGATATCAAATCCTTTGTTTTTGTATTCATACCTTCCGGCGGTAAAGAAGTAAAGCGTCTTATCCAAATTAAAGCCACTGTGATTGAAAAAATGACCAATGGTAAAATCATGGATTTCTTCTTTGTACTCCTGGTGAAGATTTTGTACTTCATGATATGCAACAAACCGGGGAATATTAAGTCCATTAGGTGTGATAGTATCGGGTTTCCTGTCTAAAAGATGGATGCACTCTTGTCCGGTGACAGTACTTACTGTGGTGAAAGTATCAACTGCACGGGCAACGGCTCTTTCAATTTGAACGATTGGTAAAATGTTAAATTTGGTGGCCTCTCTATGCCAATCATACTCATTCATGTCATCATAAAAGGAAGATTCTGTCATGGCGAGGTATCTCCCTAGCATGGTGGCATGAGTAGTAAAGATGGTTTTGCATGGATATTTATCTTTTTTGATATCTAAAATAGGAAGTCCTGACATCCACTCATGAAAATGTCCAAGCAATCGCTTTCCTTCTATCTGGCATTCTTCTGACAAGATTTTAAAAAAAGTCTTGTTTAAGTCTGCCCATCTTAGTATTTGATTGAGGAGGTCGTGATCTTCCAGTATAGCTATTCCATGCGTATCATGATAGTGAATCTGGAGGTTTTTTAATCTATTGATAACATTTTCCGGATTTAGCAAGACTGCTTTAGGGCGGCCAGTGACCAGCCAACGTCCATATCTCACATCATACCCTAGTGATTTCATTTTCTCTACGGTACGAAAAACAGCATCCTCACCCTCATTGATATCATCAAATTCAGCTTTGATGTTGGGGTTTACATTAGGTCCCAACAGGCAATAGTTATCGCTCCATTTTTCTATCATCGCTGGGATTTTGGACCGAATTACGGTATAGATTCCTCCTACCTGGTTACACACCTCCCAGGCACATTCTACTAGAACACTATCGTAAAGCCTGACTCTCTTTTGGGCTGCCATGTTGTTTTCTTATTTATTTAAAATTTAATATATGCTCATTCGGTGTTCATCACAAATGAAATTCGCTGTAGAAAGGGTATAAGGGCTATACCCCGTTCTCTTCTTATTGTGCGTGAAATTTACTTACATTTTCTAGCTATTATGTTATTGTAAAAGTCATTTCGTTCTCTTATATGCAAGAAATGAGCATTAAAAAATTGAGACTGGAATCGCCTTGCATCTGGTTTACATCAACCGAGCTGTAATGGAGCAGATGAGAAGTTTAAAATCAGGTAAAATGTATTGCTGGGTTCTTGTATGATAGCTTTAACAACTGGCGTTGCTGTTTTTACAAATCCATCCATATTCATCATCAAACAATCGGATTTTCATAGTAAGTCAGCATGCAACTGAGCTTCTGATCAAAAAATAGAAAACGATTAAGAAAAGATATTGTAAAAATTAAATTGAACCATTCGCTACGCCTGCAAAGAGAATCATCAAAACCCTTATGAAACTACAACTATGCAGCTTAAACACAGCATAACTCGAATTTCAAGACATTGAATCGCTGAGGTGGCTATGTAGTCGTGTAATATAAACTAACTGACTAAAAGTGCCCTTGTAAATTTTTGATTTTCAAATAGTTGCATTTTAGCTAGATGAAAAAATTCGGGTGTTATTCATTGAGATGAGGTAACACGTTGAGTAGGAGGTCATTGATTTCGAATGAGAGGACAAGCATCGTTGCCCTTGAATCAATTCGCCACTATTTGTAGTGAATAATTCAGGGTAACTGTTTAGGATATTTTTTCCTTTGCTCATTTCTCATTTTGTCATTCATTTATTTAATTGAGTCAGAAATGATCGGCTTCTATGCGAATTTTAGGCTGGGACTCGGAATTGGCACTTAGAAGTTCACTATATAACGAAATATAGCCAGTGTTAAAAACCAATAATTTTCCTCCGGATACGCCTTTGAAAAATGGAGGTATACTCTCTAATCATTTAACCATAGAATCAGGGGTTCAGCTGCGCACATCCTCTTTTTACTATGATGTGATCTTCTACAAGTCAGACGTTGTGAGGGTACATCAATACGTGCCCGATCAGTCAGATACCGATCCATATGCAGTGATAGAAAATCCAATGGAGATACAAATTTCTATTGTAGATGCTGAAGAGATTATCGCACTTGAATCAGATGATGTGAAGGTTCAGATTAATAAATCTCCGATTCATTTTTCTTTTTATGATAAAGACGGTAAGTTGATTAATGCCGATGATGCTGGGCTAGGGATGGAGTGTCAGGGCACTCAGAAAACAGTTTATAAATTACTGCAAGAAAGTGAAAAGTTCATCGGGTTAGGTGAGAAGACCGGAGGATTGAATAGACGCGGTAAAGGGTTTCAAAATTGGAATACTGATGCTTTTGCTTATGGATTAGATGATGATCCAATTTATGCATCTATACCTTTTTATATAGGAATTCACAATCAAGGTACCTACGGAATATTCCTAGATAACACCTATAAGAGCTATTTTAACTTCGGTGCTTCCAATAATAGATTTTCAAGTTTTTCCGTTGATGCAGGAGATATCGATTACTACTTTTTTTCAGGTTCGGTAGAAAATATTATACGATCCTATACCTGGCTCACAGGAAGGATGCCGCTTCCACCACTTTGGAGTTTGGGATATCAGCAATGCCGCTACAGCTACTACCCGGACAAAGAAGTTATGAATGTTGCACAAAAATTTCGTCAAAAGAACATTTTTATAGATGTGATGGTGTTGGACATCCACTACATGGATCAATATAAAATATTCAGTTGGGATGAAAGAAACTTTCCTGATCCCAGGGGAATGATTAAAGCATTAGAGGATATCGGATTTGAGGTGGTAGTGATATGTGATCCGGGAATAAAAATAGAGGAAGGATACCATGTCTATGAATCGGGAGTAAGTGAAGATGTTTTCCTTAAATATCCCGACGGATCTTGTTACGAAGGTAAAGTGTGGCCAGGTTGGTGTCATTTTCCGGATTTTACCAAAGAAAGTGCAAGGAATTGGTGGACAAAAATGCTGAAAAGCTACACAGATCTGGGTCTCAAAGGTTTTTGGAATGATATGAATGAAATTGCGACTTGGGGAAATATGTTACCTGAAAATATACAATTTTCATTCGAAGGCAAACCAGCAACTACAAGAAAAAGTCGTAATATCTATGGCTTTCAAATGGCCAGAAGCTCATTCGAATCCGCCAAAGAAAATTTGAAAGGAAAAAGACCTTTTATACTCACCAGAGCAGCATTTGCAGGAATTCAAAGATATAGCGCTTTATGGACTGGGGACAATGTCGCTACAAGTGATCATATGCTATTAGGGGTTCGGTTAGTCAATAGCCTTGGACTTTCAGGTTTTGCATATACCGGTAATGATATAGGTGGTTTTTGTGGAGACTGTGATAGCAGGTTATTTGCGAGGTGGATCCAGATAGGTGCATTTACCCCATTCTTTAGAAGCCACAGTATGATAAATTCCAAGGACTCAGAACCTTGGTCTTTCGGTGAAGAAGTAGAGGAGATTTCGGCCAACTATATCAATCTACGCTACAAGTTGATGCCCTATACTTATAGTATATTTCTTTATTCCACTGAAACAGGATTGCCAGTAGCAAGAAGTTTGGCAATCGATTACAGCCACGATGAGAACATATACAAAGGGGATTATGAAAATCAGTATTTATATGGAAAATCTATATTAGTAGCCCCAATCGGGAGTCATGATCGATATTTAAAGTTGTATTTACCAAAGGGTAGGTGGTATGACTTTTTTACTGATAAATCTTTTGAAGGTAATCAGGAAATCATGAAAGAATATCAACTGGAAGAGCTTCCGTTGTTTGTTAAGTCCTCTGCCATTATTCCAGTTTATCCAGAAGTAAATAGAAACACTAAAGAAAAGGGAGAGTTGTTAGAGCTTCATATTTATAATGGAGAGGAGGCCAACACTTTCGAATATTATGAAGATGATGGAATGACTTATGATCATGAAAATGGAGTTTACCACAGAAGAATAATCACGTTCGATCCTTCAAGTAAAGCGCTCAAAATAGGGGAAGCATATGGTTCCTATGAAAGTAGTATTTCAAAATTGAAGGTACTCTTTCATGGATTTAAAGCGAATGAATTAGACAAGATTGATGGAATTAAAACGGAGAGCTATGTTTTTGTGAAGCCTATTTCTGATTTTGATCCGTATAAAGATACAACACAAGGAAAATTTATAGATGAGGTACAAACAGCTGCTACTGAATACAAGAGAGAAACCATGATGTTTAATTGGTAAAGTCTATTGGTTGGTGCTGGAGTAGCATAGGCAAGGATCTAGAGTACTTTATGCCTTACTTGCTGGTTCTGTACTAGATATAAAGGGAGTATCTATGAGAATATCCTACTTTTTTTGACGTCATTTCTCGAGTACTCAACGCACTTATTTAAAGGCCGAATGATCAACTACTTTTACTCATTCACAAACCTGTTTTTGTATTAATCAACAAGTGGAATTTCCATGATAATGACAGTGATTTTAGCTTTGCTGGTTGATGATCAGATAGCGTCTTATGAATAGAAAAAGAAGTGAAACCTGATCTGAGAGGATAACCTAGAAGAAGATGAAAAAATTAGCCTTAGGAATTGATATTGGAGGGACAAACGCTAAGTTTGGTTTTGCTGATGTCGATGGAAACATACTAGCGCAGTCAAGGATTAAAACACAGGAGCATAAACATTACAAAGAATTTATTTCAGCCATTAAGCCAGAGGTTGAGAAATTATATCGCCTGGATGATGTTATTGGAATAGGTATAGGAGCTCCAAACGCTAATTACTATAACGGGACGATAGAAAATCCTCCCAACTTACCCTGGGCAGGTATATCAGACTTCGCCAAAGAAGTGAAGCGTGTTTTTAATAAAGAGTGCATCATGACTAATGATGCAAACGCTGCCGCTTTAGGTGAAAAAGTTTACGGAAATGCCAAGCATATGAAAGACTTCATAGTATTAACAGTCGGAACCGGTTTAGGCGGAGGAGTGATTTCAAATGGGGAACTTGTCTATGGCAAGCATGGTTTTGCCGGGGAATTGGGCCACACCCTAGTTAATGCAAATGGAAGATTTTGTGGTTGTGGTAAGCGTGGATGTTTAGAAACGTATGTAAGCGCAACCGGGATTCGAAGAACCGTTTACAAGTTATTAGCTGATTATACAGAACCTAGCGTTCTTCGATCCATCAGTTTCGATGACCTGAGTACTAAGACCATTTCAGAAGCTGCTGACAATGGTGATAAAATCGCAATAGAGGCTTTTAATTATACAGGAAGAATATTAGGTATGAAGCTTTCAGATTTTGTTGTGCATACTAATCCAGAAGCCATATTTTTGTTAGGTGGTTTGTCAAAAGCTGGCGATCACATATTCATTCCAGCTCAGAAAAATATGGAGAAATATTTAATGCCTCTTTTTCTTGACAAAGAAATACAACTATTACCTTCAGGACTCAAAGACGATGATGCGCCGATCTTAGGGGCGTCAAGTCTTGTTTGGAAATACATAGATGATAATCACATATGAAAAGTATAGGAGTTTTTACATCAGGGGGGGATGCCCCAGGAATGAACGCATGCGTAAGAGCGGTTGTTCGTACAGGTTTAAACCTAGGTTTAAATGTTTATGGGATCAAATACGGATACAATGGCCTCATAACAGGTGATATCTACCAAATGAAATCATACTCAGTAAGTAACATACTTCAGAGAGGTGGCACCATTTTGAAATCGGCCAGGAGTGAAGAATTTAAAACTAAAGAGGGCAGAAAAAAAGCTGACCAAAACCTCAAGGCTAAAGGTATAGAAGGTTTAGTAGCGATTGGAGGAGACGGTACGTTTACTGGTGCCAATATATTTTATGAGGAATTTGGAATGCCTATCGTAGGTGCGCCAGGAACGATCGATAATGACCTATATGGATCTGATTGTACCATAGGATTCGATACCGCAGTAAACACTGCACTAGATGCAATTGATAAAATAAGAGACACAGCCAACTCCCACGATCGGGTTTTTTTTATAGAAGTTATGGGGCGTCACTCGGGCCACATTGCTTTGAATTGCGGTATTGGAGGCGGTGCAGAGCTTGTAATGATTCCGGAAACCTCTACGACTATTCAAGATGTAATTGACACTTTAAATCAAGGGAGAGACAAGGAGAAAACGTCCGCCATAGTAATTGTTGCTGAGGGCGATGAGCAAGGCAACGCTCACGAGATTGCGAACAGAGTAAAGGAAAAGCTTCCAAAACTGGATATTCGAGTCTCTACATTAGGTCATATGCAAAGAGGGGGGCCTCCTACCTCTTTTGATCGCATTTTAGCATCCCAATTGGGCCTTGCAGCTGTAGAAGGATTGATTGATGGAAAAGGTAATGTGATGGCTGGAATCATCAATGATGAAGTTGTTTACACGAGCTTTAAGCTCGCTATCAGCAAAAACAAGCCGATTAAACCAGAATTGATGAGGATGGTTGAGGTTATGAATACCTGAACCATATTACAAGAAAGATTTTTAGTTAAGAGATTTTATCAGGTTTGACCTACTAAACTGAAATTCACATTAGATATTTCACCACTAAATTCATGGCTGTTGTTTAACCATTGCCCCTTATCTGTTAAACAGAGCTATTTTCTTTTGAATAATTCACTACTACTAGGGATTCAGACCACTAGTAGTAGTTATTGAATGATAACTCATTGCGTTATACGTTTACTTTAAAACAAATAAAATTTCAATCCAAATAAATGAAACTACTATGAAAATTTCTCCATCAATGATAACTATTCTAATTATCATAGGATTTTCATCCTGCGATGAGGATTCTTTGAATATCGATGAACCAAATACTGAAATAAACAATCTTAATCCTGGAGACAAATTAAAACAGGAATTTGCCAAAGCTTTATCTCGAGCCTTAAACGATGATCTAAGTCTTCGAGAACTCATAAAACTGAAGCATTAAAGAAATTTGACAATGATTATGACATTCTTTATCAAATGGTAAAAAATTCAAAACTAAAGGATGGAAAAACATTTCATGAAAGATTAGAGTCTTATTTTGAATCTAAAGAAACATTAAATTCTATAGTAACAGAATTGCCTTTATTGACAATAATGATACCAACTCTTCCAAATTTCAACCCAGAGAGTTGGAATCCTACATCAGAAGTACCATTGGTTGCAGTTCTCCATGATCAAGATAATGAAATTCCTTTCTTTGATAGTAATGGAGAATTAATTGAATCACCTAGAAATGCAATACCAGGTTTCCCAACAATATTACTTAAAACCAATGAACGTGTGCTGGTAAATAAAGTGAATGAAACTGGTGGAAGAGTTAATGAAACATCGTTTTACAATAATGATCTATTCTCCTTTAAATACCTTGACAAGATATTTGATGGTACTAACGTCTAAAATAATATTAATTCTTCTGCAAGAACAAATCTCTCTTCTTTAGATCCGAAAGTAATAGAAGCATTTGATTTAGATATGGATTGGCATAGAGACCATGTTTATTATGATCTAACTCCTACGAATAATATTGGATCTTTTGACAATAGCTATTCTGAGACAATTACAGAAATCAGGTTTCTTAATCCTGAAGCAGCCCTTTCAGCTATTTCAGATCAAGTTGGAGACCCAATTATACATACTTCCGAATTATATATGAATGCACATGATAGAGACAATTTTCATCCAAACATGTTCTGGACAGAAGGTTATTTTGAATTTATGGTAATTGTGCTGATTAATGGAAAAAACGGTGTTGGTTCTACTATTAGTAAGAAAGTAGATGCAAGCCCTCAAGATCTTTTTGAAATAAAATACACGCATTTTAAAAATCCATCTAATAGTTGGTTTGTGATAGATGGTATTCTCCCAAAGAGATATAAGCTTAATGTCGAAATTCTACCTTGGAATTTGGATAGTTATTCAACAGCTTGGAAATTTGAAATGTATGAAATGGATCCATCACAGGAGACGAATTCTCAACATACAATTTCATCTGAATTTGCAACTAATTTCGAATTTTCTGTCGAGTACGGAGAAAAAGTAAAAGTTGGTTTAAAGTTTGGTGCCAGTCAGAAAACCACGGAAACATCAACTTTTTCCGTAAAAACCGAGTTGGATGATGATTTTCTTGGCCAATCAATACTTTCTTTTGACCAACCGATTATAGTCTCTAGAGTATCCCATCGTCCAAGTAATCGACCTCCTAGACCTGGTGGAGTTGAATATAGAACAAGGGAAATTACTTTTGGTAACGTACTCTCTATGTCAGTGGAGCCAGTAAAACAATTTTAAGTCATCAATGTAGAAATAACTTCAAAAATTTCTTAATTATAAATGTTTTTTGGATATTAATAATGAGTATGAAATCACCATTGGCGGAGGGGCAAACGACTGGGAGCGAGGCGCTAAACTCGACGGGACTAACGTAAGAACCTACGGATTGTACAATAATAATTAAAACAAATTTTTCCCTCTAGCAGCTACAGATTTCTGTAGCTGTTATTTTAGGATCAGCATTTCTTAGAGAGAACTTGACTAACCCGAAAATTCGGGTGTTATTCATTGAGATGATGTAACACGTTGTTGGATCGGAGGTAATTAATTTCGAATGAGAGGATAATATCGTTCCCCAAATTTGAGGAATCAAAAATTATTCAATAATAAATATGAGAATCCTTTGAAAAACCCGCCTTTTGGCTCAACTCTTCGTTACTCAAAATTTCAAAAGCCTCATTTACGCCCAGTAAACTACGCTTTTGAAATGCTGAAAGCCTCGATTTGAACCAGAAATCCAGTTTTGCAAAGGATTCTATTCAACTGCGGTAAATCAATTACTTGAATCAATTCGCCGTAACTTCATTATATTCCCAAGGTCATTAAGCCCTTTACTTTATGGTAGTTGAGAGATGCTTTGATACATTCCCTCAATTCAGCTTCAGGAATTTTTTCATCCATTTGAAAAACGATGGCACGGGTTCCCTCAAATTGAAATTGTTCTTCAAACACTATCCTGAATGTAGAAACCAGGCGGCTGGTGCATTGGAAATACATGGCATACTGGTCAGGAGACTTGTCTTTCCAGTCCATCCTCAGTGTGCTTCCATTTTTGGTTACGAAGCTTGGCTCACCCCATTTTAGGGTCTCTTCCAGTTCGTTTATATCTTCGTTCTGGGCCGTGTCAATCACAAGGCTTCTAAGGTATTGCATTTTTTCTCTTACTTCTTCCGGATAACTGGCAAATACTTTATCTACTTCCGCGTTTGTTTTCAACTTGAGTTTTCCCACAATCTATTTATTTGTCACTATATAAAATCTACTTCTGCATCGGACGGATTTTATGTTTTTTCTCAGATGCTTCAAAGTCTGCGGTATAGACTCCGTCTCAATTTGCGTCAAAAATCTTTGCCCAATGTTCCACAATCAGCCCCTGCATCAAATTACTTTTGACGGATGTCTTCACATAAGTACCTCCGTCGAATGATTTACTTGTCATCCCTTCAGGAATTTTATTAAAAGTAAAAACTTTACAGCTTAAAATGGCTGTACAAGGCTTTGTGTGGTCACTTCATACTCGGTATACAAGGAATAGACGGTACGAGCCACCTTGTTTGAGGTTTTGGTAAAGAGGTTTTCACCCAAAAAACGTTGCCACATTTCAGCGATTTCCTGATCTGCTTTCTGGTTCTCATTGGTGGTCTAGATCGCAATACCGCTGAATTTAAACAAGTTCTATTTTTACATTTTGTGTGTTCATAATATTTTGATTGAATTAGACACTTAGTAAATATAAAAATGGGGGTTAGCCTGCATATGAGCACACATTGGGGTTTAGAAATCTGCTAATTTGTTGTGCTTACTTTATCTGAATGATCTATTTTCTTTGTTTGCAGCTAGCTAGAGCTGAGATTTATTTTTGATCTCTAGTATCAAGTGTTCCGCCATCATCAAGGCCATAGCCTCATCTCCTGTGAACATAAATGGAGGTAACTTGTATCCATTCATGATAGAATAACCTCTTCCTACTTCAGATAAAATAGGAATTCCCGATTGTTCCAGTGTGCGAATATCTCTGTAGACATTACGAATACTGACCTGGCTTTTTTCATCAATTTCTCTCGCCGTTACCTCCTTTTTAACTGCAACTGAGTCATAATGGCAGTTAATCTTGTAAATTTGAGTCTGTCTTTTTCTATGGCTGCCTGGTTGAGGCTAAAGCCTCAACAGGCTGAGTGAGCATCTCCTTTCAATTTCATTCTTAGGTTATGTTTCCCTGATAAATTTGCGTGTAGCGCAATCTATTCATGAGCTTATCGTTTGTTACATGCCGTTTTTTAGCATTTGTTAATTCGTGTCACTTTTCTACATTTTGTAGCTGAAAAACATTGCTAAAAACGTTCCTGAAAAGATGAGCACTCCCCAAATATCAATACTCCCGATCATAAAAGTTGCGAATAGAGCTCCTAAGTCAGCAATACCTCCAACAATTGCAGCAATCAGCATTGCTATTTCGTTTTGTTTTTTCCAAATGAAAAGAGCACATATCAACGTAACAAGACCAAACCATAATAGATTCAAGACATTGCACCGCTAGGGCGGCTATGTAATATTAGAATAGCTCACTAAAAGTGCCTTTGTAAGTAAATCTTATTGAAATACCGGATTTATTTGAAGCTGATAAATATATTATTTTACAAAAATCATTTTCAAGTTAATTATTTTAATAATGATCAAATCTTTTTGTAAAATAATAGTTTATCTAGACAGCTGAACAGTAAAGAATAACACCCGAATTTTCGGGTTATTAAAGACTCGTTGGCGCTCAGCATGCTAGCTAAATGTTCTATTCTACAGGTAGTCATACTTTTCTAGCTAATTGACTTGTTTGGAGAATTTGAGACAAGGAGAGAAAGACTTTGTTTCTGGCACTTCTCGCAACATAAATGACTAAGTTAATTACCAATTAATTTTACTTGTTTTGTGACAATGTTGCATTTAATAAGTATTTTTCACTCCATTATACAATTTGTATTCTATTGATTTAAGGGCGCCTTTAAAAACTCAGTTCAAGAATTTGAGGTAGTGTTTTTTTCTGAGACAAGACCTCAAAAATGGAGTTTAGCGGCATTAAATAAGTATTTTGATAACGAAGTATCAGGAAAAAAGGTCATCTCAAAAATTGAAAATGGGTTTTTAGAGGTGCCCTTAAAAGCACTCAAGGTGTTTTTAGTCCTTTACTTAAAGGTTTAGAGCGGAGAAAGAATAGGAATATGGAATTGATTTCAAAGTATTGATCTGTATGAAACAAATTTTTACATGGTTATTAATCAATTTCGCTATAAGTGATTGTCTTGCGCAAGTCACTTTTGAACCCCCCGAGGAGCCCGCAAGGGTTCAAGCGATCAAGGCTTCCCAAACCATTAACGTTGATGGTAAATTGGATGAGGCTAGCTGGCTGGCTGCTTCACCCATAACCGCTTTTATACAAAAAGATCCTAATCAAGGGGATACCGTGAGCATGCCTACAGAGGCAAGAGTTTTGTTTGACAGGGAATATTTATACGTGGGTGCAGTTTGTAAAACGGCCAATGGAAGATCTGATATCAGAACCCAAAATATGCAACGAGATTTCAACTATTTCCAAAATGACATGTTTGGAATAGCTATAGATGGATTCCTCGATAAACGCAATGCTATGGCGTTCCAAACCAACCCTTATGGCACACAACGAGAAATTTTGGTGATGGATGACGAAATTTTTAATCGCGAATGGTCTGGTTTATGGAAAGTTCGAACCCGAATTTTGGATTCGGCCTGGATTGTTGAAATGGCCATCCCCTGGAAAACACTTCGTTATCCCCCAGGTTGCGACAAAATGGGAATTATTTTAACGAGAAACATCAGGAGTAATAATGAATATGTTTCGTTTCCGGCAGTGCCCCGCGCGTTTAATGTATATCGAATGCCGTATGAGGCTATTCTTAGCGGAATTGAGCCCCCACCTCCTTCTGCGAATGTACAGGTGATACCCTATGCACTCATAAATAATGATAGGATCTCCGTTGACGGTGAGGTTATAGAAGAAAACACAGATTTCAAAGCAGGCGGTGAAGTCAAATGGGTTACCAGTCCTAATTCAGTTATAGACTTTACATTCAACACAGATTTTGCTCAAGCTGATGTAGACCGACAAGTAGTAAACTTGACTCGCTTTTCGGTTTTATTCCCTGAAAGAAGACAGTTCTTTTTGGAAGGGAATGAAATCTATAGCATGGCAGCTTGGGATGAATTGCAACCTTTCTTTAGTCGAAGAATTGGTCTTGATGATCGTGGGAACCCTATACCGATCGATGTTGGAATTCGATTTACTAACCGAAACGACAAACAAAATATTGGTCTTTTAGCTATCCGTCAACGACAAAATGGGAATATTCCGGCTGCCAATTTCGCAGTTGCACGATATTCTACCAATTTTACATCCCAAGGCCGTATTGGAGGGATGGCAACCTTGAGACATGATGAGGCCAATGCTTCAAGTCGATCGACCACTAATGTTACTGCTACAATTGATGGCTTCTTTCGTCCAACCCAGCAGATTAATTCCTTCTGGATGGTGTCAGGTTCAAAAACTTCAGGTTCCATTGATGATGAAGGGCTTTCAGGGGCGACGTGGATGTACTATTCCAATAATTGGATTTATCTGGGGCATATACAAGCCTTTGTAACCTCTGACTATAATCCAAGGGTTGGTTTTATCAGTGCTAATAATTACTTGTTGACTAGCCCTGCATTTGAATTAAAGTTGCGTCCCACGTGGCTTCCAAAATTTATTCGACAATATAGCCCGGGTATTACCACCTATTTTTATCATTATCTGGATGATCTTTCTTTTAGGGAGGATTTCATTAGTTACTCCCCATTCTATCTTATATTTCAAGATGGAAGTGAGTTTTCCTACAGGATACGTACTAACCGGCAGTCTTTAAGAGATACATTTTCTCCCGTTGAGATTGATATCCTTCCCGGTGATTATGAATACACCAGTCATCGCTTTTCCTACGTTGGCGACTTTTCGAGAAAGTTTGCCATTAGTGCCTTATACAGGTTTGGCGGATACTTTGATGGAAAGCTAAACACGGTTTCATCTTCCTTAAGATTTGCCCCATTGCCGCATATTCAACTAACTGCTGACTATGAATTCAATAGGCTTTCCGATTTGGGAGAAGAGCGTAGCACTGCGGAAACCCACCTTATAGGAACAGAACTGCGGCTAGCGCTTAATCCACGGGTTCAACTAATCTCATTCTTACAATACAATACAGCCTCTGAAAGAACCACGCTTAATAATCGATTTGTTTGGGAGTATAGGCCGCTTTCTTATATCTATCTGGTGTATAATGATAATCGTCAGGAGCTACCCGACCCTGAAACAGGTCTGACATCAAGGTTGCATGATCAACAGGGGATATTTAAAGTAACTTTTTTAAAGCAGTTTTAAAATCCACGGAGAAATCAACCTTGTCATTTAGTGGGTTTTTTTCAGGACTGGAATTATCCAATGAACTTCCATAAATCTAGAGAGGATCACAATGAGCGAATCCCGCAGTTTTGAACCGATCGCTTATTGAGACAGGCATCCTTTCATACTTCTTGAAAGGCAACAAACAAGTGATCAAGAACTTTGAACTTTATCTCGCTGAACAAACAGAAAAGGAATAACAATTGGAACTGCTGACTTATTGATTTCTGGAATTGCAGTAGCGTATAACTTAATGCTGATAAAGAATAACCAAAAACACTACCAACCGATTCCTAAACTCAATACTTCTAACTGGTATGAATAGAGCGGAATCTCAACAAACAATATAGCGTATGGTCTTACTTAGGGCCTGCTGAGAAACGTTTTTTCAATTCAAAAAACACGTTTATGTGGTCAAAAGATACTGTTTGGTAAATTTCTTTTTCAATAGGTGTAAGGTTTTCGAGCAGATGCTTCCATTTTCCGTGCACTGAAAAATCTCGATTTCGAGATTTTTCAACTAGTCACAGGTACATCAGCTACGTCGTTCGCTGCGGATCGAAGTATAAGCA
>JBCDKO010000002.1:0-90410 GCA_038746525.1 Bacteroidota bacterium
AATTTTCGTAAAGTGCGATGATTTCTTTGAAGAATATCAGCAGTAGTTAGATACTCATTACATGGACCTTAGAAAGGGTACTTTCTTTAATCCATTCGCCAACTGAGGTTAGTTTAATTCCCTTAATCGTGAGGGTACCAGTAAATGCTGCAGCATAAACCAACAGTCAAACGCTTCCTTCATACTAGATATTACGTTGAAAACCCTTTTCACTCCTTTGCCTCGCTAGCGGAGCGGCTTATCCGGCAGCTTAACTTTCTCCCTAATCAGTCACTCAGTTGTGCCGAGTGATGAATATAACATATGATCTGAATAAGAATGACCATTGACAAAAAAAGAAAAATCATTGGATCTACCAGAAGCCCGAATGGAAGAAAAAGCCAGAGACACCTTTGCTTCCCTGAAAAAAACATGTAGAAAGTTAGACATCTCTTTTGGGGACGGTATGTGGGGATTCTCTTTATGACCGACTGACGGGAAGTAATAAAATTGACTATCTATCTGAATTACTCTCAAGTAAATTAACCTCCAACTATTGAGAAGTTACAAAAATGCAACAATACTGCCATCAAAAATAAAATATTTATTAAGTGCTTATTTCAATTACTAACTAAGCCCTGCCTCTGCCAACATGGATCCCCTACTTACAGGGGCAGGACTTGTACCTTTTTCATTGATAAATCAGCGAAAATATCTAATCAAAATAATCGCTATCAGCTAGCACAGCCTATTCGCCCGGGTATTTTAATGATCTCCGCACAATTAATCTGAAAAATTTTTAAATCACCACTTCTTCAAACAATACAGTAATCTTCTCTTTCTTGCTTGATTCTACTTCTGAAATAAGCTGATCATATAAACTCTTGAAGTAAGCATTAGAATTACTATTTTCATCAATCCAATCGTTTAAATTTGAAGTAAATACCTCTAAACCAGTAGCTTCACTTAATTCGTAGTATGCAATCACGCCTTTATTTCCCTCTAAGTATTCCACGCCATCTGCGTAGATCAGTGGGGGCTCTTCGTTAGGTTCATTGCCTCTTTCCTTGCTGTAGTAACTCTTTTTCTTTTCTAGAATTCCAGCTACAGCTTCCTCACCATATGTGGATTTAACTACATGTAAAGCGAGTGCCTCGGGAAGAGCAATTTTTAACATATCTGCACCCTGAACATTTCCAATTTTTATGTTTTGATATAGCCACTGTTCTATCATCTGACTAGCTATTGTATATGTTAAATAAGCACGTTCGGAAACCCCTGTGGTATCTGCGTACCATCCCTCCTTTTCAGAAATGGCGATTCCATTAGGATAGGAATAACGATCTTCTTGATAAAATGGAATTTCTACTACTTTCAACTCGCTAAATGGATAGACTCCTAGGTTATTTTCAATAAATGATGCGGATTGTTGGATTGATCTTTTATACAAATCAAGATTGTAACCATGATCACTTTTATAAAGTAAGCCCACTTTTAATTTTCCTTCTTCAAAATCAAATACATTGTATTCTCCGGAAGCAAAATACCACTCGTAAGGTGACAAATGTTCAAGTTCAAGCTGATAATAGTTTCTTCCATCCTCCTCCCATGATTTCACAAGCTTGCCCGGACCCGTTGCAATTTGATCTTCGGATGTACTTAGGGTAATACTTCCATCAATCCAATCCGAATAGCTAGTAAAAACATCTTGACTAAGCGATATACTGTCATTAATAGATGCCATTCTTGATTTTATCTTCTCAAGATCATATTCCTCACGCTCTCGATTTTGATCCAATTCCCTTTCCCAGTGATATCCTATATTCGGTATAATATCTCTTGCATTCATAAAAAGCCCATTAAAAGTCAAATCTGGTTGTGCCTCACTTTGAGTAAATCCAACGTACTGCTTTTCAGCGGTAATAGTCAATGAGCCGGTAGCCGCAGAATCCAGACTGATTGGAAGCGCAAGTTGGTTAAACTCGTCATCTTTCCATGCTATTTTTATTTGCTGATCGTTCCATTTGATTTCTTTGAATTGAATGAAGTCATCGTGATGTAAGTATAATTTGTCAATAGTGATTAAATATGGATTAGATAGCTGCATGGCCACTTTATACGAAGCTTTTCGCGCATCTGGAAAAAGGTCTAGGTTAAGGTCTAAGCCTGTCAATTTAGGTTGAAGCTCATCTTCTATCCATTTATACTTTTTCTCATAATTAGCATTATCAATCATTTCTTGTGTTTCTGTTTCGAAATTGCCTTTGTCATTTACTTCCCTGACAATAAATGATTGTAAAAAGAAAAACGCAACCAAACACAGAATCACTAATGCCTTACCAGAGAGGTTCAGCTGAGAAGTACGAAATGTTAGTTTTCGAATGAAATTCAAGGAAATACCACGCCTCCAAAAGTGAATCCCGAGCAAAACAAAAACGAAGGCCAAAGCAGACCATAATAGGAAATACCACCATGAGGCAATCGTCCAGATTCCGTAACCATTTATATCTGAAAAGTCTTCTACACCGGGGGTTAGGGCATATCCAAACCGAACCTCTTCCATAATACCCATATCAAAACTGATAATATTAAAGAAGTAATAGCCTATTCCTAAAATATGTGTTAGGAATCGATTTCCAGTGAGTCCTGCCAAAAAGAAGACAAGAGCTATATTTTGAAGGTAAGTCAACCACCCCCATTTGTATCCCAATACATCATCAGCATATCTCAAGAGGTCAATTTCTTGCCACCCACCCATGAGTATTTGTGCTACGATGCCACAGGAAATTATCACTAAAGCCGTCATAAAGGCTACTCCGCTCATAGCAACAAACTTAGACAAGTTGGTCACCCAAACCGGAACGGGAAGCGAATCAGTAATCTGCCAGATGTTAGAAATACGGTCTTTGAAGAATAACTCCCCTGCCCAGATCATCAACAGCATCATGATGAAGAACCCCATAGGTAACCTTACAAATGTCATTGAAGAAGTAAGCGGCTGTGATGGTCCAAGGTAGTAAGTAGCATTCCACATTACATTTTGGAGAAAAAACATCAGTGCCAGAATCCCCATAATAATTTTAAAATTGATGGGCCTCACCACATTTTTAAACTCGAGGGTAGCCAATCGCCAAAACTTGCGGACGAACTCCGCTGAGGAGAACGTTTGCACCACTTTTGGGATCGTGAGTTTTCCAAACTTAGTTGGTTTCAGATCCTCAAAGATTTTGTTTTTGGATTTACCGGAAGTATTAACAAACTCCTTGAAAGAGAATTTTCTATAAGCAAAAAAGAAAAGCAAAAGTGTACCCCCTACCCAAAATAGACGGTTCAAATAGAAGGTCGAATTAAAAGTCAGGAAACCGGTGTTCTTCTGATCTGCGGGAAGTGCATCCATCATCGTGTCGGTATATACATAGGTAAAAGGATCGAGCAATTCGTAAGCCGTTCTGTTTTCTGCGTTCGCATTAGTACTCTCCGCTACCAAAAAGCACATTACCAAAACGAAAATGCTCAAATAGCCAGCTGCCATTTTTTTAAAGAAAACAATGACGGAAAAGCACACCATCGTCAAGATCAGTAGATTCAACATAGTAAGCGTCAAAAACCCATGAAACATCTGTGCCCATGGCATTGGTCCAAACTTGTCCGGAGTGCCTATACCCGAATAAGGAGTAAGAGCCATTCCTACAAGAATCCCAAACCCGATGATAACATTGATAAGATAGGCAGATAAGAATCTTCCCAGGAAAAACTGTTTTTCGTTGATAGGCGTAGCATACATAATTCCTGAAGTTTGATACTGTATATCTTTATATAAAACAGTACCTGTTATCAGTGCAATAACGATGACCAAAAGCATTCCTCCCCCGGCAAAATTTTTATAAAATAATGCTGCTCCATTCATGAGGGTTGCATCATTCACGTAGTATTCATAGCTCCCTTGCGTATACCAGATCCCTTGAAAAACCAGCATTAGAAAAAAAAGGAGTGTCATTGGCTGCTTAAAGCGTGCCCGGAGTTCGAATCGTAAAATTTTTGCAATCATAAGTGTAGTGTTTAGGCTTCGACAAGTAGTTTCTGCTTTGAAAGCTCATAGAAATACGCATCTTCCAACATCGGAGATTTAGCCCAGAACTCCCCATCTGGCAAGTCGTCGGAGATAACCGTAATCAACAGTTTACCCAAATGAAATCGACTTGAAATTACATTCAAGGTATCCTCATAAGTAGATAAATCTTCTTTATCTATTTGTTTTTCCCAGATTTTTCCAGCCAGCGCTTTTTCTACCTCTTCGGGTGACCCGGTCAATAAAACCTCACCCTTTCCGATAATGGCCATCTGATTACAAAGAGTGCTGACATCTTCCACAATATGCGTGGATAAAATAACCACTGTGTTTTCACCGATTTCTGATAATAAGTTATAAAAGCGATTACGCTCCATGGGATCAAGACCAGCAGTGGGCTCATCTACAATGATCAATTTCGGATCTCCAAGTAGTGCCTGCGCTATTCCAAATCGCTGCTTCATTCCACCGGAGTATCCCCCTAATTTTTTATTTCGCACATCCCAAAGATTCACTTTTTTAAGCAGTGCATCCACCTGTTCTTTTCGCTCCGAAGGATTGATGATCCCTTTCATATCAGCGATATGGGTGAGCAATTCCGTTGCGGTAGCTGCGGGATAGACACCAAACTCCTGAGGCAAATACCCTAAAACTTGCCTCAGTTTATCGGGTTCTTTTATCACATCAACATCATCAAAATGGATGCTTCCACTGTCCGCATCCTGCAATGTGGCAATAGTTCGCATCAGTGTGGATTTGCCTGCGCCATTCTGACCCAGAAGACCGAACATTCCTTTGCTAATGTTCAGACTTACATTCTTGAGCGCTTGCACACCATTAGGGTATGTTTTTGATAGATTATTTATTTCTAGTTGCATGATATGATTGATTTAAGTAATGGTCACTTTAAATTTTTCCGGTACTGTTACAATTACTGAATAACTTCTTCGAATCCGGTTTTTATAGCCTCAACATCCTCCTCCGATAGCTGAGCTATCGCGCTACTTCTCAGAAGTGTTAAATACAAATCGTAAAAAGTACCCTTTTCTTCCAGACCTTCTGCCCAGGTTTTGACAATATGGTTGAATTGATCGATACCTACTACATCATTCAGTTGATAAAGCTCAATCGTACCTTTGTTTCTTTCAAGGTACTCAATACCATCTGCATTTATCAATGGTTGCTCTACATTTGGTTCATTGCCGCGTTCTCGAACATATAACCCTCTTTTCTTTGTAAGCAACCAGTCAATTCCTTCTTGGCCGTGTAGCTCATTGATGAGCTGCATGGCCAGGCATTCAGGAAGTGCATAGCGAAGCATATCTGCGCCTTGAACGTTGGCAATCGCAACATTTTGCATCACCCAATGTGAAATCAAATTAGCGGCAATGGTGAAGTTCATGTAAACCCGATTGTCAAAAGAGGTGGAATCAGCAAACCATCCTTCTTTTTCTGAAATCGCAATGGTATTCGGAAATGTGTAGTGTGGCTCCTGATAGAAAGGAATTTCAATCAGCTTCACTTCACCGTATGGATAATCACCTAGCCTGGCCTCTATAAAATCCAGTGCCACAGAAAATGAATTTTTGAAAAATGGTATGTTATAGGCATGCTCAGGTTTATGGTAAATGTGGCATTTTGTCTTTCCATAATTGAAAGAAAACTTTTTGTAATCAGCCGATCCAAAATACCATTCATAAGGTGCAGGGGCTTCAAGTGAGTACTTAAAATGGTTCCTTCCATCTTCCTGCCATGAATTGATCAGCGCTCCCGGACCAACAGCCACTTGATCAACTGTCGTGCTCAACTCTACGGAACCCTTTAGCCACAAAGCATCTGGCGAGTATGCATCTTCTTGTAGAGCAATCGAATCCGTCACCGCAGACATACGAGGGCCGAGCTTTTCCATTCCCCAATCTCTGCGGTACCGGTTCTCCATCAACTCACGATCGTCTTTGTAACCTATACTCGGAAGCAGATCCTGAGCCCTAAGAAAAGACCCATTGTAAGTCAACTCCGGCTGTTGCGTCTTCTTATCTTGTGTAAACCCAATGTGCGCCCTTGAACCTTTGATTTGCAATGAACCCACTGAATCACTAAGCATTCCAATACCAAGAGCCATCATATTAAGTTCCAAATCAACCCATGCTGGTTGTAATTTTTCTCCATTCCAGATCAAATCCTTATACTGAGTAAAATCCGGAAAATTGAGATATAGCGTATCAATATCGCTTTTCTGAGGGTTACTAAGGCTGTAAGTAGCCTCAAAACGCGCAGACCTATTTTGAGGACTAAAATCTAGCTTTACGTCAACCTGAGTAATTTTGGGCTGTGGGTAAGATGATAATTTTTTATATTTTTTTTCGTATTCTGCATCTTTTTGCTGTGTTTGAAGTTTCGATTCAAAATTCCCTTTTGCATGAACATTATTGAGAATAAAAAACTGTAAATAAATGAAGGATGCCAGCGAAACACCAACAACAGTTTTACCAAACCAATTAAGTTGATTTCCTCTAAAGGAAAGTTTTTGAGGGAATTTATGACTTATGCCTCGCTTCCAGAAATAGATGCCCAGTGCCAAAAAAGCAATAGCAAGGGTAGTCCATAAAAGAAAAAACCATGGAATTGATGTTTGCCAAATGCCGTATCCATTCATCTCCGAGTAGTCATCCACTCCGGGTACGAACATGTAGATGAAGCGGAGTTCTTCAATAATCTCTAAGTCAAAGCTGACCAGGTTGAAGAAGTAGATCCCAACAGATAGGATATGTGTAGCGAACCTATGAGCCGTTAATCCCGCTATTAGGCAAACAAGTGCCAGCATTTGCAGGTAATTCAACCACCCCCAATTGTACCCCAGTAAATCAGTAAAATAGAGTGTGAAATTAATTTCGTCTGAGGCTCCTTTAATTACTTGTGCTGTGATTCCAAATACAATAAACATACTGGAGATCAAAAGCGTCACTACGCTCATTGCGAGAAACTTGGAGAGTACGGTTATCCACACCGGAACCGGGAGAGCGTCCTTCACCTGCCAAAGCCCAATCACTCTGTCTTTGAATAACAATTCGGTGGTCCAAATCATAAGAATGAGCGAGACCCAGGTGCCCGTTGAAATACGCGTCAACGTCATCGTAGAAGTGAGTGGATAACTGGAGCCTACATAGAAAGAAGAGTTCCAAAGTAAGTTGCTTAAGAAAAAAACAATGCTTAAGATGAATATGAGTACTCTAAAACCCGGAGTGCGGACAACATTCTTCATCTCCAATAAAGAGAACCTCAAAAGTTTTCTAAAAAAATCGGTAAACTGATAGCTAAGATGTACTTTGGGAATCAAAATGCCCGTATTTGCCCCGGAAAGAGGCAGTGGTTTCTTATTAATGGGTTTTCTTTTCACAGAATTTACATTTCCAGCTACAAACCCTTTGAAAGTAAAAGATCTGTAACCAATCCATAGCATGATAAGGGAAAATCCCAGCCAAACCACCCTGTTCAGTAAAAACATGTGATTTAGTGGTAAGTAGGCCTCATTCCTTTGAGCTACAGGAATGGTATCAATGGTTGTGGTAGTATATACAAAGGAGGAAGGGTCAAGGATCTGTAATAATTCAAGGTGAGAGGAATCCGGCCGGAGTGTTTCACAAACAAAAAACAGGAGTGTGATAAAGAATATACTCAAATAGCTGGAAGCAATTCGCTTCGTCAATACCAGACAAGAAATGCTAACAGCAGTGTACACAAATAAGTTAGTAGCAGTAAATACAAAAAAACCATAAAACATCTGGCTCCATGGAGTGGGGCCAAACTGATCCGCATCACCTATCCCTGAGTAAGGGACGAGAACCATCCCAACAAACATCCCGAATCCAAGAATTAGGTTGATGACGTATGCTGATAAGAACCTTCCGAGAAAGAAAGTTTTGTCATTAACTGAGGTGGTATAAATAATTCCCGCAGATTTATACTGTATATCCTTATACAGAAGTGAACCGGTGACTAGCGCAATAATTATCGTCATGACGATGCCACCACCTGCGAAACTTCTGTAGAATAAGACCGCTCCATTCATTTTGGTAGTATCATTGACATAAATGTCGTATGAACCCTGTAAAAACCATATGGATTGAAAGGCCATCAAAGCAAAAAACAGGAAGAAAAGCGGTTGCTTTAAACGGCTTAGAAGCTCGAATTGCAAAATTTTCTTAATCATATCACGTAAACATTTAGTTTTTTATTATTATATCTCTGCTAGAACATTTCACTGTGCAATCATCTATTTTCATCCGGTTACGGCCGCATTTGTACCTTCAATGATTGGAGCTTGAGACAATGCTTTAAATAGTTTCATCACCACAAGTAGCATCCAGATTGTAATAACCACATCAATAAGTGTAGAGCCATAATACACCCATTCCACCCCAAAAAACCGTGGAAGCAGTAACATCACTGGTACATAAAGCAGGATCTGACGCGCCATACCAATGATACTACCAGACTTTGCTTCGTTGATCGCCGGAAGAAAGGTCATTGTCATGAAGACAAGTGGTAAAAGCGGAAGTACAAGCATGTAAATTCGGAAACTTAAAATATCCTGCTTGGTAAAGAGCATGTCCGGTAATACCAGCTGCATGCATAGAGTTGGAAACACTGTGAGTAGGATCCAGAAAGGTACGATCAACAAAACGCCCGTTTTTGAGAACAAAACAAAACTCTCTTTGACTCTTTCATAAAGTTTCGCTCCAAAATTGATCCCAATCACCGGCTGTAAGGCACGCATTAAACCAATAAGGGGCATCATTAAAAAGAAATGCAACCGATTAGCTGCTGCGAAAAAGGCCAAATCGTGTTCAGTGCCGGTATTGACAATGGCATTGAAAACAATAATGGCCTGAATCAGATAGGTTAGCGCCATCATAAATCCCGGAAATCCCATTTTCATAATCAACTGAAAAACCTCTTTATTATATCTTAGGGATTTTATCTCTGAAGTGAAGGATGCCCTCCCCTTTAGAAAATATACATAACCAACAATCGAATAAATCAACATGCCGATATTCGTGCCCCATGCTGCACCTGCCACTCCCATATCCAGTACACTTATGAAAACTGGTGTGACTACGAGATTAACCGTGAGTCCATAACTCATCATACGCGCAGCAGTTGCCATCCTTCCCTCTCCACGGATAATCATATTGAGCGTAAGCCCATATACCCAAAATGGAGATGCCAGCATAGTAATTTTGAAATAGGTAACTCCCTCGGATAATATAGCTCCATAGCCCCCCATCATGCGAATCAAAGGCTCTGCAAAAAAATACGCAGGTAGAGCTATAAAAAATGTACAGGCAATTGCGAATAAGGTGGCATTAGGAAGGATGTTCACTTGTGTCTTCTCATCTTCATCTCCAATAGCGATACTCAATAGATTAGCTGCGCCCGTTCCTGCCCAGGCACCTAATCCAAGCAAGATAGAGGTTAAAGGGTAAGCCAACGCCACTCCAGAAAGGGCGGTTTCATTCATTAATTGACCAATATAAACAGTGTCCATGAAGGTATTCAATCCATAAAGCACCATAGCAGCTATGGCAGGAAGAGAGAGCCTCCACATTATCTTTAGTAAAGATTCGTTTAGAATGAATTTTTTTTGCTTATCCTTTAAATCCAATTTATCTGAAGTTTAGTTTATAACAAAGTGTTTTAAATGACCGCTTTCACTGATAATTAGGATAAAAGTGGAAAGTGATACAAACATCCCCATACCAAAGAAAAAAGGGTCCGCAAAGGGAATATCATGAAAAAGGTGGATGAGGAAAATATTGAAAGCGATCGGAAGATGTATCAATAATCCTATGAACCAATACTTTTTCGTAAAAAGTAATATACCAATCAGAACATGAAAAAAACGGACGCTAATTCCTAGGTAAGTATCCATCATGGCGTTAAAAAAAACTCTAAACTTATCGCCAAAAAGCAAAATACCTTCATTTTGAGGGTTATACCCTACAGTGAAAAACTCAACTATTCCCATGATAGCAATGAATAGCAGAACTGCCCCAAGTAACCATCTGATTATTTTCTTTATCGGTTTCAATTGAAAGTGTATTAGGTTGGTTTTAGTCATTGGACGAACCGGTTAGTTTTGGAAGTAAGAGTCATTAGATAGAAAATGTACCATCTGTGATTGAATAAATAACCTCGCCATTTTGATACGCCTTTAGACTAAATCTTCCTCTTGTTATCGAAGAAAAATCGACGACTTGTTCCTCAATGACAAATTCACCGTCATATTGAAAGTCTTTCCATTCACCATTTCGTTCCTTGAGCACGATAGCTTCGTAAGCTCCCTCATACTTTCTAACTGTTACAAGATCAATAGAATCATTTTCATTAAAGGAATAGACACCAACATCCATATCTTTCAACTCATCGCTGGTTACAATTGCAATGCTGAAACCATCATCTGAAATACCATTCCATACGCTTTTAAATGAAGTAATTGAATTCTGATTGTTTCTTGTCTGTGAGGTAAATCCTATAATATCCACCACATTAAAGGCTTCCTGATTAATGTGAGCGTTTATTTCCCTTTGACTTGCCGTGCAATCAATACTTTTTAGATTTTCTATTTTCACTTTACCTGCTATTGACTTTGTATTTTGACTTTCATCAATTTCATATAAAGTCCCATCAAACTCAAAACTTAAGGTCCTATCAAGTGGAGAAAAGGCATAATTTTCAATGAAAAAAACTTCTGAAGAAAGATAGTCTGCTGTTTTGAATTGCCTTCCTATCACGTCAGAAAAATCCAAATAGGTAATCTCTTTTATTCGTCCATCTGTTGTAATAGCTATTTCTAATCGAACCCTTGAACTATCTACGATAAAATAAGAAGTGTTTAGGAAAATATTTTCACAATTCTCATTAGCGAATGATTCATCTTCTGCGAACGTAAATGTTTGATCGTTTAGTTGAATTTCCATTAGCTGTTTAATGGCCGGTAATTCTTCCGAACTACATCCAAAAATTAAAGCCAGAACCAATAGAATTAGATGTTTCCTCATAGCTGTTCCTATAGGACCTATAAATATGAACTGCTTTTGTACATCCCTTATATCCATTTAAGCTGTGGTTTAAGAAAAACAGCCTTTAATTCTTTGAAATGGCTCAGCAGCAAAACACTATTGAGCAGAAAAATGACACTGTCAAAAATGATGAACCCCGTATATCTCGAAATAAATACTTGGGTCATTAGCAGACACAACATTAACGGTACCATCATTACTGCACCCAACAAATACGTCTTTTTGAAAACAAGTAACAGGCCATTAAGAAGTTGGAAAAACCCTACGAAGTAGAGATATCCCGTACCCATCAGAAAATCATAGAACTCGAAAAATTTCGGATCGGTCATCTCCACATCTGATTTGAAGACAGAAGGATTGTATGGCAGGAATAGCTTTTCTATTCCTGCATATACAAAAATCAATACCAAAAGAAACCGGATGATATATCGCGCTATTTCCATAAGGCTGAACTTGCCTCAATCACTGTTAATCTAGGCTGTAAAGCTGAGGCAGTCCCACAGTTTCAAAGTGCCTGGATGCAGAAAGGTCATTGAGATCCACTTTCATGACAAAATTTTCTCCATTACTTTCGAATGGAACATAACCGAATCCATCTTCAAAATAAGAAACCGCGGCTAAAGCACCTCTTGTATATTCTTCGGTAACAATAGAAGCTGTTTGATTGTAAAGATCGAAACTCCACCACTGAAAGATAGGATCTACAAAATATGAATTGGGATTTTCAGGATCTATTGATTCAGGATCTTGCACGGCCGCAAGGAACTTCCCATTTCCGTAATATTCGAAGTTCATGACACCATTGCCTGTACCTCTGGAAACACTCTCTACATCAAAATAATACTCCGGGTCAAAGTCGGTTTCTCCATCTGCAATCTTCAAAACACAGGCGGGGTTAAAAGCTGGTCGTAAAGATGGATTGGCCCAAAAATTATGGCAGAGAAAGTAGATATCATTGTTTTCGTCCATTTGCATAAAATAGTTTCCTCCCCCTGATCCCCAGGCACCTGTTGAGGACCCTCGCTCATCATAAATTCGCTTAACTACTGCATCTGTGTTGCCTGTCTCGTTGGTGTTGACTAAGTCCAAATCCACTACAATAATGGAACATCCAATTTCAGCAGGGAGAAATCCTTCAATTCGTGAAAGAGGCATTAACGCAGCAAAAAGGTAATTGTCTCTAATAATAATTTCTGTGACCGCTTCTGCTTGATAAGTTCCTCCTTCGACAGAGAAATCAGTGGACTCTCCTACCTTAGAGAAAGCTCTGAAATCGATGTTTCCTGTTTTTGTCATGGTAGTAGGATTAAAAATGATGATGTCCGTACTTATGCCTCCTACAAATGCGGTTGATGCGTCTCTAAAAGCAGTATTTCCTTGAAATTGAAGTTCTGTGAGTGACATCTCCCCGGAGTTAGTGGCATTATTGGACTCATCAATGTCCCATTTCACCATTCGTCCGATAGCATAATCACTGAAATAAACGGTTCCATTAAAGGAATGAACCATGGCACCTGTAGCCGGACTTAACTCGGTGGCATTTTCATTACCTACTGAACCGGTAGAATCTACAGACACCCGCTGTAAGAAGAATGCACGGGTTTGCCCGTCTGCATTCAAGGTAGAAGTAACCATAGCAAATTCATTGGCTATAACTTCCAGGGTATCTACCACATCGTCTTCCGGTAGATCGGGCACAACTTCTTGCTCATCGTCATCACAGCCTCCGAGCGCGACGAACATCAGAAGTACCCATACCAACGATATTTGTTTAGTGAATGAATAAAGATGATTTTTCATAATGTTAAATTGTGATTCTTATAGTTTTTCTAAAAAAAGTCTTGCTTTGACGTAAATGCTTCTTCCCGGCCTTTGGACATTAAAATTATCAAATGCACGTGCATCAGAGAGGTTTCTACATTCTACACCCAGGCTCCACCGCTCTTCAGGAGCAAGCCACACTGCAGATAAGTTATGTATCTTTTGAGTGGGGGTATTGGCTTGTTGCTTGGCATCTTGATCCCAACTTGCTAAGAATGAATGCACATAATTAAAGCTGTAACGAAGTTTTATCTCGCCTCGGCTTATTGGCAACTGAGGTATAGAATAATCTGTAATAAAATTAGCAAAAAGATAAGGTTCATTAGGTATCCTCTCACCAATAGATGAGGCAGAAAAACCTTCATTTGTATCTAAGTCTCTAGCAATCGCATTTTGGTAGGTTCCATTAAAAAAGATTTTCAAGCCATCAATCAATTGATAATCCGCATTAATCTCAATTCCATTTGTTTCTACCTGAGAAATATTTTTATATTGGGAACTCGCACGGTTTGCAACCACAAGAAACACTTTATTCGAAGTATTACGATAGAAAAACGAGGCGCCAGCATTAAATTTTCCTTCTGCATCTTTCCATTCTAACCCTGCATTGATATTGTGGCTTTCCTCAGCTTGTAAATCCGGATTGGGAATTATTCGGATGAAATCTCCGAACAATTCATCACTATCAGGTTGACGTATGGTAAATTCATAACCCAGATTGGCGACGATATTTGTTGTGATCTGATAACGGATCACATCCCCATATCCAAAGAGGGAATACGTGTTTTCCTCGAGTGGACCCACTTCATCAAATTCAAAACTAATAGCTTTGGATCGTTGATAGAAGTGCTTAACAGAAACAATATTGGTAAGTCTTGAACCTAACATTCTACTCTCCAGAGCCAAACCGGTATAATTTTTTATGAGGTCTTGAGGCTCTCCCAGGCCTTCCTGATCTTCTTGAGAAAATGCAGGATTGGAAGCCGAAAGGGCATCCTTTGAATACAGTAAAGTCAGATTCAAATTGTGCTGCTTACTAACGGCATAATTGAAATTTTGCCTGGCAAAATAGGTGTCTGTATTAACCTCAGGAGTAGTGCCGTTGCCGAAAATACCTGATTCTCCTGCAAGCGTTTTAGGTACAAAATTCTGATCCCAGAAATAGATTTTCCGAGCCGTATCCACAAAGTTTAATTTATTAACAATGTATCCTGCCGAAAGACTGATATCCCATTTATCATTTCCTGCAAACTTTTTCCACGAAAAAGCGGTGCTCCAGGAATCTTCCTCAGAGTCAGGTTCTCCCCAAGGAGTTTCAGCTGTAATACCATGTTGCCACTCTCTGTCAACACTTGATAGTGATGAGAAAACTTGTATTTCATCTGCCCAGGAAAGATTGCGTGCACCCAGAGTGATCCTCCCCAACTTAGAATCAAATGCATCATTAAATCTTCGTGCACGTCCTTTTTCGGTATTGTTAAGATCATCTATTACAATATCCACATCATCCATCCAATAATCATTATCAGCATAGGTTTGAAATCCCTCAACACCTATGCTGAATCGCTGATTTTTCCCAAAGCGTTTGTTTACACTCAACGTGGTTTGGTGCGTATTCCAAGAACCATATGAATAGCTTAAATCTAGGTAGTCTGAGTTCTTTTGTCGGGTTTTGATGTTGATAACACCGCCCAGGGCATCTGAGCCAAATTTTACCGGAATGGTTCCTTTATACACTTCAATGTTTTCAATGACTCCTTGCGAGATAGTATTTATAGCATAACCAGCTCCAAGTAGATAGACTGGGATTTCATCAATAAAAACCTTCACGCCTTTTCCACCAATTCCATTAATAGAAATGTCGACTTCACTACCCGCGCCACCATTCTGTCGAATACGCATACCTGGCATCTGGTTAATAATGCTTACTACTTCTACCGGCTGCGATCTGATGTTATCCAGGTTAAGGAATTCTGCTTTGTGAGGCTGGTTTAAAATTCGCTCTTCACTACTTTGTCCTTTTATAACAACTTCTTCCAACTCAGTGGTAGATTCATTCAGCTTAAATGAATAGCGATAGGATTTGGAAAAAGGAATAGTAATGGATTGATTCAGGGTTTCAAAACCTACTGAATGTATATTGATTGTATAAACCTTTCCTTGATCAAGAAGAAAAGTTACTTCTCCATTAATATCAGAGACGGCTTTTAACGCAATTGAAGAAACTTCTACATAAGCTCCTGTAAGTTCAGCGGCATCTTGATCAAGGATGGTAATTGTTACGCTACATTGATCTGAATACGCAATAGACAAATGCGTAATCATACCTAAAAGTAAGCTAATTATGATCCTCTTCATTTTCTGTCATTATTTAGAATTACTCTGTTAGAATTACTCTGAGTGTTAAAGCAAACCTATAATTGAAAAAAAGGAGTGACATACGTCAAACGGAGAAAGACCTACGCTAGAGGGAGAAAGATTAAACTATTCAATAATTTTCAAAGTTCAATTAAATTTACTCCTTTACGAACACTTTCATAAAAGCGTGGGACAATTTAGCTGATTCCTCTTTTCACTAGATCCGGGACTAGCGGTCCTTGCTTCCCTCTTTAAATATTTCTAATAGGATTGGCCTTTATAATGGCATTATATCCTCTCCGGTGAAAAGCAAATTTTTTAGCTTCCCAGCGATAATATGCCCTAAGAATAAAGCCAACAAAGAAACAAATGCAGTATTCAGGAATTCTGATTCTTTATAGGGTTAAGCGCTGAGCTTATGTAAAATGATCCAGAGAATAATAGTGGATTAGCCCAATAAATTTTGAAACATGACCAGGATTTATAAATTAAAAAAACTAAAAGATAAATAGTGTATTTTCTGTCGAATTTCTAGTTTTGCGATCCATTTAATAATTGGGGTAATTGATAAGCTAAGAGAGGTAGTTCGGGGCGTGGCTCAGTCCGGTTAGAGTACCTGGTTTGGGACCAGGGGGTCGCAGGTTCGAATCCTGCCGCCCCGACTTCTGCTAGTTTAAATCGAGTTAGAAAGATAGAAATAATTTCTTACAGGTTCTTTCTCATCATTCTCACCACCTTGCGCTACGTAGTGTATTATATTGGGTGGTTTTATTTATTTTGAACCGTGGTATTATCTACCAATTGAGTTTTTTGGTATAGCCAATGGTTTAGAAAACTAAAGCCGTTCCCAATTCAGGCCATTTATGTAGTGATTGGGCAAAATCTACGGCCAAATTAGCGTATCCATGGAATGATAGAGATAAATCAGTCGTTAAGTTATCAAAACAGGTATCAGTTATATAAAATAGGATCTTAGATTAACTTCTCCTACACCCTCCGCAGTCCTTGTTTGTCCGTATCTCCCGTTCTGGCCCTGATAGCTTGTGGTTTGGGTGCTTATGCATCATCCCCAGAGACCAAAATGACTATTGGTACATCGAAATCTCAAAAAAACTCGCTCTATGAGCTAAAAACATTGTTTTCTTTCAAAAGATACTGTTTTCTTAGAGACACTAACTACTGATCTTCAACTAAAATCTGAAAAAGCAAAAAATCGTGCAATACAAGTCATGAAGAAAATTCTTTTTTAAAAAAAAGCAGTGACTTGTACGTTTCCTGTGTGAATGGCTTGCAGAGCTTCTGACTTTCGCCCATTATAAAACAAAGAAATCTGCATTCCTTTCGAAAGGCGTTGTTGCACATTGAGCTGCCAGGTCTGGTTGATGCCTGGTTGTAATCCATCTAAAAGGATATAGCCTAAGTAAGTCGAAGGATCACCTTCGAAATTAATCATTCGTACTGAGAAGGTTGCTCTTATAGATCCTCTGGCAGTTTGGTTCCAGGTTAACTCTCCTGTGTAGGATTGTGTAATGGATGACTCTTGAGAGGTTTCCAGAAATTCATTCTTACTATGTTTTCTTTCATAGCTGCCAATCAACCTCAAATAGTTGCTGGGTTGCCAGATCAATTGAGGTTTGAAGACATTTGAGTGGATGTCAAAATTTCTGGAATCCAAAAAATCAGACCTATTGAATTGACTTCCGAATGAGGATGTGAACCGAAAAGTGTATTCTGAGGAAAGACCCAATTTAAAATTTGATATCCACTCACTGCGCTCTCGCGTTTCAAATCCTTGTGTAAGTAGCTGCTTGCTGTCGTTGATTTGTCTTGTAAAGTCTGCTCCAAACCCTCTGCCATTCTGATTGAAAAATAAAGTATATCGTTTAGCGCTTTGTATAGAGATGATCTCCTCATCCTTAAGATCGACAGATAATGGGTTCAAGCGATCTGAATAATCCGAGGAAGTAGTCTTATAGCTAACATTTAGATTTGCATTAGCAGAAAACCTATAAGCAAATGATTTCACTCCTCCTTGATTTCTCCAACTTGATGGTGCTCTGACATCAATGGTATGTAGGTAGAAGGTTTGAAAAGAGGTGATGTATTCGTCGGTAGGAGTGAATAGTTTCACGTAGTTTCTTTCATCTGGATTGATTGCCTCAAAAAATTCATTTAAGTCCTGAACACCATCACCATTATTGTCTCTCCAGGTATGTGTCCCCTCTCCGGTATTGACGGGCAGGTAAACAAACTCCCTTCGCAACTCCCTGCTGTTTCCAGTACTGTACGAAAAAGTATGACGCAAAATGCTCTTCAAAAACTCCTGTGACCAGTTTAGTCTTCCATTGATTACCTCATCCCGCCCCTCATTCAAGTCGAGTTGATCATCCACATGGCGATAATTTACATCAAAAGATACCCTTCCTTTACGGCCATTTTTGACATATGACCCCCTGAAATTCCTGGAAAGCAAATAGTCTTGCAACTCTCCACTGACAGGAAGTCTATCTTCACGAATTTGATATGCAAAGCGAAAAGTTGACTCCGTAGAATCACCACTTGAAAGATAGAATTCAGAAGCCTTGAAATTCATTAAAGTACTGATCACACGGTCTTGGAACTGCATTTTGTTTTCATCTATTTCAAAAATGAAGCCTGGAACTATTTTCCATTTACGATAGCTCACATCTGATTTTGATCGAATCCATGACGTTGAAGTTTGATTTTGATCATTATCTAAATGAAAATGAGTGGATTTTAGACGAAAGTTTCCAAACTCTTGATTTAGCACTAGTTGTTGTTGCCAACCATTAATTTGGTTTCCCCGTTCTCTTCTATTAAGGGAAAAAATCAACTTGTTTCCATCATTTCTAACCAAACCTATGTTTGTGAAAACGATGAGGTCTCTGGAATTTGTCCCACTATTTTGATTAAAATTCCAGTTACGATCAAACAATGGAGGTCTATAACGATCAATAAAAGTAAAATCCTTCTGATCGTATTCTAATGACAAAGAAGCTTCCCATAAATAGCCGGGCAAAAAAGCCTCCCTCCCATTTGATTTTATGGATACAAAGAGGGCCTGCCCATCGTTATCATCATCTTGAAGCTCTGAGTACAGGTTATTGTCCTGTTGGGAAAAAGCTCCCTCAACACTTACATTTTCATAGCCTGAGATCGTCACCTCTCCTCCTATTGTAATTAATTGCTTTTTATTTGGTAAAGGGATAAAAGATCCAGGTTCATAATTTCCTTTAGGTACGCCATTCTCCGGAGACACCCATTCATAAACCTTTCCATTGACCGTCGTCTCCTCAAGTATGTAATTGCCGTTTCCAAAACCAACCTCTGAAAAAGTAGGGCTGAAAAGCTCTTCGTTAAGGTCGGTAGAATATTGGAAAATCGTAGCAGAATGACCACTACGATCAACCGTATCTACTTGCTTATACATCACCCTATTCTCATTGAACTCAACCGAGTCAAAGCCTGTAATGAACGCTTGATCCGCATTATCGCCAATGCGTTGAAGTTGAGCTAAGTCTGCTTCATTTAGCGAGAATCCAAGATTTCTATTCGGATTATCTTTTTCCCTGTAATAGTTAGCAAAGAGCCGCACATTGTTCTTTTCCAGTGATTGGAATGTGGAAATATTGGATCTATTGTAAAACTGTTCGGAATATTCATAATCCACGCGAATAATGGAAAATTGGGTGATGATTATGTGGTTGTTGAAAGTGATTTCACCAAGATTATAATCAATCACATAGTCTCGGTCAAACCCTCTTTTTAATCGCTCTCCATCCAAAAAAACTTTCTCCGAGTTGGCTAACACAATAATGAACCGCTCACCACGAGGACCTCTCAATTTATAGGGTCCTGAAAGTCCATCTATTGGTTCCACCAAAGCCGAATTGAATTTTCCTTTTGATACTGCTCCTGAAACCCTACTTACATACTCCCAATCCTGACCACCTCTCAAACTCGCTTGAAGTCCCTGGATGTTTTTATAGTATTTCAAAAAATAGCCTGCATTTTGTGGTTCCTTTAGAACGATATCTCCTGCTGTGATGTCGAAGTCATCATTACATAGCTTGATGTATACATTGTCAAAATCACGAATCTGTTGCGTATTGCCTTCAGGTTGATAGGGAACATTTTGATCGGTGATTACTGCCGATAAATAAAGATCTTCATCCAACTTGCCTTGCATCTGCAGGTTTAATGTGGAATTGACCAACAGGTTTTGCCTGTTACCGAATGTGATTCCACGTGTAATCGCACCATATTTCTGAATACCTCCAAAATCGAATAGTTGTTCTTTTTCTATCACATTCACCTTATTTGCCGCTATCACTTCCACATCACCTGACGTATCGTAATTAGCTATATCCCGATTCATAAAAGGTTGTGTTATGATGGACGATAATACCCTGTAGCATACCTGAACAGAATCTTTGGTTGAATGAACACGAATTACTCTATTCTCAACGTCAAAGTCAAAAGAAGAACGGCTGGTGATAGATCCTGGCTCAATGATGAGGGAATCCAGAACGAACGATTGATTGGTTGGAATTGACTTACACTTAAGATTCTGAGCATCAACAAAAAAAGTAATAGAAAAAAAACTAAGAACGAGTAACCAAGGGCATGGAAAGATAAAAGGTCGTCCCTTCATTTTGAACAGATTCAAACCATACGTTTCCTCCAGCATTTTCAATTCCTTTTTTGGCCAGAGCCAGGCCAATTCCGCTTCCTGTGGATTTAGTACTAAAGTAATTCAAGAAAATCTTATCTTTTAAGTTATCTGGTATCCCCTTGCCATTGTCTTTTACAGACAATATCGATTTATCTGGTTTTCTATTTAGCTTAATTTCAATCTTTGGTTCACCATTTCGAACAGACTGTATAGCGTTTAACACAATATTATTAAGAATTCTCCTAAAGATATCTTTGTCAGCCTCAATACTTACATTTTCTTCACAATCCACCTCAATAATGACTTTATCAGAACGGTATAATCGAGACACTTCTTCCACGAGTTCGCCCCATTGAAAGATCTGATTATCCGGAGCTGGCATCTCGGCAAATGCAGAAAATGATTCCGCAATCTGGCTTAAGGTATCAACCTGAGTTAGCAAAGAAGATAAGGCATCATACTCTTTGGTGTCTTTATCATACCTTCTCAAGAGCTGTTGAATTTTAAGCTGCATGGGGGTAAGGGGGTTTTTGATCTCATGAGCCACCTGTTTGGCTATTTCCTTCCAGGCTGTTTCTTTTTGACTCCTTGCCAATGCCCGTTTACTATCTTCTAGTTTTATTAACATTTGATTATAGTCCTTCACAAGAGAGCCAATTTCATCCGATGACTCATACTGAATGGGTTGGTTCACATCTTGCAGCGTGATTTGGCGAATTTTTCCTGCAACCATCCTCAAAGGATGTAAAAGATTATTCAATACTACATTGCCAACAAGTATAGCGAGAATAAATATGAAGCCGAAAATGATAATGAGGTTGCCAAAAATGTCTATCTGTTGCTTTTGAAGGTGGCTCTTGGAATCAAAGAAAGGCATAGCAATAAAGCCCGCAATTTCATTACTTAGTGCATTTACTACCGCATAGCATACTTTATACTCTAACGCACCAATAGATTCATCAGCGATCATACTTTGGTTTTCCTTAGCTACAAGCTTGTCAAATACGACAGGATTGATCAAGTTGCTTTGAAGTCCCAAGGAAAAAATATCAGGTTGACTGGTGCTGACAAGGTAGCCGGATGAATTGTAAAAACTGATATCTGATTGAGTAAAATCTCCTATTTCAGCAAGTAGCTCCGATCGTATGTGGTCTTCAGTTTCTTTCTCCAATTTTTCTGAAAGAATTTCTGAAATGTAAAGCGCCTGTTTCAAATAAGACCGATTGATTTCCTCTTTGTAGGAAGTATTGAGGGTGGTAAGAAGAGCAAAACCCGTTGTGAGCAGAGGTGCAATAAATGTAATAGACAGGTATGTTTGGATTTTGCTGGTAAAATTCAACGTGTAGTTATGCGATAGGTAGACGGATAGTAGGCCACAGTAAAGGCTAAAAGAAAAAAGCAGCAAGAGGAAAAGAAAACAAAAATTGGCAAACATTGATCGGACTGGATATTTCTGAGAAATGATCAGGATAATCCTTCCATCATTCGTCTCTACGCCGTAGTAATGGCGACCATTTTTCTCAATTCCTTTATCATACAATTTTTTATTTTCAAAATCTTCTTCTTGAAGCCACTCTCCTTGTCCAAACTTACTTCGATGAAATAGAATTTCATTTCCTGCAAACACGGCATAGTCAAAATCATCTGATGCAATGTTAAACTTACTATCAGTGAGTAGGGCAGGATAAACCGTAGTTGGGACCCGTTTCTTGATTCGAAAAATAACCAAAGCAACCAGATCTCCAATATTCAGCTTTGCAACATATTTGAAGCTAGTTCCCTCATCAATGAAATGAATATTCTCATAATCTGAAGCATTATCCGGTTTAAGCAAGCCATTTTCTCGTGTGAATCGAGTATTTACTTTGAGCCTTTGATAGTCCTGAAATAAGAGCTCAATGTTGTACTTCCCAAAATAAGAGCTTACAAACTCGTCTAGAATCCTTTCTTCTAAATTTTCCCTACTACCTTCACTAGCAATAATCATTAAGTTAGCATCATTGGATAGCTCGGTAACACTTTGACTCAAATAATACTCTCCTAAAACATCACGTTTTAGCAAGAGATAATTTGCAAAGATTCTCTTAGCAAAAAGCTCGTCACGTTCGCCATGTTTGTAGATAAAGAAGGACAATATTCCACCAATGCTCACAGCCACTATAAGAATGAAAAGCAAATTGGAATAATTAAAATCCCCTAAAAAAATGCCCCAGGAAACCTTCAATGAGCTAAAGAACAAAGCTGCTATTACAAAAACAGGAAGCGCCAGTAGAGGATTGAAAACCAACACTAACAGGCTTGCAATTGTACTTATAGCACCCGCACTCTTTAAATAGTTAATAAACTTCAAGTAACTCAATAAATAAAATACAAACACAAAATAAGCGGTAGTAATGATGAGTATGCACGAGTAAGCGACAACTCGCAAAAACGTAAATTGGATTGATTCTCCTACATCCAAGGAAATTTGAGAATTATTGAGAATGCTCCATGGTACATGAAAAATCAGTAGTGATAGACCAATGCAAAGCCCTATAAGGCAAAACCTCCCGTAGCGTTTAGGGAATTGCATTCTGTATTTAGTCAAAAAAATAGTTAGTATGAGAATGAATATCGCATTGACAAGAAGGTCGCCTATGGTTGGATTAAAAAAAGAAGAGGTGAAATTGATCGGATCAAACAAAAAGAAGCGGAACAGCAAATCCAATGCCTCGAAATAAAGGCTAATTATCCGCAAAAAGACAAAAACAAATGTAGCTATCAGGAATGAGAC
Source organism: Bacteroidota bacterium (assembly GCA_038746525.1). Classification (GTDB taxonomy): domain Bacteria; phylum Bacteroidota; class Bacteroidia; order Cytophagales; family Cyclobacteriaceae; genus Ekhidna. Next base: position 22,779 of record JBCDKO010000002.1, read on the forward strand.
GAAACTGATTTTACTGAATCTAATATACTCAATGATTATAATAAGCAAAATCAAAAAACCCAAGATGCCATCGATCACGGGATTAGGCCGTGGTTTTATATTATATCTAAGCAACCCTTCAAATGAACAATCGGCACTTTTTGATATGCCTTTTATATGATGCGTAAGCTTTCCACCACGTTTTTCTTTTAGGTATTGATTGCTGATCTCGTAAAATTGATACAATGGATACGCAGAGATATATTCACAATCAGCATCTTGAATGGTTTGGAAAAGAAATACTCCATGATCATTTTCAATCACCCCTATGGAATCAATAGAAAGGTTATAATCAAATGGATGATCATCACTCCATATTTCTAGTCTACCTTGGCATAAGGTACGTTTACGATAAAGATTCTCCGTATTTTTTCCACTTCTCCATTTTTCCAGATCAGATCTTTGCTCTTTAATTACTTGAAATAGATTGTCTTCTGCTCTCTTGATTGCATACCGTTCCCAATCGATCCAATAATGATTGCTTAGCAGCGACAAAACACAGCCTATCAATAGAAATCCAGAAATTTGAAGCTTCACGAGGAAAAGTTATACCAATCAAGCTTGAATCAACGATCAACTCTTCCAAATTAAATAGAGGAAAAGCACGCGAGAGTATCGAAAATTTAAAGGAAAAAGAAGTACCACCACAATCAAAGTTGTAATTAAATATACATTGAGAGGAGGATCTCCAAAAAAATAATACAACACAAAAGCAGTAATTAGAAAAATACCCGTTGAAAATGCATAGCTCACATACATGGCCCCATAAAAATTACCTGGTTCTTTTTCATATCTCAACTTACAAATTGGGCAGTTTTTATACATTGAAAACATCTTCTTAAGATGAAATATGGGGTGAGTAAATAGCTTTCCCTCACGGCACCTTGGGCACCTGGCCTCTAAGACGCTGGATAAGACTGATTTTTCCTTCATTGACTTTACTGTATCTATACCAAAGAATAATAATAACGATAACAACAATATAGGGAGTGAAAAAAAGAAACATGATGCCATTGTTAAGACCTTCTGCGAGTGTAGTATCTCCGCTGCTTACGTTATTTTTAATCTGGGTTCTACACATAGCACATTGAGCCCAAGTGATGAATGGAATCAAGGCGCTTAAAAAAAGAAGAATAAATCTTTTCATAATGCTATTTAAAAATAATAAGGCTTAATCATAAAATACACCACAACACCGGTTATCGACACGTAAAGCCAAACCGGATATGTGTACTTTACCATTTTTTTATGGCGAGCAATTTGGTCCGATAACGCGTAGTAAAATGCTAATAATACAAAAGGCACTACCAAAATAGATAATAGTATATGACTCGCAAGGATAACCAGATAAATCGTTCTACTCGCCCCGACATTAGTTAATTCAGCATCACTTACGACCCCATCATGATCCAGGTCTCCAAACTTCACAGAATCTACACTGGAATGATAGATGATATATGAAACAAGAAACAATGCTCCTAAGAACAACGAGACAAACATAAAAGTCCGATGCGCATGGACGTTGTTTTTCTTGATTGCCACTAAGGCACCAATTAAAGTTAATACCGTTGTAGAGTTAATTAAAGCATGAAATCCAGGTAACATCTTAACCCAACCTCCTGAAAGTGGTAGTTTCGAAGGAAACAAAATCAAGAATGCCACTACTACAGGAATAACAATGGAGACGAAATAAATGACACGTAGGTAAATCTTATTATCTGTAAGTTCCTTTTCCATAAGATTTTTGAAGTAAAAGGATATCTAGCTCTATTAATAATAAATCAACTCCTTCACGAGAGAGTTTATAGTTCCCCCATAGCCCATTTTCATCAGTTAAAACTAAATCAGATGATGATTGATTGATGCAATCAAAAAAATCGATGTCTTTTTCAATAAATAAGACAGATCGCTCTTTTGCTGCATATGCTACTCTATCCATGTAATTCTTCTCGGCTAGGGAGACAGAATCAGGACGCTTAACAATTAATACTTGTGCTATTTCAGCACACTCATTGATCGGGTATTTTAATTTTAATGAAAAATTATTGTCTCCAAAGAGTTGCAAAAAAAGGTACCATCCTACTGGAACTAAAAAAACGATCAAAAAAATAAGTCGGGCTAATCCCTTATTCAACGATAATTAACCATTAAGCATATCATAGATAGCACTGCCTTGATATATCATGATGAAAATAAGAAAAATCACAAAGAGCAGAGGCAACAAAATGGACATTTTCAAACTTCTTTTCTCATGACCCAGGTGCATAAACTCAGAGACAATGTAAAATGCTTTCCAAATGGTCAAAGCAATAAACAAAAAGGTCTTAGCTGTTCCTGCACCAATAGTAAAAGCAATAATAAATTCGATAGCTGTGATTCCGCTTAGAATACCGGCCACTTTCCATATTTTTTGAATTTTTTTCTTATCGGCCGGTTTAACCTGTATTTGTGAAGTTTGCTGTTCCATGATATGTTAGTTAATAGTTAAATAAGATAAAAAAAAGTAAACACAAATACCCACACTAAATCAACGAAATGCCAGTAAAGGCCCACTTTTTCTACCATTTCATAATGTCCCCTTTTATCAAAAATACCCACCATTGCCTGATAAAAGATAATGAAATTTAACATAACGCCACTAAATACATGAAAGCCATGGAAACCTGTAATGAAGAAAAAAAGAGCGGCAAAATTAGGAGGGCCATACTGATTTTGTGAAAGGCCAGCGCCCGTTATTATATTTCCAACAGCGTTCATAGACATCTCTGATCCATGAATAAAGTGACTCCACTCCCATGCTTGGCAACCCAAAAATGTAAAACCTCCCAAAATTGTCCAAAGCATCCATTTCTCCACCTCTTTTCTATCCATTCGGGCACCTGCTTCCACAGCTAAAACCATCGTAACACTACTTAAGATAAGAATGAAGGTCATGATACCTACAAAAACCAATGGCGCACTTTCGATACCTAAAGCATGCATTCCGGGAAAAGCTTCAAATACTTTATCAGGTACCGGCCAATATTCTTGCGAAAACTTAAAATCTGCTATCGTTCCATCATAGGCCGGGTGACTAAAGCGAATAAGTCCATATGTAATCAATAAGGCAGAGAAAGTAAATGCATCGGAAAGCAAGAAAAACCACATCATGAGTTTTCCATAACTAGCTTTCATTGGAGCAATTCCACCGCTCCAAACATTTTGTTTACTCTTATCTATAACTGCAGCGGTGTTTTCCATTCTGTTTGGTTTGCTATACTAATTATTAAAAATTAAAAATAAATATAAATACAGCCAAAGTCCACCAAGGAAATGCCAGAAAGTAGTGCACATTTCTATTCGCACCATGCTCTTAGAATGAACCTGATAATGAAATGACTGTCCCAAGACAATAAATAAGAAAATGATAGCTCCAATTAGGTGAGCAACATGCAATCCGGTAAAGACATAGATAAACGAACTCGAAGGATTTCCAACAAAATAATGTCCGGCATCTACCAACTGTCCCCAAGCCATGTATTGACCTACAACAAAAGCAAATGCTAGAACCGATGTAATGATCAATCCGATTTTAATGTTTCTAATATTGTTTCTCTTAGCAGAGAGATACGCAAAATGCATAGATACACTACTCAGAATAATTAAAACGGTTGTTGCTCTGAATAATGGAGGAAAATTAATGTACTCCCAATTACCTATTGACTTCTTGACAATGTAAGCACTTGATAATGAAATAAAAATCATAATCACAGAAACTAAAAAAAGCCACATGGCAAATTTCTGTGGATGCATTGATCTTACGTTACTTGTTGCTTCCATTTTATTAATTAAAGTTTATCCATCAAAAAAGTGATTTGGACGATGGGCAAATAAATAAAAGAACTAAACATGATAGTCTTTGCCCTCTCATTTGTAGTGTCTTTCATTAAACTAAAGGTAGTAGCGAGAAACAGTATCCCACAAGTTGTTGCAATTAGCGCACTAGTTAATCCAGTCAACCCAAATAAAGTAGGTAATAGACCTAGAGGTAGTAAAAACAAAGTATATATCATTATGTTAATTGCAGTGTTCAAGTCTTTCCCTCCTCCTCCGGGAAGTAACTTGAACCCCGCTTTTTTATAATCTTCATCAGAAATCCAAGCAATGGCCCAAAAATGAGGAAACTGCCAAACAAACTGAATACTAAAGATAACCATTGATTCGTAGGAAATCACTCCTGATGCAGCGGTCCATCCTATAAGTGGAGGCAAAGCCCCTGGGATGGCGCCTACAAAGACAGCAATACTTCCTATCCTTTTTAAAGGAGTATAAATAAAAGCATATAATATCAAGGACAATATGGATAACCAAGCTGCTAATGGAGTAGTAAAATAATAGATCAAATAAGCCCCGGCTAAACCAGAAATTATACTGAAGAAAGACGCTTCTTCACTAGAAATTCTCCTGGTAGGAATGGGCCTGTTTTTTGTCCGTTTCATTACCGCATCGAACTCCTTCTCTACAATCTGATTTATCGTTACTGACGATCCTGAAACCAGAAAGCCTCCAATAAGAAAAACAATAAACGATAGCCAATTTTCAGAAAGAGGCGTGGCAAGTAAGTATCCAAATCCAGATGAAAAAACGACTAAAAAAGAGAGCCTTGGCTTCATAAGCTCATAATAAGCTTTAAGCTTTTCTCGTCTTGATAATTCTATCTGGGAAACTATTGAATTCAATTTGAAATTTTAAAACGTAAAACTAAGTAAAAAAGCAAGCCAAAAATCCCGGTGGCAATTATTAGATGCAGCGGCTGTAACCAAAAAGGAAAACCAAATCTAACCATGCCGATACCGGCAAGCATAGCTAAAAAAACCAATGTCAAAAGTTGCAGGGAAGTGGGTATCATTCTATGATATCCCCCTCTCCTAATCAAATAAAATATTATGATTGCACCGATCAATATGAGCCAGGAATAAGATCTGTGGATATAAAAAGAGGTCATAGAAAGGTACTTCCCCCAATTATCTCGCACCTTATTAGACACAATTAAATCATCAACTGCCCCTCTTACTTCAGTGCCTAATACTATCTGTGATATACATAGAATGAATAATAAAGTACATACCAAAAAAATAGGTCTATCGGTAAATCTTTGCTGTTGTTTGATTTTGACATTCATCCATATCAATAGAGACAAAATAAGTAGAGCCAACAACATATGAAATGTGATGAAACCGTGCAAAAGGTTAGTAGAAACAACTAGAGAACCTACCCATCCCTGAAATCCAGTAAGAATAAATATTACAACTCCTACTACTGGAATCCATCTATCTTTTTTACTAAGAGAAAAGGACAAAACCATATTGGCGAACACAAAAAATCCTATTAAGACCCCAACTAACCTGTTGATGTACTCGATCCAGGCTTTCGTCACATCAAATTCCTGCTCGGCCAAGACAAAGGGATCATTGGTTATTTTATAAGCCAATTCTTGAAAACCCAATCTATTGAAAGTCCTTGCCAAACGTTCATTTTTCCTTAGCCTTTGGTCTTTAAAAATTTCTAAATAGTTGTCAGGAAGAGCCATGAGTGTGGTTGGAGGAACATACGAACCAAAACATTTTGGCCAATCCGGACAACCCATACCTGCACCTAAGCTCCTTACAATACTACCAATCAGAATAAGAACAAACACTGACCCTGTAGTAAGTGTGTTAATTTTCAATAACAACTTCCGGCTAAACATCCACCTTTTCTACCCCAGACGTACCCTCTCTCTCAGCAATTTCGTTTTCATGCTCAAGATTAGATTCTGGGGTTCGTGAATATGGAACTGTTTGAGGAATATAATCGTCTTTTGAACCTGGCTTACTGTAATCGTAGGGCCATCTATATACATTGGGTATTGCTCCGGTCCAGTTTCCATGTTGGGGATATCTTGGTGTAGTCCACTCAAGTGTATTTGATTTCCAAGGGTTTGCAGGAGCAAGCTTTCCTCTAAATATGCTATAGAAAAAATTAAATAAGAAAATAAATTGTGCAGCGAATGTCAAGATTGCAGCTACACTAACAAGCGCATTAAGGTCACCATATATATTGAAGGTCTCAAATGAAGTGAATGAATAATACCTTCGTGGAAACCCTGCAATACCAATATAATGTAATGGGAAAAAGACTAAATAAATGCCTATAAAAGACAGCCAAAAATGGAATTTACCTAACCGGTCGTCCATCATTCTTCCAAACATTTTTGGGAACCAATGATACACTCCTGCAACCAATCCAAAAAACGCTGCACTTCCCATTACCAAATGAAAATGTGCTACAACGAAATATGTATCATGAAGATTGATATCAAGGACGGAGTTGCCAAGAAATAGCCCGGTAAGTCCACCAGAAATGAAGAAAGACACCAATCCAATAGAAAAGAGCATGGCAGGAGTAAACACAATATTTCCTTTCCATAAAGTGGTGATATAATTAAAAGCTTTAATAGCAGAAGGAACAGCTATCACCAGTGTAAGGATAGTAAAGACTGAACCTAAAAATGGATTCATACCTGTTACAAACATATGATGCGCCCAAACAATAAATGATAAAAAGCCAATACCTAGCATGGAGCCGATCATAGCTTTGTAACCAAAAATTGGTTTTCTTGCATTTGTAGCTATAATTTCTGAAGTAATACCTAATGCTGGAAGTATAATTATGTAAACCTCTGGATGTCCTAAAAACCAAAATAAATGTTGGTACAAAATCGGGCTTCCTCCGATGTTTGGGAGTGCTTCACCAGCAATATAGATCTCAGATAGATAAAAACTTGTCCCAAATGACCTATCAAAGATTAAAAGTAAAGCCGCGGATAACAGAACTGGAAATGAAAGCAAACCCAAAATAGCAGTAATAAAAAAGGCCCAAATGGTCAAAGGAAGCCTTGAAAAGGACATCCCATTAGTTCTTAAATTAATGACAGTAGTAATATAATTGATCCCTCCTAATAAAGTAGAGGCAATAAATAATGCCATAGAAACTAACCAGAGGGTCATTCCCATACCGGAACCTTGTATAGCTTGAGGCAAAGCGCTGAGTGGCGGGTAGATGGTCCATCCTCCCCCTGCAGGTCCTGTTTCAATAAATAAGGAAATAAACATCACTACACTGGAGGCGACGAAAAACCAATAAGAGAGCATATTCATAAAACCTGAAGCCATATCTCTCGCTCCGATCTGCAGCGGAATCAAAAAGTTAGAAAAAGTACCACTTAATCCTGCAGTCAATACAAAAAATACCATAATTGTCCCATGCATTGTTACCAGCGCCAGATAAAACTCAGCGTCTAATTTTCCTGCATCCGTTATCCATTTACCCAGGATTGGTCTAAGCCATTCTAAATCCATATCAGGAAAACCAAGCTGTAACCTAAATATCAGGGACAAACCTCCACCTATCAATGCCCAAAAAATACCCGTAATCAAGAATTGCTTACCTATAGTTTTGTGATCTGTAGAGAATATGTACTTTGTCACAAAACTTTGTTCATGGTGCTCATCATGATGATCGTCGTGATGGGCTAAATCTTCTTGAAGTTCTATATCCGTTATTGACATAATTTTTTTATTTAAAACTGCTAGACATGGTCACAACCTTTTGTTCGTTTGATGTATTCTCAATTCCTGAAGCAATTTTCGCAGCCTCTTTGAGATTATCTGGCACTTTGCTTATATAAGTAGGGTTTTGCTTGAGAAAAGTATTTTTCTGATTCTCTTTATACCAATCATCATATTCTTTTTGATCTAAAACCGTAATAATTCCTTTCATGCTGTAGTGTCCTTTCCCACAAATTTTGTTACAGACTAGTTCGTAATTGAAATCCGGATTACCCGTCGTTTCTCGCATTTCGGCTGTGCTCACCGAAGGCGTAAACCAAAGTCGTGTTGGCATTCCCGGTACAGCATTCATTTGGATTCTAAAGTGTGGATTATAAACACTATGAATGACATCTCTCCCTCTTATCTGAAGATGAACAGGTTTACCTTTAGGAATAACAAGTTGTGTAGCCAAAAAATCGTCATGACCGTTTTGGTCAGAAAGATCAATGCCCAAAGCATTAATTGCATCAATTTTCCTAAAATCATAGTCACCAAGTTCTTTATCTTTTCCCGGATACCTAAAGCCCCATGCGTATTGATAACCAACCACTTCAACGATTTCTGAATTTTCGGGAGCAGGGCCGGTAATTACATTCCATTGCTTGAGCCCCGAAATAATCAACCATGCGAGGACAATTGCTGGAACAATAGTCCAAACTAGCTCTAATGTATTGTTATGTGGATAATAAGAAGCTTTGTTCTCTTTTTTATATCGATATTTCCAACCAAATCCAAACAAGAAAATTTGCGTGGCAATAAAGACGAATACTGTTATAGCCATAGTAATCCAGAACAAACGTTCTGTAACTACAGCGTGTTCGGATGCAATAGGCAAACTGTAAGTGTCATATTCTTTAACAGAGAAATAGAAAAATGCAGCAATACCGACTACTAAGAATAACACCAAATAAACACCTTGACGGCTATTACTTTTAGGAACATCTAATCCATCTCCACTTTTTTTCTCTTTCTTAATGATATCTACCAGAGTGGTTACTCTGTAAGCGGTAAATACAACTGCTATTATCAGGATTACTGTTATTATAATAATTAAATTCAACATAATCTCATCTGCTACTATTAAATATGATGTTGAAGACTTTCCTGTAACATTGGATGATTCCTGGCGAAAAGTGAAGCTTTGGCAAGTGCGTTAAACACCACGAATAAGAAAGCACTTAAATAAACTAAAATAATACCCAACTCCATAAATCCAAATCCACCATTTTCCCCTACAGTTCCAGGGGATATCATTAAATAGAAATCAATCCAATGTCCAAAAACTACGATAGCTGCTACTACTTTTAAAATACGTGAATGTCGTTTTGAATCTCTTGTCATTAATAACAAGAATGGAAGAAAGAAGTTTAAGATCAAATTGATAAAAAAAACAGGTGCATAATGATCATTTTTCCATCGCTCTACGAAATAAATAGTCTCCTCTGGAATATGTGCATAATAGATCAAAAGAAATTGTGAAAACCATACATAAGTCCAAAATATAGAGAATGCAAAAACGAACTTACTCATATCATGAATATGGTTTTCATTTACCACAGAAAGCAGTCCTTTATCCTTTAAGAATAGAACAAGGAAGAGCGATAGCGCAAGGCCAGAAACCCACCAACTGGCAAATACGTACCAACCAAACATGGTACTAAACCAGTGCGGATCTACAGACATCACCCAGTCCCATGCCGCAATAGATGAAGATACAGCAAAAAAGACTAAAAATATGGCTGAGATAGATCTGAGCCGGTACCACTTTCGTGTTCCTCCTTCGAGGTCTTCAGAAAATGCAAGCGCCCTTAATTTTCGGAAGAACAAATACCACACTAAGAAAAATATTATTAATCTGGCTACCCAGAAAAGCGGAAAAGAACCAGCTTCCAATGGGAAGAAGAAATAAGATGCTTTTCCCTGCATGATTTTATCAGGCTCAGGACCTGTATAAAGATCTGCATGCGTCCAATGGAATAAATCATGGCCTCCGTATAAGAAAACCCCCAGTAAAGTCAAAAAAGCTATGGGCAACCATGCGCCGAAAGCAAAGGGAATTCGCTTTAACCCTGCCGACCAACCCGCTTGAGCAGCATATTGGATTGAGAAAAAAAAGACGCCGATGATAGATAATCCACCAAAGAATATGCTATTGATCCATAAGTTTGATAAAAACCTCTTTTTATTGGGGCTTGCTCCATGATGGCCTCCATCACCATGATGACCTTCACTATTCTGGCTGTGCTTCACTTCTCCATGTCCATGCTCATATGACTTTTCATGATTCTCATCATGCGAAGGTTCTTTAGCGTTTTCATCACCATATGGCTCCTCATCATGGTGGTCTTTACTTTCTTGAGAAACATTGTCATTATTGTGAGAAGCAAGTTCATTGGATACCCCTGCATCAATCTGATCCGATTCACCATATGGTGTTGCACTATGCGTATCATGGCCAACTTCAGAATGGGACTCTCCATCGCCACTTCCAATGGTAAAGAATCCAATAACTGTTAAGATGATCCCAACGATAAATAGTGTTATGAGCCTCTTTTTGGCAGTTGATGTAAAGTCATACCTTTCCTCTAATACCATTCTTTGACTTAGTTTGCGTTTTGCATTTCTTTAACATACTTTGCGATTCTCCATCTATCTTCTAAACTAATTTGAGACCCATGAGCACCCATGAGTCCTTTTCCGTAAGTAATGACATGTACAATGTGACCTTCCGTAATATTCAAATATGCGGCTCCATTTAAGTTTGCTACACCGGCATATTTTTCTGCAACTAAACCATCACCGGCTCCTTTGGCACCGTGACAATGCTCACAGAATCTGTCGTACAATACTTTACCCTCCTTAAGAACATCTTCATTTCGCAATGAGTCAAATGGGCTCACCCAATTTGTTGCTGCCATTTCAAGCTCTTTTTCATTGAAATCTTTTTGGAGTATCGTTCCGCGTTTTATCGTATTGGTAACAGGCCTTCTCATAGTCATACTATGAGGATTATACGGGTTAGAATTATAAAATTCACTATGACCATCTTCTTCATTGGAATCAAGCCAGGATCCAAAGTCCTTATCGGTTATTTGTGTCAATGGCTCGTAGGGAGTAGTATGATACATCTGCGGTGCATATTCTATACCCGTATTATCGGGTCCTGCAGCGCAGGATGATAGTAAAATACCGATTGCCAATACAATAGAATATTTGAACAACCTATCAACCATAGTTATCCAAATTTTTTGTAATTAACTTCTACTGCACCACTAATTTGCAATGCTTTCTTAATATCAGTTTCTACAATATTGTTTTTATCCAAATCAATAGCCATTACATGTTTATCATCCGTGATTCGAATATCATAAATTCTTGGCTTCCCCCAGGGTTTCAGATTCGTAATTCCAAAAAAAGTGCCAACCATTCCAAAAGAGGCAAGTAAAACCGTCATTTCAAATGTTACCGGAACGAAAGATGGAAACGGTAAATAATCTTTACCGCCAATGATCATAGGCCAGTCTACATACATCATTCCAATTTGCATAACGAGGGCTAGACTAGTACCTGTTATTCCAAAAAGGAATGCTGCGATAGAAAGCCAACTTCTCTTTATTCCCAATGCATCAGAAAGTCCATGAACAGGGAATGGAGAGTAAACTTCTTCTATTTTAACACCCTTTTCCCGAACTTTCTTAACAGCAGACAGTAAGACATCTTCATCGTCATAAACACCTAATACATAACTTGTTCCTTGCGCCATATTATTTTTCTGATTTTATCCGCTCACCTGTTGCTTTAACAATACTTTTTACCTCTGCCATGTTAATCACAGGGAAAAATTTTGCAAACAAGAAAAACGCAGTAAAAAACAAACCAAAAGTGAATACATAAACTCCTATATCATTCCATGTTGGGTAAAACATGGCCCAACTAGATGGTAAGAAGTCTCTGTGCAGTGAGGTAACAATGATAACAAATCGTTCAAACCACATTCCAATATTCACGATTATCGATATAATAAAAGTAGCTGCAAGATTTGTTCGTATCTTTTTGAACCAGAACAGTTGAGGCGAGATCACATTACACGTCATCATTGACCAATAAGCCCACCAGTAAGGACCTGTCGCTCTATTTATGAACGCATACTGTTCTGCCTCCACCCCAGAGTACCATGCGATAAAAAATTCTGTTATATACGCTATACCAACGATTGAACCTGTTACAATTATCACAATATTCATCAGTTCAATATGCTGCATGGTAATATAATCTTCTAACTTATACACCTTCCTGGTTACAATCAATAACGTTAATACCATCGCAAAACCTGAGAAGATCGCTCCTGCCACAAAATACGGTGGGAAAATAGTAGTATGCCATCCCGGTATCACTGATGTAGCAAAATCGAATGATACGATAGTATGCACAGAAAGTACAAGCGGAGTTGCCAAACCTGCAAGTATTAGTGCAACTGTTTCGTAGTGCTCCCACGCTCTGGCCGCTCCGGTCCATCCAAAACTCAGCGCTCCATAAATAATCTTTGATATCTTATTTTTTGCTCTATCTCTTATAGTAGCAAAATCAGGTATTAATCCTATGAACCAAAAAACTAAAGAAACCGAAAAATAAGTAGAAATGGCAAATACATCCCATAATAGAGGCGAGTTAAAATTAACCCAGAGGGATCCATATGTATTAGGCAAAGGAAATACCCAAAGGATTCCAATCCATGGTCTACCCATGTGTAATAATGGATACTGAGCTGCACATATTACAGCAAATATCGTCATCGCCTCAGCTGCTCTGTTGATAGACATTCTCCATCTCTGTCTAAAGAGTAATAAAACAGCAGATATTAGCGTTCCTGCGTGTCCGATACCTACCCACCAAACAAAGTTGGTGATATCCCAAGCCCATCCAACAGTCTTATTTAATCCCCACGAACCAATTCCTTCCCATAAAAGAATAAACACCGCATAAATACCTATTAATAACAAGCCTAATGAAACTGCCATTGCAAGCATCCAGGTAAGTGTAGGTTTTTGTTCTACTCTGGTTGCAATATCTTCTGTAACATCATGAACAGTCTTTCCTCCAGTTACCAGTGGAATACGAACTTTGGCCTCAGAATGGCCGGCCTCGTGGGGGATATCTACTTCTTTTTCTTTCTCTGGTGCTAATGAAATTGTAGCTTCAGCCATTATGCTTCTATTTTATCGTTTTCATCTTTATTTCTCACTTTGGTAAGGTACCAAATATTTGGCATTACTCTTAATTCCTCAAGTACATGATAGGCTCGCGGCTCTTGTGCCTCAACACCATTTTTCATTTCCTTTATTTTCAGCGCTTTGGAGATTCTGCTATCCGGATCTTTCATATCTCCAAAAATCATCGCATCTGAAGGACACGAATTTGTACAAGCCATTTCAAAATCGCCGTCTTTCGGACGCCTTCTTTCTAATTTGGCTTTAAGCTTGCCTGCTTGTATTCGCTGCACACAGAACGTACACTTCTCCATAACCCCTCTTGCTCTTACTGTCACATCTGGATTCAAAACCATCTTACCCAGATCATTGTTCATGGCCAGGTTTTTATCGAATTTTTCGTTATCATGATATTTAAACCAGTTAAATCTTCGCACTTTGTATGGACAATTATTGGCACAATATCTTGTTCCTATACATCTATTGTAAGTCATTTGGTTCAGACCTTCACTACTGTGTGTGGTAGCGGCTACCGGACACACTGTTTCACAAGGGGCACTGTTACACTGTTGACACATCATCGGCTGAAAAACGACTTCAGGATTTTCTGCAGCAAGTTCTTTCTGCTTCACCGTCATCATCTTTTTATCTTCATCCGTCAATTCATCCTCAGGTCTTGAACTATAATATCGGTCAATGCGTATCCAATGCATTTCTCTGCGATTTAATACCTCCTCTTTTCCAACAACCGGGATATTATTCTCAACCTGGCAAGCGACAATACAAGTACCGCATCCGGTGCAAGAATTGAGGTCTACCATCATTCCCCAATGATGATTGGCATATTCATGACCTTTCCAAAGTGAAACTGCATAGGGCTTTAGCTTGTCCCCTGAAGCAGCAGATATCTTAGGCGTATTTCTACCTGCCTGTGGGTCTTTTTGATATTCTTTTAATGTGGCTTCCTGTATCACATTTTCTCGTCCTGCAAAGGTTTGACTCGTTTGGGTTTGGGCTACCTTTTGTTGTTCATCAGATACCTCAAACTTAACATTTGAAACGGAATAGTCAAGACCCGTATTTGATGAAACGATTAAAGGATACGCATTTACTCCAATTTTATTCCCTACTTTCCCAGCTTTTGTTCGTCCATAACCTAGCGCCAGTCCAATCGTGTTGTACGCTTGACCAGGTTGTGATATGACAGGGGCAGAAACAGAAACTCCATTCGCCGTCAGAGTAGCAATTTTGAAGTCCATATCCCCATTTTTAACTTCCCAACCGTTTTCTCTAGCTTGACGAGGCGAAACAGTGAAATAATTATCCCAACAAGCTTTAGTGATAGGGTCGGGCATCTCTTGAAGCCAAGGATTGTTAGCCTGGACTCCATCACCAATAGAAGAATTTGCATATAAAACGAGATCCATTCCCGAGGATGGATTAAAGAGTGAGGTGTTATTACCCATAGAAACAACATCAACAGATACTTGTAAGGGATTATCCTCCATTCCGGTTTCTAAAACTCCATCCATCAGGCTTTTCTTCCAAAACATTTCAAAATCTGAAGTGCTGTAACCTTTCCACTGTTCTTTTAAAAAGTCGTAATAACTCGTATTATTATCACTCCATCTTAAAAAAGATTCTTGAGCTTGTCTTGTATTGAAAATATTGCTGATAGCAGGTTGTGCGAGAGATAAATGCCCGGTAATTGGTTCGTAATCATTCCAGGACTCCAGGTAATGGTTATCTGGTGCAATATACTTAACAGAACTGGTTGTCTCATCCATCCGGTCTGAAGTGGAAATAGTAGTTTTTACTCGTCCAAGTGAGTTGATTAATTTAGAACCCAACACATGATCATAAGCTGGATTACAGTTATAGAAGATTACTGTGTCTACCTGTCCTGCCTTAACATCATTGATAAATGCTTCAAAACGTCTATCGCTACCTTTTCTGGTATTAAATACCGTTGATAAATCGATGGTATTTCCATAATTCCCTAAAAGGTCGTTTATTGCTATTACCAGAAGTTGAATGTTCACATCATTAGAACCGCTAACTACCAGAGATTTACCTCGTGATCTTAGTAAATCATTAGCGGCCTTTTGAAGCATTGCTGAATCATCAATTTTCTTTATTTTGATAAGATCGGCGTTTAGCTTCGATGCAAGTAAATTGTAAAGATTTGCAGCGTAAAGTGCTTCCTCAGAAGGCTTAATTGGCTGTCTATAATCTGCGTTAGATCCAGTTAAAGACAGGTTGGATTCGAATGCATACAACCTGGACATGTCTTTTTTATCCGAACCTAGCTGTCTGGTCTGGACAAATTGCCCATTGGCAAGTTGATGACTCGGCCAACAGTTAAGAAAATCTGATGCCAGGGAAACAATGGTTTTTGCCTTCGAAAAGTCATGCATAGGGAATATACGCTGACTGGTTGCACGTTCATAAGCATCTAAAAGACCACTCACAGAAACAGGATCATATTGAATATGCTCTACTTCACCGAATTTATTCCTTAATTCTTGAATCGCACGTGTGGTACTTGGACTACAATTAGAATAAGAAACGATCGAAATTTTCTCTGTATTTGCTGCTAGTTCCGATTTTATTTGATTGTCAAGAGAATCCCAATCCGTATTCTCCCCATTTACTTTCGGGTTTTGTAATCTTTCGGCGTCGTACAGAGAAAGAATAGAGGCTTCAATTTGAGCAGATGTTCCGCATCCAGTCATTTTTGAGAGTAAGTTTCCCTCTATCTTAATGGGCCGACCCTCACGTGTTCTAACAACTACGCTGGTGACGTCATTACCCATTGCATAAGTTGAAGCATATAAATTTGGTATACCAGGGTCAACTTCTTCAGGTTTGTTAACGTAAGGAATGGCTTTTCTTACCGGAGCTTCACAGGCTGCCATTGAAACTGCCGCAATACTAAAACCCATCATTTTTAAGAAATCTCTTCTAGATGGTTCTCCTTTATCGTTCCCATTAATTGGGAGATATTCAGGGAATTCTTTTAAGGCGCGTTCTTGGAACTCAGGTGAATTATCAAGTTCTTCTAATCCCTTCCAGTATATTTTAGTTTCTCTCATCTTATCCTGTCCACTTCTTTAATAATGGCACTTAGCACATTCCAAACCTCCTATATCTTCTACTTTCATCGGATCCTTACTCTGTTCAGAATGTAATTTCACTAACTTATCGTAATATTCGTTACCCTTTGTGTTCAATTCAGTTTCTCTATGACAATTAATACACCATCCCATAGTTAGGGTAGAATATTGATAGACAACTTCCATTTCCTCTATGGGTCCATGACATGTCTGACATTCCAGCTCAGCCACATTCACGTGTTGAGAATGATTGAAATATGCCAGATCAGGTAAATTATGAACTCTTACCCATTCAATTGGCTTGGTATCTTCGCCGTATGTTTTCGAATTAGGATCATAGTCAATAGCAGCATATATTTTTTGAATCTCCTCTGATTCCGTCTTAATCTGCGTATGACAATTCATACAGATATTAGGAGAAGGAATATTTGCAGATTTTGATTTTCTTACTCCTGTGTGACAATATTGACAATCTATTTCATATTGACCTGCATGTAACTTATGTGAAAAAGCGATTGGTTGAGTTGGCTGATAACCTTGCTGAACACCTATAGTAAAAGCTCCATCAATCAATGTTTTTAAAATAATGATGGTAACAATGAATACTACGGTTCCCAAGAAGGAGTTGCTTTTAACAAAATCACCAAACGAAAAACTTTGGCTTACTATCTCTTCTTGATCTTCATCAAGATCCTTCTCTTTTAAATAATTGATGAGCGTTCTTATAGCAACACTTAATGCTGCAAGAGCGAGAATTAAAACAACAATCAGGATAACGATGATCGCTATTAAATAGGATGATGAGACTGAATCTCCGGATCCTTGTCCTCCACCACCTTCTGCAACTACAACTTCTTCTTTTGGTGGCCCTGCGTCTGTTTCTGCTTTTATGTAAGCAATCAATTCCATTACCTGCTCATCTGTAAATGGATAAGCGGGCATAACGGTTGGCTGGTATTCCTCCCAAAGAGCAACTGCCTGTTCGTCTCCAGACGCAATAAGTGCCTGAGAATTTTTAATCCAGGCATTCAACCACTCTATAGATCTTCTTTCATAAACTCCATTTAAGGCAGGACCTAGTTTAACTTCCCAAATCTGATGACATTGCGTACAGTTGGCTTTGTAATTAGCTTCACCTGCTGATATGATTGCTTGGTCAGTAGGTATTTCTTGCGCTGAAGAACTTAATAATACGGTATATACAAGAGTAATAGTGAAAAAGGCTCTCGCTGAAATCAGTGTTCTTTTTAGCATGTATTTTGATGACTTGAAATCCATCGACGACAAAAGTAATATGGGGGTGCTGTTTTTCATAAGATAGGTGAACTGAGTCCTCCTACCCCATGCAGTTTGGATACTTAATCAACTAATAATCAATACTTTATACTGAAATAGAAAGGTTTATATGCTGCTATTTAGAATCATTTTAAATAAAAAATAGTGATTGCCTAATTCCCGATTAGAACAGGTAATGATTTTTTTATTTTTCTAGCCTCTAAGTAGTCATAAAGAATTTGGTGAATCATTGGTCTTACATTTAATTGGTAAAGTGCTTTGTTGTCTCTAGAAGGATAAACACGGTTGGAAAGAAAAATAAAAATAAGGTCGTTTTCGGGATCAGCCCAAGCCAAAGTCCCTGTATAACCAGTATGACCGAAACTTCGGAAACTCGTACTTTTTGCTACTGAACTTAGTAATGAATCGTAGGATAATAGTGGTTTATCAAACCCCAATCCTCTTCTGTTGCCTTGGCTAGAATAGTGGGAGCAAGTAAAAAGATTTATTGTTTGGGGAGACAGTAAACTAAGGGAATCCGTTTTTCCGTAATCCATAAGAAAAGCCATTACTGAAGCCAGATCTTCGGCATTACTGAAAAGACCTGCATTTCCCGAGACACCTCCCATCATAATGGCCCCTTCATCATGAACTTTTCCATGGATTGCTTCCATTCTAAAAAAAGTATCAATTTCCGTTGGTGGAATTCGATTCAGACTAAATTCTTTTTTAGGATTAAACCCAAGGCTTTGAACCTCTAATGGAAAATAAAACTCAGTTTTGAGATATTCTTCAAAACTAATGCCCGTAAGATTGAGTACGATTTCAGGTACTAAATAAAAAAACAGCCCTGAGTATTGATACAAAGGGTTCTTTTTGACCTTACTTTTCTTAATCAATTCCTTGATTCGTCTTTTGTAAAACTGATTATTTAGGTATAGACTATCAGTAATCTCAAATGAATAGCCATCTTTACTTTCGGTAATAATATCCTTTTGTCGAAAGTGTCCATTTCGCTTCCTTATTATCTTATGATAAGGTATCCACGGTTGCAGTCCCGCCTGATGCGCCAATGCTTCCCTCATTGTAATTTTTCCAACCCTACCCTCAAGTCCCTCAACATAGTTCTTAATCGGGTTGTCCAACATTATGAGTCCTTCTTCATATAATTTCATTAATGCTAGAGTAGCTCCTACAATTTTTGTGATAGAAGCTAAGTCGTAAATGTCATCTTTTTTCACAGGGATCAGGGAATCATAAGTATGATAGCCATAGGATTTAAAAAACATTATACTGTCCCGGTGACTGGCATAAACAACACACCCGGGGAATGCTTGATGATGGATGGCATCGGACACCACATGGTAGATTTTCTTTTCTAATTTGTTGCTAGTAGTATCACCATACAATTCAGGTTTCTGCGCTAGTATTTTGATTTCAATACAAAAGCATAAACTAAATGATGAAAGATAAATATATAATTTATGCATAGTCTTTTTTGGGTTTTAGTTTCGCATTATGAATAAGACCAAGTATTTCATCATTGATTTCGATAGCACATTCACTCGGGTTGAAGCGCTAGATATTTTAGCTGAAATATCTCTCAAGAATAGTGAAAATCGGGATAAGGCTATTCAGGAAATAAAAAAAATCACCGATCAAGGCATGGAAGGAAGCATGTCTTTCAGAGAATCCCTTCAAAAAAGGTTAAACATTTTACAAGCAAAACGAATGCACCTACCCGAACTCATTGATCGTTTAAGCGGATACATTTCAAATTCCTTTGAAAGGAACACTGAATTTATTTCCAATAACAAAGAGCGAATCTTTATTGTATCTAATGGTTTTGTAGACTTTATTGTTCCCATTGTGTCTAAATACGGTATTAACGAAAAAAATGTATTTGCCAATGAGTTTGTTTATGATCATGAAGGAAACATTACCGGTTTTAATGAAAATAATGTGCTATCTGAAAACAACGGAAAACCCAAGCAAATAGAAAAGTTAAGACTGGAAGGCGAGGTATTCGTCTTAGGAGATGGTTTCACCGACTATGAAATCAAAAAGGCAGGTTTAGCTAATAAATTCTACGCATTTACAGAAAACATCAGAAGAGAAAAAGTATTGAATGAGGCAGACCATGAAGCGCCCACATTGGAGGAATTTCTTTTTACGCAGAATCTGGAGCGCGCCCACTCCTATCCAAAAAACAGAATCAAGGTTTTATTACTCGAAAATATTCATAAAGATGCTATTGAAAAACTGAAAAAAGAAGGCTACCAGGTTGCTGTACATCCAACTGGTATGGATGAAAATGAACTATCGGATGCTATTAAAGATGTTAGTATTCTTGGTATTAGATCAAAAACACAAGTGACTGAAAAAGTAATCGTAAACGCAAAACGCCTGCATGCTGTGGGAGCTTTTTGCATAGGAACGAATCAAATAAATCTTGAAGCCTGCTTAAAAAAAGGAATAGCAGTATTTAATGCACCGTTTTCAAACACTCGATCGGTGGTTGAATTAGCATTGGCTGAAATTATTTTGCTTATGCGAAATCTTCCAGATAAAATAAATCAAATGCATGAAGGAAAATGGAGAAAATCTGCTACCGGAAGCTTTGAAATACGGGGAAAAACTTTGGGAATAGTTGGGTATGGGAAAATTGGATCTCAATTATCCATACTGGCAGAAGCAGTAGGTATGAATGTACAATATTATGATATAGAGGAGAAATTAGCGCTTGGTAATGCCACTAGACGCAAATCACTGAAAGAGCTTCTAGAAACATCAGATATTGTTAGTTTACACGTGGATGGCAGACCAGAAAATCATTTAATCATTGGTACCCAACAATTCGATCAAATGAAGAATGGAGTTGTTTTTGTGAATCTAAGCAGAGGTCACGTAGTAGATGTCGATGCACTTGCTAAAAATATCGAAAGCGGAAAAGTTCATGGAGCTAGCATAGATGTATTTCCTGAGGAACCACTAAGCAATGATTATCCATTCGAATCTCCTCTAATTGGCTTAAAAAATCTTATTCTGACACCTCATATTGGTGGAAGTACTTTAGAAGCACAGAAAAATATAGCCGATTTTGTTCCCAATAAAATCATGGAATACATAAATACAGGCTCAACAACTAATAGTGTCAACTTTCCAAATATTACTCTGCCGGAATTAAGAAAAGCACATCGATTTATTCACGTCCACAAAAATGAGCCCGGAATACTAGCAGAAATAAACAATATTTTAGCTGATCATGGGATCAATATTATTGGTCAATATTTGAAAACAAACGAAACAATTGGTTATGTAATTACAGATATTAATAAGAAGTATAAAGAGGATGTTGTTAAAGATTTAAGGAAGATAGATGGTACAATCCGATTTAGAGTTTTGTACTAATAGTTTGTTCATTTACGTTACCTTCGTGATCATTAAGTCATCCACCATCTTAAGAGTTTATCCATAACTGTTAACCAGATAAGCTAAAACTGACAAACATGAGCTACATGCTTACTTGGAAAAACTTAAACACGCTAGATCAATTAGAGAAGATCATCGCTGGTTCCCAGATGAAACCTGTTTTACTTTTTAAGCACAGGTCTTCTTCTACCGAAAGTAATCAGGTAAAACGATTACTTGAAAATGAATGGGCTATTCCTCCTAATCAGCTTGACTGCTATTTAGTTGATGCGATAAAAGATAAAGCGATAGCTTCAGAAGCAAGTGATTTTGCAGGGATTCCTAATGTATTTCCACAGGTCTTACTTTTTGCTGACGAAGTGGCCATGTACGATGAATCTCATGAAATGATCAACGTGAAAAAAATCAAGATTGCTTTGAAAATAATTAACCGTACATTCAAGTGGATGGAAACAAGGGCATAATTAAATGAATCTATAACTGTTACTAATATTGCTCTTTTAACAAGGAGCTTTCTATGTCTAACAAAATTTTTTTTACTCCCGGGCCCTCTCAGCTTTTTTACAGTTTTAAAGATCACCTGAAAAAAGCCATTGCAGAAGATATACCCAGCATTTCGCATCGAAGTAGTCAATTTATAAAAGTTGTTGAAGAAACAACCCATTCATTGAAATCTTTGCTTGAGATTCCAGATGATTACCATGTTTTTTTCTTGAATTCTGCTAATGAAGCTTGGGATAGAATCATTCAAAACCTCGTGATAAATAGTTCACACCACTTCGCAAATGGATCCTTTAGCAAAAAGTTTTACGACTTTGCAATATTGCACGGTATGAAAAGCACCCTTAATAAATGTGGAGATGGAGAGGCATTTAATTCATTAACAATTCCTGATTCCGCTGAGCTCATTGGACTTACCAAAAATGAAACGAGTGTTGGGTATACATTTACTGAAGATGAAATCAAAGCCATACGAACAGAAAATCCAGATAAGCTCATTGCCCTGGATATAGTAAGTGCCTCCCCGGCTTTAACAGTTGATTTTTCACAAGTAGATACCGCTTACCTCTCTGTACAAAAAGGATTTGGGATGCCGGCGGGTCTTGGGCTATGGATTGTAAATGAAAGATGTATCGAAAAAGCGGAAACGAAGCAAGCATCTGTTTCGTTAGGATCTTACAGAACACTTCATAATCTCAAAAAATTTGGTGTTAAACATCAAACACCAGAAACTCCGAATATGCTTTTTATTTATATCATAGGAAAAATTGCCCAAGATCTTATGAATTATGGAGTGAAGCGATTGCAAAACGATATTATTTACAAAGCAACCTTGATTAATCAATTAATTGAGTCCCATGCTTCCCTAGCGCACTTTGTAAATTCTAGCCGGCATAGATCCAAATCTACCGTCGTTGCTAAAGCAAAAAATCAGGCCATACTTCTTGACGTGCTAAATAAAAAAGGACTGGTTCTTGGAAAAGGATACGGACCATACAAAGAAGAGCATATTCGTATTGCCAACTTCCCAACCCACTCGAGAGAATCCGTTGAATTTTTAGTTGATATTATAAAAAAAATAGAATAAAATTCTAAAAAATAAATTTTATCAAATACTTATAATATTTTCTTCTTTGAAAAAACTTAAAGCAAAAATATAAATCGTCGTTTCGTCTTTTATTTTAATTCGTATATCGATTAGTTAATTATGGATACCATTAGCAAACCACAACCATTGACTACACCGCTAAGCAAAATAATTGTTTGCCTTGATTATTCAAGTAAGGATAAAGAAGTCATTGAAAATACTTGTACTATCAGTAAGATAGCGGGAGCTACTGAAATTATTTTTCTTAATGTAATTAAAGAATTTATTCTGCCAGAGGAAGTAAAAAAAGAATTTCCCTACTTAATAGATAAAGCGATCGAAGAAAGGAAATGTGAACTAAGTGAAATTGTCAACGATAGTTTCTCTTCCAATATCACAAAAAGACTCATTGTAAAACAAGGAAATATCACAAAAGAAATCTTGAATGTAGCAACAGACGAAAAATCGGACTTGATTATCATGGGGAGAAACAACGATGGTAATTCTGTGCTTAGCGCGAGAATAGCAAGAAGATCTCCGTGCAATCTTTTATTTCTACCTCAAAACCGTAAAATCAAGTTTGATAAGATATTAATTCCAGTTGATTTTTCAGATTATTCTGAATTATCCTTAAAAATAGTTTTGCAATTAACTGAAAATATAACATCTACTATCTATTTGGAAAATATAATAAGTGTACCTAGTAGTTATAGATATTCAGGAAAATCTTTTGAAGAATTTAGTGAAATACTTAAAGGGCATGTACGAAAAGATTTAGATCTTTTATTAAACAAGTTTTCTTTAAATAAGCAAAAACTGGTTCCTCTTTTTACTCTTGAAAAAGGTGAAAAAATCATTGATTTAATTTGGAAAGAATCCAAAAAGAAGAAAGTGGATATGATGGTAATGGGCGCTAAGGGAAGAACTCCTGCTTCTGCGCTTTTTATTGGAAGCAAAGCGGAAAGGATGATTAGACTCAATGACGAAATACCTTTAATGATCATTCGTAAAAAAGGCGCCATGGCTGGAATCATAGAGACATTGAAAGAAACGCTAGATTGAACCAGAGATGCGACGCTATTGAAGTAAAGACCCTCTGTCATTCATTATTTCATCCTTACATTGGTATAATTCTTCAAAAAAAATAGTGGGGAAACAGCTTTCCATTAATTTTTCGATACAATCCCCTTGATGATTAAAAGCATAGCCTTGCATTTCTCCCTTTTTTGTGTTCACCTTTCACCATGCATAATGATCGTGATTTTCTTCACTCACCTGCATAATCAATTCATTTTTATAGACAGAATAATCTTCTACATCAGCTTATAATACCAATTCTCTCCCATAGCTTTTATTGCTAAGCACATAAATCAGTCGATCATTGTAGTACGTGATTTTTTCAATTTCCAATCGGGGTTTACAAATACTTTATTTATAAAGTTTCTAATGGGCACAAGGTTAATACCATCATTCAAAGAAGTAACAAGTGACAGCAACTTCCTCCAAATTGATAATTGCTTCTTGCAATGCAATGGTAAGTTGGTGAGGTAGTCCCTTTCGCGATCCGGATAACCATTTAATGAGTCCTGTATGTTGATCATTTAAGCAATGTTTCTAATTTTCACTGCAGATTCAATAACTCATGGAGTTCGTAGATCGATCGATACGTTCCATGTTGCTGAACATAATCGATCATTTTATTAAAAAATGGGTCATTCCCTAATGTGGAAGAATCTCCAACCATTATTAATCTATGTTTGGCCCTGGTCATCGCAACATTAAGCCTACGATACTCTTTCAGGAAACCAATCTCCCCTTTGCTATTAGAACGAACCAACGAGATGTATATCATATCCCTCTCTTGCCCTTGAAAAGCATCAACACTGTTGATATTTATCTGGGACCTGAACTGTGCAAGCTTAGAGGATTGATTGACCAGTGTATCAAGTACTTCAATTTGTGCCTTATAGGGTGCTATGATTCCGACATCAAGATCGGTAAGATCATCTTGTTCTATCCACTTGATAAGAAACACTGCTTCTTCTTCATTATAGGTACTTAAGGTTTCTTGCTTTACCTTTTCTTGAAAACCAGCTCCCGCGGTATCAATAAAAATCAGACATTCGTCAAATATCTTCTTTCGATTATGTATTGATTGAGCCGCTTTAAGTTTGCCATCATAAAATTGTTGACTTGAAAAACCCATGATGGCGGGATCCATTCGATATTGCTCTTCTAGCATAGTCACTGCCTGAGATTGATAATGCAGCCCTTTGGCAAAAAGTGTCTGTTCCAAGCCTCCTTTTGCTGCTTCCCCTGATTTGATGGTAGGAGGCAACTGATGATGATCCCCAGACATGATGACCCTTCGAGCTCTCAATATGGATATCCAGGCCGCTGCCTCCAATGCCTGCGAGGATTCATCAATAAATACCGTCTTAAAAATATGATCAGAAATAAGGCTGTTACTAACCCCTGTTAAAGTAGTCGCGATGACTTGGGCTCTATCAACTAAATACACTGTAATGTAGGATTCAAGTTTTTTGGATTCATTTTTCAATGCTTTAGCCTCTTTATACAAAAGGCTTCTCTGATTTCGCTCTTCCTTACCGAATTGCCGCTTGTATTTTCCAGCCAGCTTCTTAAGTTCTTCTGATTTTTTCCTAAGTTCTTTCAGCCGATGGAAGTCAGGGTGCTTACTAACTTTCACATCCAGGCTATTTTCGATTACATCATGGGTCAATCGAGCGGGATGGCCTATTCTTAAGACATTTATCTCTTCTTGAGTTAATCGTTCTACTAATAAATCCACTGCTGCATTGCTAGGAGCACACACTAAAACTTGCTTCTCTTGTCGGACAGTCTCTTTGATGCACTTTACCAATGTGGTTGTTTTACCTGTGCCAGGAGGCCCATGAACAAATGCAACATCAAGAGCCGCAGAGATTAATGAAAATGCTTCGTTCTGAATCTTATTTAAGGTTGGTAAATGGTAAGTGTACTGCTTGGTAAAGGAAGCTTTTTTCATTCCATAAATAATGTTTCTTAACTCAGCAATTCTATCATTTTGAGCATGTATCACACAGTTGAGTGCTTTATTCATTTCGCGATAGGTGGCGTCATCAAACAGTAAATTAATCCCCAATTGATTTTGACTAACCCAGTCTGGAAGATAAGAATCATTCAATACCATTCGCATTAAATCTTCTTTCAAATAACTCACTACACCATTCACTATCTTATCTTTTTTCTCATCTTCAGAAAATAGACAAGCTACTGCACCTACCTGAAAAGCATGTTTCTGTCCCCGATTTTTTTCTCTTTTTACCTGAATAGTTATTCTATCACCAGTACTTATGAATTCACTCACAATATTGATTGGGTACCATGTCACTCCATTTTTAACGCGTTCTCTAATAGAGGTATTCATCATTCGTTCCTGATATTGTGCATAGTCGGCGGCCCTTTCCTTCTTAAGTAGGGAAAGTTGAAGTTCTAGGTTTTGAATTACCTCTTCATGATTCATTAATAGCAATAAACACAAATTAAATTACATGGTTATGAACATTATGCATCAAAATTTTGAATCTAAACATGTGCATATTGTAGGGGCAGGAATAAGTGGTTTGATCGCTGCAATTAATCTGGAAAAAATGGGATTTTCCCCCGTTATTTGGGAAGAAAATGATCAAATTGGTGGTCGCGTTCAAACGGATTTTGTTGAGGGGTATCAGCTTGATAGAGGTTTTCAAGTGTTGCTAGAAGCCTATCCAATGGCTAAAAAATACTTAGACTTTGATGCACTGAATCTTCAACCATTAGATTCAGGGACATTGATTTTTTCCAACGGACAAGCTAATTTTTTTGGAGATCCTAGGCGAGATATTTCATTTTTATTCCCTACCATATTCTCATCTTTTGCAACATTATCAGATAAATTCAAAATATTTCAATTAAATCAGAAACTAAATAAAGATGACGTAATTGAAATATTTAATCGAGAAGAACATTCAACTTCTTCTTATTTGAAAAAACTTGGATTTTCTTCTAAAGTCATCCATTCTTTTTTTATACCTTTTTTCAGTGGTATTTTTCTTGAACCCGATCTCAACACTTCCAGCAGGATGTTCGAATTCGTTTATAAAATGTTCAGTGAAGGGCGTGCAATGATACCCAGGGCAGGTATTGGAGCCATTTCTCAACAACTAAAAAGAAGGCTTCAGAAGACAGAAATTAAACTGAATACCAAAGTTGCCCACATAAAGAACAATAAAATCTTCCTACCTGGAAACGAAAGTGTTACTTCAGATTTTATCATAGTAGCGACTAATCCCGAAAACCTTATTAATAATTATACATCATCCCTTCAATGGAAAAGTTGTAATACCATTTATCTCACCACACCGAAAAGATCGTTTTACAAACCTATCATTGGGTTGAATGCAGCTAAAGATCGTTTTGCTAACAATATTTTCTATCCTACAAGTATTGAAACGGAAGGAAAAGGAAGAGAAGAACTATTGTCCGTCACGGTGGTCAAAAATCACGAGTTGCCCATTGACCGTTTAGTTGAAGTAGTGAGACAAGAGCTTAAAAAAGATTTTAATATTGATCAGTCCGCTTATTTAAAGCATTATAACATTCCACATGCACTTCCTGACCTCAAAGACCTTCAATACGAAAGAGATGAAGGAGAGAGCTTGCTCACTGAAAATATTGCTATTGCGGGAGACTTTCAGTTAAATGGTTCTCTCAATGCGGCAATGACTTCAGGCGAAAAAGCTGCTTTAATTACCAAAAGGGTTCTTTCAGGTAACTTGATAGCAGTTTAAATTTACACTCTATTGAAAAAAATTCTGAATTACGTTGTTATTTGTGTTTTGGGATTCCTCATTCTAGGAAACCCTACGGAACATAAGTATTTAGTGAGGTTGCAAGAAGATTATGGAAGTATTCATCAAGGAAATACATTAAGCATTCAAGATCTAAACCATATTGGAGAAAGCGCTTTTAGATCGTATTTATTATGGGGCTTCTACGATTATTCATTTGGAACCATCCAGGTCAAGTATTTTGGAATCGCTTTCATGACCTTTTACATTGGAAGTAATGCTCGATCAACTTCTAAAACAAACCCCAAAAAGATCATTGTATGATTCAGCCTCAACCTCCAGGATTCAAAGTCCATAATTACTCTTTTCATGTAGAAGTGATGGCTATGCCCCCTATTGTGTGGGACTGGTTAAACGATACAAAGACATTTACAGATACCCAAATTTGGCCATATAGCGTCGAGTTTTATAGCCCTAATCCAGAAAAAATCCCAAATGGATTCAATGAAGGTGTGCTAACTAATCATACCGGACCATTGATCAATTTTGCAGGTGTGCTAACTGAGATAACAGAAGATTATCGGGATCTACAATACTACTATGGAAGTTATGCAATCAGTTTTAGCCTTGTGAGACCTTTTAGGTTAGAATTTAAAACCAGAGATGACCAGGGTTCAACAACGATTACTTGCACCATTAGCTCCTACGTCAAACCTACCTTCTACAAAACATGGGACAGACTTAACAAACTCTTTTGGAAAAGATTTAAAAAATGGTCGAGAAAAAGTATCATGAAAAAGGTTAACAGCGCTTTGTAAGCTTATCCATTTTCACCTAAAATAAAGTCTATTTCAACAAGAAACTAAAAACATCCTTTGTGGTGTGATCTCTACCAACTTAGATCCTCTTACCACAGGTAATGCTTAGAAATTATTTTGGCTAAATAAGTCTATAGCATCCCTTTAATCGACTTCTTCTCTTAGTATCATCAGGCATTTTGTCATTAGTTCTTTTATATCAACTACAGAAAATGAAGACTCGTGTGAGGTTTTACCACCAACAAAATCACTTAGATATTCTACTTTTTTTAAATCATTACGAAAAAGCATACCTACAATTTCATCATTCTGTGTGACTGACAAGTGATTGATATTATTTTCATTCATCAATTCTTGGCTTTCAATAGCGGATCCGATACAGATACGGTAATAACCTGGCTCGCCACTAAATCCTGAATATTTGTATCTAAGATATTCATGCGCTTTGTACGGTTTTAAAGACATATCGGCTCCCCGGCTTGGGAATGTTCTGACTTTTGTTTTGACTCATTCAGATCGTAACAGCTCAGCAGGGTTTACCTTAATGGCTTTTTTGATTTGTCCGGCTACTGTCATAATCAAGGTAATAACAATAATGACCATAGCGACAATGAATGGAAGTGCAGTAACCTCTTTTGATTCCGGGAATACCTGTATTACCAAGTTCATCATCCCCATAGACCCCAAGGGAGCACCAATTAGGAAGGCAATCAAAAGAACCCATACATATTGTTTACTAACTACTGCAACTATGGCTTTAGGTTTAGCACCAAGAACCTTTCGAACGCTAAACTCTTTAAGCTTTCCTTCAATATTGAATGAGAGCAGACCATAAAGTCCCAAACAAACTAAAACAATAGCTATTCCTGTGATTAACAAAATGATCAAAATATTACTTCTATTTTCCTGATAAAATTCATCAAAAACATCTTCCTGGAATATACGATCAAATGGATCATTTGGAGCAATCTCCTGCCAGGTTGTCCTGATAAATTGTTCCACGCTAGCCATCTGATTTGGACGTGTTCTCACTGTTAGATAATGCACATTTTCATCTTCTAACCCTTTGAACATAACCGGACCAATCTCAGAGAAAAAATTGAAGTAATGAAAATTTTCAACTACTCCTACTACCGTCCTTCTCACATTATTAAACGTAAATGTTTTACCAATGGCATTTTCGTGCCACCCCATTATCTGAACAAACTTCTCATTGATTACTACTCCAGATTGCCGATCTAATGTATGATCTGAAATAAATCTCCCTTCCTTTAATCTCAAACCGAATGCATTTTCATAGCCTTCACTTACGCCCACATGTCTAATCGGCAATTGCCGGCCTTCCACTTCTAAAGAACTTACTCCTAGTCCTCGACCAATAAGATAATCCGATGCTGTTACATCTGTAATAGCAGGATGATCGGAAACCTTGCTCTTCAGCAGTTCATATTGCGCATTATCAGTTACATAAATGGACATCGTATTCTTTGGATCGTAACCCCAGTCTTTATTTCCTAAATAGATGCTTTGATCCAAGAATACCAAGCAGCCCACTATGGTGATAACTGACAAGAAAAACTGAAGGCCCAACATAACTTTAGAAAACAGGTTCTTAGACCCAAACTTTTGATGGCCTTTAAAAATAGTGATAGTATCGAACTTTGAAATATAAAATGACGGATAAGCGCCAGATACAAGTCCTACTCCTAGAAGTAGGCCTACAAGAAATAGGACCATTGTCAATGGGTTAGTCGTTCGGAATTGGATATCCATTTCAGGAACCATCATATTGAATAAAGGTAAAAGAAGGAAATAAGACAACAGTGCCCCAATGATTAAAGCAAAGAAGCATTGCAAGAGATTTTCAACCAAAAATTGTTCAATGATCTCTTTCCTGACCCCTCCCATCACTTTTCTCAATGCGATTTCTTTTAATCGCTTAGCAGCACTTACCACTGCAATATTCATAAAATTAAAACATGCCATCCCGAGAAGAAAGAGTGAAATCACTGTCAACGCAATAAGTCCTACAGGATGACCTCCACCCGCAACCGGACTAACTATTTGCCAGGAGTTAGTAGAAACATCTTCCAAGGGAAAAGGATAGAATGAGGTGACTTTCCACTCTGGGTCGCTTTCATTTTGCAAGGCCACATAATCGTTATATGTATCCTCCATAGCCGAGATAGATTTTTCATCTTTCATCAAAATGAAAGTGGCATCTGTCAGATATCCCCAGTCATTAATAGTGCCGGGTTCCAAATCAACAAAATTTTCAAAAGGAATAAAAAAATCATAAATAATGCTTGAATTATAGGGATATTCATCAAGTACTGCTCCCACAGTCATCTTCTTAATTTTTCCGTTCGAAAATTTGAAGGAAAGTACTTGACCTAAAGGTTCCTTATCACTAAAATATTTAATGGCCATATTCTTGCTGATAACCACCTGATTTTTTTGATATAAAGCTTTCTTGTCTCCGCTTAGCAATGGAAAGTCAAAAATTTCGAAAAAGGATGGGTCAACTAAAATGGTTAGCTCATCAAAGACATCATTTCCTGATTTAACACTTGCATTTCTGTAATCTACCCGTGTAAATGCTTCGACAGATGAATGATCTTTTAGCAATGAAGGGCCTAAAGTTATTGGAGAATCACTCCACAATTCTTCACTACCATCTTGTTCTACGTAGTTAGTAATTTGGTAAATGCGGTCACTTTTGGTGTGAAATGAATCCATATTAAGTTGCACATCTATAAAAATGAAAATAGAGATCGCAAAGCAGATGGCGATAGCTAAGCCAAAGATGTTTATTGAAGAGGGAACAAGATTTTTTTCAATGTTTCGAAAACCGAGTTTTAGATAATTTCGAAAAAGCATAAGTTGATTTATTGAGTTATAGTCTGAATTTATCCTATTAATATTTGACCATCGAAAGAAGCGAAATACATCCCAGACAAATTTTATTTTTGCGAGGTTAGATCCTTTGGTTTCACTTCTTCTTTCAAACAATTCATAAATGTCTCCTTCAATTTCTTCAAGGTATTTAGGATTGCAATACCATCGAAGAAATTGATCTGCCCATTTTGGCGGAGAAACATTCATGAAGAAAATGAGTAAGTGATATTTGGGATTTGTTTGTAGAGCGCTGTGCGAATTTTTATCACATGATCCAATGCCAGCTTCCCAGCTTTTGTAAGTGTGAAAAGTCGTTTTCGTCTTCCTCCCCTTGCGTTTGTAGAGCCTCCCATTCGGGAAGTCAACAATCCTTTATCTTCTAACCTTCTTAAAACCGCATGAATTGCACTGATATTTAAATCTCTACCGGTCCTATCCTTAATTTCATCCATTACAGCTACTCCATACGCTTCATCATACAACGAGCCAACAGTAAGAAGCACCAATTCTTCAAGCTCTCCTAAATGCTCTCCTTTCATATTTGTTGTCTAATACGTGAAAGTAATCGATTAGTTGTATAAAAAGTGAAAGTAATAATAGATCGTAATTATTACTAAAAATTCACAGTGCCCGAAAGACATTTAACTGTTTTAAAATGTGGCTCCTGAATGTCAGAGTAATTGATTCAAACAGATACTAAACCTTCAACACAAATTAGAGGGACTTGAAATTGGTTTGATTACCTATCAATGCATAGAAAAAGAATCACCTACTTAAAATCAAATGTTATCTAAGAATCCTTTGCAAAACTGGATTTTTGGCTCAAATCGAGGCTTTCAGAATTTCAAAAACGTATTTTACTGGTCGTAAATGAGGCTTTTGAAATTTTGAGTAACGAAGAGTTGGGTCAAAAGGCGGGTTTTTCAAAGGATTCTCTAAATGAACTAATTCTATCCAGACCAGGCACTTAAGCTAAACCGAAATTCAGATAAAGATCATATTTAACTATTCAATTCATAGGTTTTATGGCTAAGCTGACAAGTTAGCTCCTAAACATTGCACTGAATTTTTCAAAGTAAATGCAATGTCTTGAAATACGGGTTGAAAATTTCAAAATCCAGCAGCAAATTTTATTTCACTGGAAAATAAAGATCTGTAATCAGCTCATTTTCCGCAGTTTGTTGAGGGTCATTCACATAGAGTTCAAAAGGATCTACTTTTTTGTTATGCTTTATTTCTTTGTTTCGCATCATGGTATACAAGGTTGACCAGGCATTACCCAGATGTTGATACTTTCCAACATGTTTAAGTACATAGCATTTTGTTGGTGGTATGCTACCCTTGACAAAATTTTTGGGCAAACCCGCTGGAATTTCCTTTGCAATTAATATGGCTGAGTAAGAAACCTTATTTTTAGGAATATCCCATTTATGATAGATCGTAGCGATTTGCAAGTCGTCTGTAAGGCCCTTTTCTTCAATAAAAGCGCTTATTTTGGCAAAATCGGCTTCCATTATAGGCCCTATATCATCAATACTACAATCAGTTTTTATCCCTAACCAAGAGCCTCCTCCAAAGTCTTTGGTTCCCTCAAATTCTAGCTTGGAAGGAACCACACCTTCCTCTACATATGCTTTAAGCATGTCTAGCCCACGTTCATAGTCTGCACCAACATAGGCTTCCATCATTCCTTTCATAAAAAACATGAAAAACGGGAGGCTGCTATCCATCGTCCAGGTAACTTTTGTAGCATCTCCTTCCTCACTCAATTTGAAATTCGTTTTTGCGGTAGATTTCCAAGGTTTTAGAAAATTAAGATCATAATTGATGAATTCATTTTCACGCTCTTCAATAATTTTCATGTTACCGCTTCCTGTCCGGTTTCCCTCCCATTTGTAAGATTTTGAATCTTCTGCTACGGTTACTTTAACTCCAGGCTCCATTAATAACCAGGGAGACCATGGTTGCCAGTCATTAAAGTCACTAATCACCTTATAAATATTTTGGGATGGTGCGCTTATATTGATTGAACGTTCAATGTGCATTTTAGACATGATTGGTAAGGTTTAGATTAAACATTAAAACTATTTAAAATCTTAAACATTTGAGTAGTACAAAACCATCATCTTTTTTCTTGACAATGAAGATTTTTAATCAGAGAATTAGTCTCTTAATCACTCTTTTCGCCTACTTATTCGTAATATGAAAATGTATAAAAGACTAATTATTAGCTGCTTTTATATAATTAATTAGTGTTTTAAGATTAGAGACGAGTGTAGAATTTTCATCTATTTGAACTTAGATTTCTCTTAAAATCTGATCTATAAACACAAGCAAATACTTTCGCTTAGTTGTATTCATTCCATCATTTCCGGCTGCTGAACATTCATAAGCCAGGAATAGTTGATCAAATTAAAAATTACTACATGCTAAAAATTGCATGGTCTAAAATTTATAATCATCCCTTACCTGAAGGTCACAGGTTTCCTATGGAAAAGTATGATTTGCTTCCTAGACAGCTTATGCATGAAGGGATTGTCGAAAAAAAGAATTTCTTTAATCCCCGAAAATTGACCGATAACGAAATCATAGCAGTACATAAAACTTATTATTGGAATAAACTCCAAAAACTTGGATTTACGAGGCAAGAAGAACGTAGAAGTGGTTTTCCTATCTCTAAACGGTTAGTAGAAAGAGAAATCACAATCAATGCCGGGACAATTCAATGTGCAGAATATGCTCTGCAGTATGGAATTGCCATGAATATTGCAGGTGGCACGCATCATGCATTCAGTGATAGAGCAGAAGGTTTTTGTTTGCTTAATGACATAGCAATTGCCTCTCGATATTTACTTGACAATGGAAAAGCCAGACAAATTTTAGTGGTAGATCTAGACGTGCATCAAGGAAATGGTACTGCTGAAATATTTCAAAATGAACCAAATGTTTTCACCTTCAGTATGCATGGAGAAAATAATTATCCATTGCAAAAAGAAACTTCCGACTTGGATATTCCACTGAAGGATGGCACGGATGATAAGACTTATTTGGATCTACTAGACACAGCCTTAAAAAGTCTGTTAGATCGAGTAGCACCCGATTTTATCTTTTTTCAATCTGGTGTAGATGTACTTGAAACAGATAAGCTCGGTAGATTAGGATTGAGCATTGGAGGATGTAAAAAAAGAGACCGATTGGTAGTTGGCGAAGCTAAAAAGGGGAAAATACCTATTGTAGCTTCTATGGGTGGTGGATATTCAAGAAAAATCAAAGACATTTTAGAAGCACATGCCAACACCTATAGAACTGCCCAGGATATTTTTTTCTAACATCCCCTCTTTCACACAGTTATAGTAAAAAATGTTCGAAAGACTTATAAATAATCTTATTGCCTACAACAGATTAATAGATTGTTTATCTGGCTTATGACTAATCTCACGTACACTATTAAAGATTAAGATAAGTATATGAAAAATATTCAATTCCCCATTGTCGTTTCTACCATCCTTGTATTTGGTTTTGCATTAGGAAGTGGATTAGAAATAAACTATGCAGTTTTAGGGATATTTTTCATTGTCGTCCATATAGCTTTTTTCTGGATGATCTATGCCATTTTGAAAAATGGAGAACCGTCTAACAAATCATTTGATGATTACTTCTATGAGGATCGTGAAGATATAAAAAGGTCTTAGTTTGCTAATTATTTCTATGTTCTTCAATAGAAACAAAAAGTACTTCAATAACTTTTTCTAAGTCTTCCCTGGGAATGTTTAGTGGAGGTACAATACGAATGACGTTTTCTGCAGTAGCATTAGTCAATACATTATGTCGCATCATGGAAACAACAATCGGTTTGGTTGGCTTATTCAGTTCAATCCCGATCATTAACCCTTTTCCTCTTATTTCCCTTATTTCAGGATATTTGGAAGAAACAGCGTGAACTTTTTCCTTGATCCACTCACCATCTTCGGTTGCTTTTTTCAATAACTTTTCTTCATCTATGACCTCTAAGGTTGCTAGTGCAGCAGCACAGGCCAGGGGATTACCGCCAAATGTGGTACCATGATCACCTCTATCTATGGCTGTACCTATTCTTTCACTTGCCAGTACCGCTCCAATTGGGACGCCTCCACCAAGTCCTTTGGCTAAAGACATTACATCCGGCTTTAAATCAAAATGCTCAAAAGCAAACATTTTTCCGGTTCTTCCTATACCACACTGAACTTCATCAAATACAAGAACGATATTTTCCTGGTCACAAAATGATCTAAGCTCACAGAGAAACTTTTTCTCAGCCGGAATAATACCTCCTTCTCCCTGTATTGGTTCCAACAAGATTGCAGCTGTATCATTATTGACTTTTTCTTTTATTAAATCAATATCATTGATAGGAATATGATAAAAACCAGTAGGTATCGGAGCAAAACCTTTCATCATCGATTCTTTACCTGATGCTGCAATTGAAGCCAGGGTTCTTCCGTGAAAGGCATTTTTCATGGCAATGATAGTCCCACCTCTTCCGATTTTGTTGGCATATTTCCTTGCAACTTTTATTGCCCCTTCCACAGCTTCTGTTCCACTATTCCCGAAGAATACACGTTCTAAGCCAGACATGCTAGTTAGCTTCTTCGCAAGTATCATTTGAGGCTCACTCAAGTAAAAATTAGAGATATGAATGAGTTTATGTGCTTGTGAGGCAATCGCATTTGCCACTTTTGGATGAGCGTGCCCTACATTGTTTACAGCAATTCCCGCTAAAGCATCAATATACTCATTTCCCTCTATATCCCACAAGCGAGAGCCTTTCCCTTTTTTGAAGGCAAGGGGATATCTTCTAAATGTTGGTAGATAATATTTATCATCCAGAGCATGTAATTCATCAGAGGTATAGGTATTCATAGATGAGGGTCAGATTCCCAGTTTCCAAAAACCCAGTTTCCAGCATCTTCTTTATCATCTGAAGTAAAGAAATCTTCTATCGCATCCATTAAATCATAGCGATGAAGTTTAAAATTATCCTTGGAGACAAGTTTAGGAAAAGCCTCATCCAAGGCATTTTTATCAATATTAAAAATTCGGTAAAAATCTTCATACTCTTTTCGCGAGATATATCCATCTCTATTATGATCAAAGAAATCAAACATAAAATTGAATACAATCTCTTTGTATTCCACAATCATGTCTTCTCTTTTTTGTACCTCGTTGTCAAAAAAAGTTACCCATTCCTTTTCAGATATTTGTAAAGGATCTACTGACTCAATATCCCTTACTAAAGAATTGAAAAATCGAATCGCTTTATTGGTTAAACGCTTTCGTTCATTACCACCTTCTTCATAGTTCATAATTGCACAAACTTTGTCAACCATTTCCAAGAAATCTTCAAGTTGAATATATCCATTTTTATTAAGGTCTAAAATATGGAAAAAATAGCTAAGCTTTTGCTTTTGAAATTCGGTAGCCATTGAAAACAGGTTTATCATTTAAATATATACAACCAATCAATTACTTATTAATATCGAACAGAAAAGTAATCTAATAAGAAATCAACCTTACAGCTATTGAGATAATAAAAGCTGATTCAGTTTTTAGATGTCCTTTATACACAGCGCTGGACATAGGATACTATAAGTCTTTGGCTGAAATTCTGTGTTCTCCTGGACGACATCATAGCACACATTCGCTTGGTTACAGAGCGTGCCTGTTGGATTTGAACATCAAATAGATCCATCTTCTTCTTGTGGAAAATCGGTTAAATCCAAATATTTTTATTGAATTAGACACTTAGTAAATATGAAAAATAGGGGTTAGCATGCATATGAGCACATTTGGGTCTAGAAATCTGCTGATTTGTTGTGCTTTCTTTATCAGAATGAGCTATTTTCTTTGTTTGTAGCTTGCTAGAGCTATTTATTAAGTGCCTACTTCAATATTTTTATTTTAAATGTCGCTCCCAATAATTTGCTCTGCGTTCATTCTTTATCCTTAAGATCATCTCTTCATTATCAAAAATGCTATTGGGCTCACCCTTAGAAGTAAAATGCCAATTACCACAATCATGGCATTTATAAACATTAATTGGTCCTTCTCCTGTTTTATACTCATTAACAATATGGTGCTGAATAAGCGCCTCTTCTGCAATCTCAACAGTTTCATAAATCCTCTTTCCCGATACGCATTTATACGTTTTCATTGCTCAAATCGCTTTATCTGCCTTGGTACAATCATTAACACCTAAAGCACTAAATGAAAATCAAAGTTCATGGCTTTAAGGATAAATGCCAATTTCCAAATTCTTATTTAACTCCAAAATAAAAAGCACCTTTGGTCCAGCAGTATTAAAATATTGATTTTAATCACAAAGTCATCTCTTAGAAAATCAATGGTTGCATTTAACAACCGGAATATAACCTTTCTTGTGCTCTTTTTGGGTTCATAGATCAACATAGCAATATTCTGCTTTTGAAAGGCTGCTATTTTTTCCATGCCATAAACTCCGTCTAGGTTTACTTACGAGAAAAAAAGAACAATACCGAATGAAGAAAATAAAAATTATTAATCATCATGATAACTTTGTTACAGAGAATAAGATAATCCATGGTTATCAGATATTACTGCGATTATTACTACAACTTAGAGATTTAGTCATTGAAGATCAGAAATTTATATCATCACATGCGAACTTATTTTTTTTATTCTTTTTTGTTATCCGTTTTTTTGAGTTTTGCTCAAACGTTGGAAGAAGTCAGATTGGATGAGAAGATTGATGAAATTACTTACAATTGGGATTTAGAAGCAGACAAGTTATCTTCATATGAAGGATTATCGAACTTGTGTATTAATGCAAAATACCGACTTGAAATTTTTAACCTCCTAAAAGAAATCCACCACTATGATAGTGTACTTTATGACGTACTTATAAAGTTATCTGAGAGAAACAAAGACAAAGAAATCAATATTACACTTCGTGATATAAAGAAATTTGAAGAGGAATATAACATGAAGAAGTTCATTCATTTTATGCAGAAAGAGTGCAATCTGCGATCGGAAATAGAAAGAAATGCAGATGAAACAAAAAGTGAAGTAGGCTATACCTCGTACTCTAGCCAAGTATATATGCTTGAAACAGAGCTTTATAAATACATAAAACAAACTACCAGAAGTGTGGATAATATTAGACGACACGTACATCATCTAAGTAGTCACTACCAAAATTAGAAGGTTAACATTTGCCAAAATATTCTAGTCCGTTTAGTGTTAAAATACTTTTCAAATTTAATTTGATTGAAATTAAGGCTTCCAGAATTTTAAAACTGTCATTCACGGTGCGTAAAATGAAGACTTTTTTGATGGGTAAAGAGGAATAAGACTTTCACCTTAGAAGCCTTGCCTACTCTGCCATGATCGCTTGTTTTATGTTGTTCAGGCAGCCGGAGACCGATTGAATCTTCCATCAGCACTCCGAGGTGGAATTGCTGAAATCTTTCAAAGAACATTAAAATAAAAGCAGACAGCGAGTCTTCTGCCAAAAATGCAAATTATATTCTACTAAGCCCCGCCCACACCGTAAATAGAAAATTCACCAATAGCTTATTGAATCCTACGAAAAGGTGTAACCTTTTGAATTTTTTGTATTTAATGGTAGAGAGTTGAATCAATATTCCGATTTAATGGAGGTAGGAAGTTATTGCGAAACAGAAATTCTAAAAGAATGTAAGAAAGATCCTGAAGCTTTCGAAGCAGTATACAATTATTACTTTGATACTATATTTCTTTTCATTAAGAAACGAATTAATGATAAAGAAACCGCATTTGACATAACCCAGCAAGTATTTTTCAATGCTTTGACAAATCTTAAAAATTATCAGCTGAAGGGGTTACCATTCTCATCTTATTTATTCAAGATTGCCATAAACGAGTGCAATCAACACTTTAGAAACAAGAATAAAATAAGGTATATATCTATCAATGAGAAATCAATAAATCTGTTATCGGAAGACCTCTTATGGGTTGACCATAAAGAAAAACTAATTGCAAGGCTAGAACAAGCTGTCCGAAGTCTCAAACACAAAGAGTTATTTCTAATAGAACTCCGATATTTCGAGCAAGAGAGTTTTAAGAAAATCTCTCAACTATTGGGAATAAGTGAGAATAATTGTAAGGTCAAAGTTCACAGAATAATTAAAAAGCTAAAAAAGCATTTCAAGCGTGAAGAATAGGATCAAGATACTAATTGAAAATCCACAAACCGGCGGTACGGAAAATGTAAAGAAAGACTTTAAAGGTGTTGTGAATCAATACAATGATTATAAGAAAGTCATAAAGCAATATTACCTATTAAGAGTTTCTTATGGCTTATTGCTTATCGTACTTCTTTCAATTGTCTATTTGCAAAAAGGTTCTGATGCTGATACTCCGGATCGCATTATGGTTTCACAAGGAATAACAGGACCCTTACCCCTCAAATCAAATTATCCGCCAAAAATTATTTTCTCTTATGATTCTACTAGTATGAAGAAGCCTAAATCTTTCAATAAAAAAAACAAAACACTGATTATTCCTCCTAATATCAAGCCTCAGACCGCAAAGAGCAATCCTCTTTCCAAGCCCCTTAAAAAAGAGATTAAACTAAACGCTCCTTGCGAACCAGTAGACGGTTACCCTCATCTTTATAGATTTTTTTCATCCAACTTTATCTATCCTCAGGAATTTGATTCTGATTCCATTGAAGGAGTGGTTAAGGTTGGGTTTACAATAAATACGGATGGCTCTGTTTCTAATATACGTGTATTGAAATCGTTGGGGATAGCATTTGACAAAGAAGCCGTTCGGTTAGTGAAATGTATGCCAAAGTGGAGACCTGCCATAAAAAATGGCATTGTCATTCCATCAAATTTGATAATCCCTATAAGGTTTGAAGTTGGTAACCGTGAATAATCAGCGTGTTTATCTGTTCTGGATATA
Source organism: Bacteroidota bacterium (assembly GCA_038746525.1). Lineage (GTDB taxonomy): Bacteria > Bacteroidota > Bacteroidia > Cytophagales > Cyclobacteriaceae > Ekhidna. Next base: position 62,576 of record JBCDKO010000002.1, read on the forward strand.
CATTATCCTGTTCGTTTTCCAAACTAGTGGTCAAAAGTTCGGTTCCTGTGGAGAGCTTTTACCCGGCCCAGAAGAAAGAAAAGCGATAAAAGAAAGCTTTCTAAAATGGAAAAATCGTTCTGTTGATATAAAAGATATTTCTCAAGAAGTAACTATTCCTGTGGTATTTCATTTTATGGATAATGATGCTCAGTTCTCAGTGACTACACTCGAAAGCCTGGTCAATCGAGTAAATCGAGCTTTTGCAAATCAGGGTGAATACGAGACCTACTATGGTATAGATTCTAAAATACGATTTTGCCTGTCCAACAGGACCCCTGATGGAGGAGTCTCCAATGGTGCAAATCTGATCAGCTCCAGATATGAGAATTTCGATTTCGATCTGGAATTAGAGGATTTTGTAGCGCATATTTCCTGGGATGTTACAAGGTACCTAAACATATGGGTTGCAAACTCTATTCGTGCCGAACACTCTGTTCTGACTTTATACGATGGTAAAAATTGGTGGTCCAGACCAGGATTACCGGCTTTTGCTTTACCAGGACAAGGTGTTGTACTTACGAGTTTAGATGCCAGTACCTTAATCCATGAACTTGGGCATTACCTGGGGCTTCTTCATCCATTTGAAGGATTTTTGACTGAGGAGCAATGCCGGAACAATGACTGCCTGATAGACGGAGACATGGTTTGTGACACACCGCCTGACAAAAATGTATTCGGACCATGTGAAGTTAATTCTTGCAATACGGATACACTTTCCAACTACAGCAATCAGATCTTCTTCAAAGATACACTGGACATGGGGTCCAATTTCATGGATTATAATGGATGTCCTATAGAATTTAGCCATGGTCAAATAGAGCGAATGCATTTTATTATTGAGGATAAATATCCAAACTTGCCTATTGAGAAAAATGAAGCCGCTCAATGTGAGAAGCCGTGCGATTTAGAAACTATAGGCGTAAGAGTAGATACTGATTTACTTATCACAGGTCAACAGGTTACATTCACTAGCTCAGGAGGATCTTATGATAACTATGAATGGTTCCTTTCTCGAGGTATTAATAGTTGGAAATCTATGCCATTACCTTCTGATTTAGTGAACACGTCAAAATCCCTAAATTATACTTTTGATAATCCGGGATGGTATACTGTTTTTTTAAAAGCATGGAATGATATTGATGCATCATGCTACACTTCTTTTTATAGAAATGTGATGGTGACGTGTGGTGTGGATGCCAGATTCTCACCGAATAAACGAAGAAATGCTTCCAAGCAACCTCATCTCTTATTTACAGATTCGGTAACCTTTACTAATTATTCAATTGGAGCAAATAGCTACGAATGGAGTGTAAAATTTTCTGATAGGAACGGTGAGACTTCATTTCCTGAATTTAAACCTACAGATGAGCATCTTACCTATTTATTGTCAGAACCTGGGGAATATGAAATTCAACTAACTGCAAGCAACTTTACATGTAAAGATACATCCAGTACACTTTTGCTATCCGTCATTGACCCAACGATGGATGGATCACCTGTTATTGACACAATTTTCTGTGTAAACGATGAGAGCATATTAGTCAAAGTCTCTTTGTTCAATTTTGGCTTTGACACGATTAATGCAGCAACACCTATCTCGTTTTATGATGGAGACCCTAGAGAAAATAATGGAAGTAGACTTTTAGAAAGTCATGTGCTGCCTACAAGGATTTTTGGACTAAATGAACTCCTTGGTTACGCAAAAGATACTTTTGATTTCTATGTAAAGGCCAACTATGACCTGCTAGATACTGTATTTGTTGTTTTTAATGACGCTGGGACTTCGAGCTTTCCGATACTATTTCCTCAAGATGACAAAGATGTTTTAAGCACTAGTAGTCAATTTCCATCGAGTGGCCTTACAGAATTAACTTATACAAACAACTATGCATTTTACAATATAAAAATACCTGATCCATACCAGGACATCTCAGCCTGCTTGGGAGAAGAGTTAATATTTAATCAGAATATATCATGCGTGCAGACAGTGTCATGGAGCTCGATGAATCAAGGTTTTTTAGGTGATAGTTTATCTATTTCCTATACTGTGACTGGGAATGATATTATTGAAACTAGTAGAGAATTGTCAACCGGTGAAGTTCAAAAAGACAGCTTCCGAATTATTGTTAGCTCCCCCAAAATCGAGATTCCTCAGGAAGTCTACCGAATCCAAAAAGGTGAAATAGTAAAACTTCAAGTCACAGCCAAACCAAGGGATAGTATTTCTTGGAGTCCAATTTCATCTCTTGACAATGCCTTCATCAGATCACCAAAAGCCAATCCATCCCAAACTACCATCTACACAGTACAAATTATAGATTCTTTAGGATGTATCACTTCTGGTGAGATAACAGTATATGTATTGTCTGATGGGTATATACCCAATTTATTTACACCTAATGGAGATGGCAACAACGACAAATTGTTTATCTACGGTCTGGATGGAGTAGAAATTTTCTCCTTTAAAATATTTAACCGAGTAGGTAATATAGTATACTACTCTACCAATGCTGAAGATATGATAATTAATGGCTGGGATGGTCACTGGAATTCCACGAAACAGCCTTCGGGCGTATTTTATTGGCAGATATCCGGTAGATATGTTGATGGAACACCTCTGAGATTAAACAATGCAGAAACAGGAATTATACATCTGGTGAGATAATGAGAAAACTGCTACTTTCAATGTTGCTTTCCATCTTCTTGATAATTTACAGTATGGGTCAAAGCCCCGTATACTCTCTATATTACTTTGCTAATTCGGCGATTAATCCAGCCAAAATCAACCAAAACAATAACATTGAAGCCAGTGGGGTTTTTAGATCTCAAAAAACCACATCGGATACTGACTTAAAAACGGCATTTTTGGATCTATCCTATCCATTTTTCAATGAAAAAAAACGCTGGTCCAGTTTAGGTCTTTCTTTCACTAGTGATAGATCTGGGATAGATGGAATATTTCAAACAGACGAAGTATATCTCAATTATGCAGTTACTGTAGTACTCAAACGTCCCAATATCATAAGTCTAGGTACATCTATTCGATATGTCAATTCTGGAATAAATACTGATCGGCTATTCACAGGAAGCCAGTTTGAAGAAGAGTTTGGCTTTAATCCAGACTTACCATTAGGCGAGCCCTTCAACTCCTTTAATAGTAGATACCTATCTGCTACTCTTGGAGCACATTGGAAAGTAATAGATAAGACTCGGATGGAGAAAAGTACATTAGGGATTGCGATATTTGATTTCAATCGACCAAATTCCTCATTTACTGAGCAGTCCGCACTACCTATTCAAGTCTTAATAGAAAGTTCATATCGTATTGCCTATTCAAAAAAGGCAATGTACTTCGTGGAAATATTTCATTTACAATCTAGAACCAGAAGATCAACAATTTTAGGTTTAAGATCTGATTTAAACCTCTATAGATTTAACAGTCAGCTTAAGGGACATCACCTAGACTTGTTGACAAAGTACAGATTGCAGGAAGGTTTTGTTTTTGGAGCTATATGGCATATGAGCAACTTTTCATTTGGCTCTAGTTATGATGTGCCCATCGGAAGTAAAGTATCACATCAAGGTGCATTTGAAGTAACTGTGAAGTATCAAAAAAAGAGAATACCCAAAAGAAAGAAGAAAAAAAACCAAATAACCACTCAGCGCGTATCCAGACAGTCTGTTCCAAACACTAACCAGATCGAAGGTCTACCTGATCACTCAGATAAAGTGGATTCAGTCTTAATAGTAGAAGATGAATACTCAAAGTATGGGGTGAATATAGATAAGCCTGTGCTCCTGTATTTTAATTTTAAATTTGGTAGTGCTGAGCCAGAGGTTAGAGAGCAAGGGATCTTGGAAGAAATTGCTGTAATTCTCAAAAGTGATCCTAACAAAACTATTATCATCACTGGACATACAGATAACATTGGCAGTAGAGCTGTGAATATGAAACTTTCTTTCAAGAGAGCCCAGTCGATAGTTGATTTATTAGTGGAGTTAGGAGTAGATCCCTATCAAATGAACTTAGACGGCAAAGGAGAAGACGATCCAATAGCCACTAATGAAACCGATGAAGGTAGAGAATTGAATCGTAGAGTCGAAATCAGGTTTGATAACAATTGAAACTTTTAGCTTTTATCTTTATTTAATTAAGCTAACTATGTCTCATTTTATCAAGTAGTAGATTCATAGTAGTCGCTTCCTCTTCGGATAAGTTCCTTGTTTCTTTCTCGAAAACAGCCATTTCTTCATCCAACACAACCAATAATCTAAGTCCTTGATCTGAAATAAATACATCAACTGCTCTTCTGTCATTTTCACATTGCTTTCTGGTTACTAATCCCTTCTGCTCTAGTCGATCCACGATTCGAGATGCATTGGAGCTTTTATCTAACATACGGTCTATTAAGAGATTCACAGTAGAAGGTTTGGGATGCTGTCCCCTTAGAATTCTGAGAATATTAAATTGTGGAGTAGTCAAACCGTGTTTTTTAAAAACCTCTAAATGTTTCTGATACAACCATGAATAGGTATAAATAACGTTTATTACCGCTTTTGAATACTCATTTGTAAACCTTTCTTGTTTTATATCTTCCGCAATCCCCATTCCTAATAAATACAATTACATTTAATGTAACAACATTATTAAACATTAGTTGCATTCTCGTCAATTTTCATCTCTATTATAATTTCCTTTCGGTTAAACATCTACAATCTGTATTATCCAAAGACATTGGAAGAACTTAGCATAAAAAAAGATCAAGAAGACGAACCAGAAATTAGGGTTTGTGCTTAATAACAAACATAAAATAAGGTGTGTTGAGATGTTGTAAAATGATTATTTAGATAGTGACATCTTAATAACCTAATGCAAGAAATAAGTATAGAACTATGGAAACTTAAAATTCTTCTGAAAGTAGAAATTGGTATTTTTCAAATATTAACCAAACAAATACCCGACCTTTCTAAAAAAAGATTCTTTGTTCCAATGAACAACGTCAAAGTAAGTTGGCTACAAAACTGGATTCAGATCTCAACTTATGGGACATGGGTACGATCAGATTAGGGAAGAAAATTGCAAAACATTATTAAAAAGGGATTTTCTTTTCTGGTTTCTAAATCAGTGTATCTAAGAAAACAGTATCTTTTTAGAAGAAAGCGACGTTTTCAGCTCATAGAGCTTGTTTTTTTGAAATTTCGATGTACAGATAGTCGTTGAATCTATTTTTGAAATTTTAGTGAAAACGTAATAAAATCACAGGTTTACTTTCAATTCGTTCAAGATTCATCTGAATTTTTGAGAAATTGATTCCAAAGTATAAAATAGATTCGATTCATTGTTTTGCTTAAAAACTATGCTGCAGGTGTTAGTAAGCGTGTTTTTCGTCTTTTCTTAGAGACATTAATTAAAACAGAGGATTTGAAGTATCAGAATTTGAAGATAGATAATGCTTTCAACACGTAGAACTATTTATTCTTAATATGTTTATTGCACTTTGTTTCTTTATCAGGAGCGCTATTAGAAGTAGATTCAGAGCTACTTTGAGGTCTTGCTTTCTTACAGGATCCATTGTAAATAAAGCCTGAAAAAGGAAGAAAGATCTATCTTTACATTCCGTAACAGTGAAACTCTAATCCCTTTACATGTCCAAAACCAAGTATATTTTTGTTACGGGCGGAGTAACATCATCTTTGGGAAAAGGTATTATCGCCGCATCTTTGGGTAAACTTCTGCAAGCAAGAGGACTATCTATCACCATCCAAAAATTTGATCCCTACATTAACATAGATCCCGGCACACTAAATCCCTACGAACATGGAGAATGCTATGTAACTAATGATGGAGCCGAAACAGATTTGGATCTCGGGCATTATGAACGATTTCTAGGAATAGAGACCACTCAGGATAATAATGTAACTACAGGAAGGATCTATTATAACGTCATCCAAAAAGAACGTAAAGGTGAGTTTCTCGGAAAAACTGTTCAGGTGATCCCCCACATCACTGATGAAATAAAGAATAATATCTACAAACTAGGTGAAACGGGTAAATACGACATTGTTATCACCGAAATTGGTGGTACAATCGGTGATATTGAATCACTACCATTTGTAGAAGCTGTTCGTCAGGCACGTTTTGAATTAGGCCCTGCAAACAGTATTGCTATCCATCTCACGCTTATCCCCTACTTGAAAGCTTCCGGAGAATTAAAAACCAAGCCTACACAACATTCAGTGAAAGAGCTCCTTGAGGCCGGAGTGCAACCAGACATTTTAGTGTGTCGGTCAGAGTATCCGATCAACCAAGAAATAAGGAAAAAACTAGCCCTTTTTTGTAACGTACCTATTAACTCTGTCATTGAAGCACTTGATGCTGAAACAATTTACGATGTTCCCTTACTAATGCGTAAGGAAAAGCTTGACGAACGAGTACTTACAAAGTTTAAGATGCCTTATAAAAAAGAACCAAAGATAGATCGATGGAAAGAATTTCTGGGACGTTTGAAAAATCCTACCAATTCGGTAAACATTGGTGTAATTGGAAAGTATGTAGAATTACAAGATGCTTATAAATCTATCGCAGAATCATTCATTCATTCTGGTGCTGAAAATGAATGTAAAGTTCATGTCAATTGGATTCATGCTGAAGAGCTTAATGGAGAAAATATCATCAAGCAATTAAATAATTTGCACGGATTATTAGTAGCTCCTGGTTTTGGAGAACGTGGAATAGAAGGAAAAATCTATGCAGTGCAGTATGCAAGGGAAAACAAAATTCCTTTCTTTGGTATTTGTCTAGGTATGCAATGCGCAGTCATTGAATTTGCCAGAAATGTTCTTAATGAGAAAAAAGCCAACAGCACTGAAATGGCAAAAAGCCCTTACCCAGTGATTGATTTAATGGAAAATCAAAAAAATGTAAAGAACATGGGTGGTACAATGCGCCTGGGAGCCTACACTTGTCAGCTCAAAAAAGGAAGTAAGGCATTTTTAGCATACGGATCATCTAAAATAAAGGAACGTCATCGTCATCGATATGAGTTTAATAATGAGTATTTGGAAGAATTTGAGAATGCGGGCATGATAGCTGCTGGAATAAACCCAGAAACCAACCTTGTAGAAATAATGGAAATTAAGGATCATCCATGGTTTGTGGGTACCCAGTATCATCCGGAATTAAAATCTGTCGTTACAGAACCGCACCCTTTATTTGTCAAATTCATTAAGGCCTCTTTGGAGTATAAAAAAGCTTGGGGCTATAATTAATCATTTTAATGGATAGAAATCAATTTATAGGACTTATTTTAATGTTTGCCTTATTGGCAATTTATTTTATATGGTTCGCTCCGGAACCACCTGTCGTATCGGAAGAAAACCCAAAGGAGATAACAGAGTCCAAACCACAGCTAGATTCAATTTCGGTTACTACTGGTAAAAGCGAAGTAAGTATCCCTGATTCCATCATAAACGCAAAGAATTTCGAAAAATACGGAGCTTTTGCTTTTGCCGTTTCAGACAATGAAGAAATAACAACCATCGAAAATGAAGATATGATCATTGCTTTCAATAGTCTGGGAGGAAAGATAGAGGAAGTAACATTAAAGAAGCACAAAGATTACTCAGGCAATAACTTCAAAATTATTGAAAAGTCTAAATCCGATATTAATTTAATCGTAGAACACCAAGGAGGTGCGATTGACTTAACAGATTTAGCTTATGCAAAAAAAATCAATCAGAAAGGAGATACCACAGAAATCACGTATTCATTATCAAACGGTGATTTACAGATTCAACATGATTATGTGATATTACCCAAAGGATTTGAAGTGGCATATCAATTGAAAACCTCTGGACTAAATTCAATCCTTAAACCTACCAATGCTTCATTTCAATGGAATCATGCGATCAATTTAGCTGAAAAAACCCTGGAAGATTCTAGGCTCAATGCAAACGTCCGATATTATCTCTCAAGTGACCAATATGATCAATTGACTGAACGGTCCGATGAGTTTGAAGAAGAAACACTGGGATCACCTATCAAATGGGTTTCCTTTAAGCAAAAGTTCTTCACCACAGCAGTAATTGCTAATACAGCTTTTGGTTCAGGATATGTCAACCAAAAAGTGGACTATGCCGACACTACTTCGGTAAAAGATATGGCAATAGCTCTAACCATTCCATATAATGAATTCATCGAGGGATTTGGCATGAGGTATTATTTCGGAACTAACAAATACAATACCCTCAAAAGAGTGGCTCCGAAATTTGAAGAAAACCTGGATATGGGATGGGGACCGCTACCCATTATTAATAAATTTTTGATTATCCCAATCTTTGATTTGTTACAAAAATTCATCGCCAATTATGGTCTCATCATTATCGTTTTAGTCGTTTTCATTCGTTTAATTCTCTCACCGCTTACTTACAAATCTCATATGTCCATGGCTAAAATGCGGGTGATGAAACCAGAGCTGGATGAGATCAAAGAAAGGCACGGGGGAAACATGCAAAAAATGCAACAAGATCAGATGAAACTATATCAACAAGTTGGAATAAATCCCCTTAGCGGTTGTATCCCTGTTTTGCTTCAGATGCCCATTTTTTTCTCTTTGTTCTTTTTCTTTCCAAATGCAGTTGATCTAAGAGGAGAATCCTTCTTATGGGCCATGGACCTATCCACTTACGATAGTATCATCAATCTGCCTTTTGAAATTCCATTCTATGGGGATCATGTTAGCTTATTTACTCTATTGATGACGCTTTCAACCATCCTGTATACATGGAGCAATAGCCAGATTGCTACCGTACAAGGACCAATGAAAACTCTTCAGTATATTATGCCTATCATGTTTTTATTTGTACTGAACAGCTATGCCTCAGGACTGACCTTTTACTACTTTGTTTCTAACATGGCCACTTTCGGACAAACACTGCTATTTAGAAAGTTTATTGACGAGGACAAAATCCATCGGGTATTGCAAGAAAATAAAAAGAAAAATGCGAATAAGAAAAAGTCAAAATTTCAACAGCGCCTGGAAGACGCTATGAAAGCGAACCAAGAAGCTCAACGTAACAGAAAAAAGAAGAAATAGTGTTTTTAGCGTTCAAAATGACCACGTGTAAGATGTGATCGATCTGAAAGTATTCGTGATCGAAGCCTTAAAATAATGATGGATATAATTTCTTTTATACTGCAAAAACCTATGTAAGCGAAGAATCTTTCATAACATCCAGACAATGGATTCTCACTACTCCTGGTAATCTGATACCTCTCCACCACTCTTGGATTAATAATAATTTTGAAATACGACTTTACCCGATATTATAATACTTGTTAGTGACAATCATTAATAAATTCGGAAATTTCTATTAAACATTGGGATTGATTAGTACTTTAGGATTGATTAACAAGGATTTTATATATTAATTAATGGAGTTGAAAATAATAATTAAATTAGTAGATAAGCAATTATGAAAAATGAAGAACGAATTATAGAATTATTATCTGAATACCTTCGTAAATCGGACAAGCACGAAGAGGAAACGAACAGGCTGCACAAAGAATTTAATGAAATTTTGAAACGAATTGATGAAACGATAGAGCGAGTCGATGAAACAATAGAACGAGTTGATGAAACAATAGAACGAGTTGATGAAACAATAGAACGAGTTGATAAAAATGGCGAACGAATTGATAAAAATGGCGAACGAATTGATAAAAATCAGGAAGAATTAACAGCCATGCGATCCCAATCTTTGAAAAATGATGTCCGGCATGATGTATTGTTAAAAGAAATACTAAGCCTTTCCAAAAGAGTAAATGCATTGGAAGACCTGCAATGAATAATACAGAAATTCTACTCTAATCAACTTATCAGTGGTTTAAAGAGAGATTCTCTTTTTTCACAAGTTATTAACATCATGGTATCTTGGAATAGGCTTTAAATATATTTGTATTTTTCTACGATAAAAAGTTTAGGTTAGATTATGGGTAAGATTATATCAATTGCAAATCAAAAAGGTGGAGTAGGGAAAACAACAACCGCCATAAATTTAGCTGCAAGCTTAGCAGCACTAGAGTTCAAAACGTTAATTGTGGACGCAGATCCACAAGCTAACGCGACATCAGGCGTTGGAGTAGACCCCAAAAAGGTCGAAGTAAGTGTTTATGAATGCATGGTGGAAGGCGCTAATACAAAAGAAAGCATTGTTTCCTCAAACATTAAATTCTTGGACCTCCTCCCCTCCCACATCGACTTAGTAGGAGCTGAAGTAGAAATGGTGAATATTGAAGAGCGAGAAGAGAAAATGAAAAAAGCTATTGCCGAAGTAGAGAGTGACTATGATTTTATTCTCATAGACTGTTCTCCTTCACTGGGATTGATTACTATCAATGCGCTTACCGCTGCCAATTCAGTGATTGTTCCGGTGCAGTGTGAATATTTTGCATTAGAAGGATTAGGTAAGCTTTTAAACACCATTAAGATCATTCAGACTAGACTCAATCCTGAGCTAGAAATCGAAGGTATACTTCTCACAATGTATGATACAAGACTAAATCTCGCTAATCAGGTTGTGGAAGAGGTGAAGATGCACTTCGAATCTATGGTTTTTAACACGATGATTCCTAGAAACATAAAATTGAGTGAATCACCAGGATTCGGAATGCCTGCTATTGCGCACGATGCAGGTAGTAAGGGATCTATTAGCTATTTAAATCTAGCCAAGGAAATTTTACAACGAAACGAAGTGATAGCAGCCTAGCTTTATGGCAGAAACAAAATTCAAAAAAAGATCTGGTCTTGGTAAAGGGCTTGGAGCACTACTAGAGGATACCCATGATAAAAAAAATATAAGTGGGTCTGCAGCGATGTTAAAAGGAGCAATTAATGAGATTGAAATCTCAAAAATTGAAACCAACCCATGGCAACCCAGAACAGAGTTTGATGAAGAAGCGTTGAATGATCTTGCTGAATCTATTAAAGTGCAGGGCATCATTCAACCTATCACCGTACGAGCTCTTAGTGGATCACAGTATCAACTTATTTCAGGAGAGCGTAGATTGCAGGCAAGTAAGCGCTCAGGTCTATCCAACATTCCTGCTTATATCCGAATTGCCAATGACCAGCAGATGCTGGAGTTGGCGCTCATTGAAAACATTCAAAGAGAGAATCTCAATGCCATTGAAATAGCGCTCAGCTATCAAAGATTACTCTTCGAATGTAATCTTAAGCAAGAGGAACTTGGAGAACGGGTAGGTAAAAACCGAAGTACAGTAACCAACTATCTGCGACTTCTAAAACTACCCCCTGATATTCAAGTAGCATTAAGGGATGGGAAGATAAGTATGGGACATGCAAGGGCTCTGATCTCTATTGAAGATGTTTCACTACAGCTCGATATTTTTCGTGAAATAATTAAAAATGAACTTTCTGTGAGAAAGGTAGAAGAGCTGGTAAGAAACGGCCCTACCAGTAAACAAGCTCCTGCAAAAACACTGACAGAACTAGACCCTGAAATAAAAGCGTTACAATCTAAACTTTCTTCTCATTTTGGAGCTAAGATCAATCTGAAAGCTAATTCTCAAAATAAAGGCGAGATTAAGATTCCTTTTAACTCCACCGATGACTTAAATAGGATTCTTGAGATACTTGAAATTTAAATGAGTTTCTTTTTTGTGCTATTCTTGATTTAATATTCAGGTTTAGGCTCAAACTTTGCTATACAATGAATTTAATGAAAAGAATACTCTTTCTAGCGGTTTTTGCTATTTTCAATTATTGTGCATTTACACAAGATCAACCTGTTCTTATTGATGATTCTACTTCGATAAAAGCAGAAGAAAATGCAGAACTTTTTCAAGAAGTTTCTAATTTAAACCCTCAACGGGCTGCACTTTTATCTGCCGTACTTCCTGGATTAGGCCAGATATATAACAAACAGTATTGGAAAGTTCCATTAGTGATTTCAGGGCTGTTAGTCTTTGCTCATTACATCAATTATAATAATAAGGTTTATCATGCATTTAGGAACGCCGCCCTCATTGAAAATGCAGGAGGAGACAATCCTTATGCCGAATTGGTAAGTACGAGCGATGGACTGGTACGAAATCGAGATACTTTTCGTCAAAACAGAGATTTCCTGATTGTACTGGGTTCTGCTTTTTATCTCCTTCAGATCGTTGACGCTCATGTATCCGCTCATTTAAATGAATTCATTGTGAATAAGGACTTGACCTTTAGTATAGAACCTTCGATTGAATCGACTCCATTATTTTCGCAGGTAGTAGGAGTTTCATTTGCCCTAAGGTTTTAAAAATAAAAATGAGGATAGCGCTAATTGGATACGGGAAAATGGGTAAAGCCATTGAGCAGGTTGCGGTCCGTGCAGGGCATAAGATCATTTATAAAATTGATACAGAAGATTCTATTTATTCTATAAAAAATGATAAGATAGATGTAGCTATTGAATTTACACAGCCCGATGCTGCCTTCGATAATCTTTATTTTTGCCTTGACAATCATATCCCGGTAATTAGTGGAACCACGGGATGGCTAAGTAAAAAAGTGTTGATAGAAAACTTGTGTCTTGAAAAAAATGGAACGTTTCTTTACGCCTCTAACTTCAGTGTAGGTGTAAACCTTTTTTTCGAATTAAATGAGTGGCTAGCATCTAAAATGAAGTCCCTGAATTTCACTTCGCACATTACAGAAGTTCACCATACTGAAAAAAAAGACAGCCCCAGCGGTACAGCTATTTCACTTGCTGAAGGTTTGCTTAAGCATTCAGAAAAAACTGACTGGATAAATGAAAAAACAACCGATCATCAGAAATTGAGTATCATTTCTGAGAGAAAACCTAACGTACCTGGCATACATAGCGTAAGCTATTCGTCAGAATTGGAGTCCATTGAAATAACGCATAAAGCCCATAATCGAAGTGTGTTCGCAGAAAGTGCCATTAAAGTGGCCGAATGGATTCATATTAAAAAAGGGATATACACAATGTCTGATTTTATTAATCACTTTTAATACATGTACTTTCACGATTTCAACCCTGTTTTTATCATCATATTTTTGGTGTTCTGGTTTATATCTCAGGGAACCGCCTATTACCGATTTTTTCAAAAAGCAGATAAGAAAGGATGGAAAGGTTTCATTCCAATTTATAATTATTACATCCATTTAGATATAATTGGTAGACCACCATGGTGGATCATTCTTCTATTTATTCCTGTCATCAATTTCTTTGTGGCTTTGACTATGCATTTGGATTTGATGAAGTCTTTTGGCAAATACACTTACCTAGATCAAGTTTTAGGAGTAGCTTTTGCCCCTATTTATATGAATTACATTGCATGGACTGATACAACTTATTTAAATAAAGCAACGGCAATACCTAAACCTAAAAAGTCTTTTGCCAAAGAATGGTTTGAAGCAATTGTTTTTGCAGTATTTTGCGCCACTTTTGTTAGATGGATCTTCATGGAAGCCTATGTAATACCAACTGGCTCAATGGAAAGATCGTTACTAATTGGGGATTTTCTTTTCGTAAGTAAAGCAGAATACGGACCCAGAACACCTCTAACTCCTCTACAAGTTCCACTAACTCACCAGACTATTTGGGGAACGGAAGTTCCTTCATATATCCCTGCTGTCTCTCTAAAAAGTTATCGTCTGCCTTCCCTGGGAATAGTAGAAAGAAACGATGTGGTTGTTTTCAACTATCCAGTAGACGATCACTACAATCAGCGAAGAGATGGAGCATTTCACCCTATGGATCTAAAGACCCATTACATCAAGCGATGTGTGGCCATAGCAGGAGAAACAATTGAAGTAAGGGCTACTCAAGTCTATGTAAACGGCGAAAAATCAGAAAACCCACCACTTATGCAGCATCAGTATTTTGTAAGGACTGATGAAAGCATTAGAGATAGGGTATTTGAAAGATATAATATTGATCCTCCTAATAGAGATAGAGTACCCGGTGGATATGCTATCCACATGCCTGAATCCGTAGCAGTAAAAATTAAAAATCTTCCTTTTGTAGAAAACGTAACGCTTCAACTCGTACCGGAAGACCGGGAGGAACCAAATATCTTTCCTGATGCTCAGTATTTTCCCTGGAACCGAGATTTCTTTGGTCCAATTACTGTACCGGCTAGAGGAATGAAAATCGATATTACTAAAAAGAACCTTGCGATGTATGGAAGCACCATTTTGAATTATGAAGGGCAGGAAGAGGTAACAATCGATGGTGATAAACTAGCAATAATGGGAAAAAACGTTAGTTCATATACCTTTCAAAAAAATTACTACTTTATGATGGGAGATAACAGGCACGCTTCCGATGATTCTCGTTATTGGGGTTTTGTTCCAGAAGATAATATTGTGGGAGAAGCATCCTTTATTTGGATGTCATGGAATACTGACGGCAGTTTCTTAAATAAAATCAGATGGAGACGTCTTTTTAATGGTATTAGATGAACTAAATGTTCAAAATAATACAAACCAGAACCATCCTTAATCGCATTGCAAAAAATAACATCATGAAAGATGTTCTTTAAACCAGCTTCGTTCTTAAACAGTATGCAGAATCATTATGTGAAATTCATCAATGAAGATAACAGATGGCTCTATTTATTGATTTTTGGTATGTATTCTTGATCAATTACTATTTTCTGAACTTTCATTTTATGCGGATCAGTATACTTAAATCGCTTCCCAATCTGATTTTGATTGGTGTTTCTACCAGTACCTTTAATTATTGCAATTACATAAGCTAAAAGAGGTTCTTCAACATCACCTAGTGGCTTCAAGTCATTCAAAAAATTTTTTTCATCAATGATTACATCAGGTTCAAGTCCATTTTCATAATTTGAGAAACCTTCCGAATTTGCCAGTTTGCTGATAATGGGCTGAATAACATACGCATGCTTATCACTTATATCGGCGTTTTCATTCTTTAAAAATAAGGAAGCTTTTGAGTCATAAAGAATAGTGCTGCCCACATTTTTACCCACAGTTGTAGTTCCAATTGTAGTAACCTCCATAAATGGATTTAAACCCACTATTAATAGTTCTGATGCAGATGCGGTACTGCCTGAAGTAAGAATGAAAACCCTTGTCAGATCTTCAAGTTTATGGATCGGTTCTTCGCTTGTGGTATCTCCTGCAGAATTTACTACCGGTAACGATTCAAAAAATCTCAATGGAGAATTGAAATAGGGAGATAATTTGTCATTATAAATAATATTTCCAAACATAGAATTCGGGTTAGCATTGCCATAAATCAAAGAAGCTAGTAGCCTTGTTGTTGTCAATGAGCCCCCTGGGTTATATCTCAAGTCTAGAATCAAATCACTGATGCCTTCGTTTTTAAATCTGCCAAAAACTTCATTGAGCCTTCTATGTGCTTCATTGTTATTTACAAACTGATTGTATACCAGGTAGGCCACTTTTTGACCGTTCAAATCGAAAGTTTTATCCAAAAAGATTGGGTCTTGTATTAATTGAACCGCCGTCAAATTCACCTTTTGATCTCCTGAAACGATGGTGTTATCCTGCAGCGCTGCCAATGTTAATTCGTAAGAGTTGGTTTTGAAGAGTAGACTATTGTAATTGTCTGACGTCAATTGATTTCCGTTTACTTTATTGAAAATATCACCCCGGATTAACCCAGCGTTATCTGCAGGTCCTCCTTCCACAACATATTCAACATATCCAAAAAGGTCATCACTGCCTTCAGATTCCCTAAGCAAACGAAAATTATAACCAAAAGAAGTAGTGATACCTTGTAGGGAATTTTCCAATGCTACATAATCATCCACTATCCATGAAAACCTATCAGCAGTTGAAAGAAGACTTTCATAAAATAATTCTTCGGAAGAGCCAAATGAGTTTAAGTAATCATATAGACTTTCATAGTCACTAAACCTATTATCTGAAAGAACATTTATCTCACTTTGATAAAAATAATACAAATTCATTGCTTGCCAGATGAATTCATCTTGAGACCTTAAAAGCTGGATGGTAGAGTCAGAGGCATCTTTGGAGCAAAAGCGTATGGAAGAACCATCATACTGAACAGTGATACCACACGATTCAGTTGTTGTTAAGTCGTAGGAATCATAGGTCTTCTCACAACCAAGAAGAAGAGCAGTAAAAATTAAGACAACCAGATGCAAAAATCTCATCTCGAGGAGCTATTATATTAATTATTAGTTATTATACTGCTTTACCAATTAATAGTTTCTAGACCCCTACTTTGTAGGAATTGGTTGGTTTTGGAAAAGTGTTTAGAGCCAAAAAATCCATTATTTGCGGAAAAAGGAGATGGATGTGGTGCTTTTAAGACATAGTGCTTCTCAGGATCGATAAAGGCTCCCTTTTTTTGGGCATAAGCTCCCCAAAGAAGAAATACTACGTTTTCCTTATTTTCAGATACTTGATGCAATACTTCATCCGTAAATTCCTCCCAACCTTTATTTTGATGTGATCCAGCCTGTCCTGCTCTTACCGTTAGCGTTGCATTGAGAAGTAAAACTCCCTGGTCTGCCCAACTCTGCAAGTTTCCGGATATAGGTACGGGTTTTCCAATGTCATCTTTTAGTTCTTTAAAAATATTCTGAAGCGAAGGGGGATGTCCTATTCCGTCTTTGACTGAAAAACACAAGCCATTTGCCTGATTAGGGCCATGATAGGGATCTTGGCCAACGATTACGATTTTGGTTTTATCGAAGGGGCAATAGTCAAAAGCACTAAAGATGAGCGAGCCGGGAGGATAGACTTTTTTAGTTTTATAGTCTTCTTTGATAAATTGGGTTAATTGGTGAAAGTAATTTTTTTCAAACTCTGCGTAGAGTAGGTTTTTCCAGCTTTCTTCAATTTTTACATCCATAGATAAACTTTTCTTGAACCACTTTTTGGTAAATTAAATTGAAATTCGTTTAAATTGTCCACCAATGGTAACAATCATTACAAAAGGTATTAAGGTGTCCGTGGAAACAAATTATCAGTCGGAATACTCTCAACCGGCAAATGAACATTTTGTGTTTACCTACCGGATTACTATTGAAAATAATTCTAACCATACCGTGCAATTAAAGGCACGCCATTGGGATATCTTTGACTTAACCAATCCTACACACGAAGTAGATGGAGATGGAGTGGTTGGAAAGCAACCTATCCTGGAACCTGGTGAAATACATCAATACGTATCAGGTTGCAATCTCAAATCCGGTATTGGTAAAATGAGAGGTCATTATATGATGGAACGCATTATGGACGGAAGGTTATTTAATGTAGAAATACCTGAATTCAATATGGTGGTTCCTTTCAAACTAAATTAAATCCTTGTCCATTGCCAACCAGCTATTTAGGGCTTATCATTTCCTTAAATATCGTGTAAAAGCATCGGGGCGACATTCTCTGCACTCCCCCTTTTTATACTCGCTATTCGATCAAGTCATTGAACCATCAAAATCTTTTCAGATCAAAAAAATTGAGCGGTTGAGAAAAGAGTTACTAAGCAACAATCGCACAGTGAAGGTAATGGATTTTAAGAATGGAAAAACCTTGACTAAGACAATCGGTCTTTTAGCTAAGACTTCCGTGTGTACTAAAAAATTTTCATCCTTTTTGAATCTGCTAACGATATTTTTAAAAGCTTCCTCGGTACTGGAAACGGGCACTTCATTAGGAATTAATGCGCTCTATTTAGCTCACTCTGTAAACTCTTTGGTGACTATTGAAGGAGCCGGAGCATTGGCTTCTTTGGCTCGTGAAAATTTTATGTTCTTCAATAAAAAAAATATACAATTGGTCAATGCAAATATGTACCAGGTTTTAGAATCAGAAATAGTTAAAAGCAAACCTGATTTCTTTTTTTTAGATGCTGATCATAGGTCTACTGCCGTTGCTTTTTGTGTTGATCTTATTTTAAGACACACCCCAAGCGTAAAATGTATCGTTGTTCATGATATCTATTGGTCGAGGGATATGTATGAAATGTGGAACCAATTGATTGACGATTCGAGGTTCACTTTAACCATTGACATTTTTCAGGCAGGCCTATTATTTCCTCGATTACCTATGGAGAAGCAACATTTCATGTTGTGTTTTTAATCACTTTTCTTTTTCTAATTTTGCATACCTAAAATCTAAGAACACCATGAGTGAAGAACATAACCATTCTAAAAGCGAACCGGAATATCTTGGACCTAAAAAAAACAGAACCCCAATTTTCATTATTATAACCGCACTATTGCTTGTAGCTGTCGTTTTTCTCTACTACCAAACACGTGAACTGGCAAAGGAAAAAGAACTCCAATTGCAAGAGATCCTCTTGACTCAAGCTAAATTAGATTCGATAGGTGACGAATTGGACCAACGAATTCAGACTATCCGAGAACTTGGGGGACAAGTAGATACGCTAGAGGCTCTTAAGCAACAGTTAGAAGAAGATAAAAAAGCGTTGTTGGATACCCGTAAAAATCAAAGGAATCAAATTGCGCGGCTCAATGATCGCGTAGATGGATACAAAGAATTATTGTTGATCAAAGACAGAGAGATCGAAGAACTCAAAATTATCAATGAACAGCTTGCTAAAGAAAATTCAACATTGAAGGTTGAAAAAAATCAATTATCTGAATCCATCCAACAGTTAGAAGAAAGTACTCAGGAGCTTGCACAAAAAGTTGCTGTAGCATCTCGCTTAGAAATTTCCGAAATACAAATTAATGCCCTTAACGACCGAGGCAAGGAAAGAGATGGAGGAGAGTACAGGAATAGGCATATTAACCAGTTAAAAATCCAATTCTTTGTGCTTGAAAATGAAATTGCAGCTATTGAAGGTAAAGAACTCTTATTAAGAGTAATGGCGCCTGATGGCAGTGTCCTTTTTGATGTGAGCCGTGGTTCAGGCTCATTTACTTTCGAAAACCGTGAATTGTTTTATACTGCAAAACAGGAGATCCTTTATGACCGCACGAGCCAACAAGTAACTTACCTATACGATAAAGGTAGCGAATACGCTATCGGGCAGCATACAGTGGAAATCTATACAAATAGTTACTTGATAGGCAAAGAGAGTTTTATAGTGAAATAACCTATCGTTTTACTTAGGCACTGGTTCTCATTTAGCTTTGAATTGTTTATTTTCGCACCTCATTTTTAAACTATAGTTCTTAACATTTTTTTATGAAAAATTACGAAACGGTATTCATTTTAACTCCCGTTTTATCTGAATCTCAGATGAAGGATACTGTTGGAAAATTCAAAGGCATTCTTACTGAAAATGGTGCTGAAATCATTAATGAAGAAAACTGGGGATTGCGAAAACTAGCTTACCCCATACAACATAAAACTACTGGGTTTTATCAGCTTTTTGAATTCCTAGCAAATCCTGAACTAATTGCTAAGCTTGAGACTGAATACAGAAGGGATGAGGCAGTAATGAGATTTCTAACTACATCACTAGACAAGCATGCGATAGCTTACAACGAGCGAAGAAAAAAAGGTGCATTCAATAAAAAGAAAGAAGATAAAAAGGAGGTGCTTGCATGACATTACAAAACGAACCGATCAATAGAGAGCAGAAAAAACAAAAGTATTGCCGATTCAAAAAAAACGGCATCAAATATATTGACTATAAAGATCCTGATTTCTTGCTGAAGTTTGTTAATGAACAAGGAAAGATTCTCCCACGTAGATTGACGGGAACCAGCCTTAAGTATCAACGAAAAGTAGCGCAGGCAATCAAAAAGTCAAGACACCTTGCGTTGATGCCTTATGTTGGAGATTCACTTAAATAACCCATACCAATGGAAGTAATACTTAGAGAAGATATACAAGGACTTGGTTACAAAAATGATACTGTTTTTGTTAAGTCCGGATACGGTAGAAATTATTTGATCCCAAGAGGGATAGCTATCCTCGCCAGTACATCTAACAAAAAGATGATCGAAGAGGAAATTAGGCAAGCCTCACATAAAGCTGAAAAAGCAAAAAAGGATGCAGAAACCATTGCCAATCGTATTGGTGAAATGGTTATAGAGATCAAGACAAAGGCTGGAGATAAAGGTAAGATCTTTGGAGCTGTTACTCCAATTCAGGTTGCAGAGGCATTAGCTGCAAAAGGCCATCAAGTAGATCGTAAGCGAATTTCATTCGAACAAAAGATTAAAGAATTGGGAGAATATACCGCTATTTTAAATCTACATAAAGAAGTACACCATCCGGTAAATCTTAAAGTAGTGGCTGAGTAAGATCTATTTTAACAGAGAATGAAAAACCTCAACCTTATGGTTGAGGTTTTTTATTGTTTACATTTAAAGCCGTGAAGTAAGAATGTGTAGAGTAACAAATTATTTATGAAGCTGAAACTTGATTTTCCAATTCAACCCAGTTTTAAAAAACTAAAGCTACCAGATGCTATTTATCTAATTGGGTCGTGCTTTTCCAGTGAGATCGGCAAGAAACTCCTATCCAACAAGTTCCAAGTCTTATCCAACCCCTTAGGAACAATCTTTAACCCTTCCTCTATTTTCAAAATCCTCTCCGGGAATATAGACCCCACAAATTCTGTAGAAAAAAATGGCATACACTATCACTGGGATGCACATAGTAAAATTTCTTCACTAGATTTTCAACATTTACAGCAAACTATCCAAGAAAAGATCGCAACATCCGAAAAGTTCCTGCAAAAATCAAAATGGTTGATCATTACTTTTGGAACAGCATGGACGTATAAGCAGAGAAGCTCAAAAAATATTGTAGCTAATTGCCATAAAGTGGACACAAGTGAATTTTACAAAGAGTTGCTAGATGTAAAGTTGATTGTTGATGCTTTTCGAGATTTCAAAATGCATATCATTAAGATCAACCCATATATCAATATCATTTTAACAGTGAGCCCAGTACGGCATACCAGAGACGGCTTGGTAGAAAACAATAGAAGCAAAGCCCGGCTTATTGAAGCTGTCCATGATATTGTTGAGCGTTTTGAAAATGTAGATTATTTCCCGGCCTATGAACTGATGATTGATGAACTCCGGGACTATCGATTTTACGCAACAGACCTGGTTCACCCTTCCGATCAGGCAGTGGATTACCTCTGGACAAGATTAGCAGAGACTTATTTCTCCGATGAGACATTATCATTCATAAAAGAATGGCAACAGATAGAAACTGCTCTGAATCACAAACCATTTCAACTTAAGTCCAAAGCCCATCAAAAATTTCTCGCAGAAACACTAGCTAAACTTGAAAAACTGAATGAAAAAGTAGACCTCAGTGTCGAGATGGAAGAGATTAAATCTCAGATCATATGAGAACTTCTTTAGTTTTGATCACCCTTCTACTACTTCTTTCTTTATGTTCTCAACCAAGAGATACGCTCCCTATGAATGAACTTTCGAAATCTACTTCCCCGTATTTACTTCAACATGCAAAAAACCCTGTCCACTGGAAAGAATGGAGTATTGCTGCGCTAAATCAAGCCAAAGAAAAAGACAAACCTATCTTGGTGAGTATTGGGTATAGTAGCTGTCATTGGTGCCATGTGATGGAAAAAGAGTCATTTGAAGATACGGCTGTTGCACGTATTATGAATGAAAGTTTTGTCAATATCAAAGTAGACAGAGAAGAAAGGCCAGATGTAGATCAGATATATATGGACGCCGTACAAACCATGGGGTTACGAGGCGGCTGGCCACTCAACGTTTTTCTTACACCAGATCAAAAACCCTTCTATGGCGGCACCTATTTCCCCAAAGATGGTTGGGTCAATCTATTGAACAGTATTAGAGAGGCATTTGAAAAGAATCGTGAAAAGATCAATGAATCTGCAGACGCTTTTACTGATAATTTACAGTTAAATGAAACGGTAAAGTATAAGTTAGACGGATCAGATCATACGTTTTCTCCCTATGAAGTCGAATCCACTTTTGAGGCGCTTGCAAAGAAGTTTGATACCATTGATGGCGGAATAAAGAAGTCTCCCAAGTTTCCCATGCCGTCCGTGTGGCAATACCTAGCCTCCTATTATCATATATCCGAAAACCAAGAAGCCCTCAAGCATTTGGAATTTACATTGATAAAAATAGCTAATGGCGGCATATACGATCACATTGGGGGTGGCTTTGCTAGATATAGTACAGATGAAAAATGGCATGTCCCCCACTTTGAAAAAATGCTCTACGATAACGGACAATTACTAAGCCTTTATGCAACAGGATATAAGATAACCAACAACCCACAGCTTAAAGAGGTCATACAAGAAACGATTTCCTGGCTCAAAAAAGAGATGTTGCATAAAAGTGGAGGGTTCTATGCTGCATTGGATGCCGATAGTGAAGGAGAAGAAGGAAAGTTTTACGTTTGGTCTGCAGATGAGGTAAGAGAGAGCGCAAAAGACAATTATCAATGGATCGCTGCTCATTTTGATGTCAGCGAAGCCGGCAACTGGGAAGGGAAAAACGCAATTAGAATAGTAAAAACCAAAGCTGAAATTGCCAAGGAGTTTGGACTATCCATAGGAAAGATAGAAGAAGGACTCGCAGACTTTAAATCCACGGCTTTAGAGGAAAGAGAGAAACGAGTGAGGCCAGGGCTGGACCATAAAATCATCGCAGGATGGAATGGGCTTACACTGTCCGGTCTTTCAGAATCATTTCAAGCTACTTTAGATTCCAGCATTTTGGAGCTGGCTACGAGTACGGCTACATTTCTTAAAACTGAACTTGTTGAAAATGATAAACTGAAGAGGTTTCCTAATAAATCAATGGAAGGTTTTTTAGAGGATTATGCTGCTGTAATCCAAGCTTTTATTAAATATTATGAAACAACGTTAGATCAAGAATATCTGGAAATCGCTTATTCTTTACTAATACGGGTGGAGTCATTATTCTATGATGAAGAAGAGGGACTGTATTATTTCACCAGCGATCAGTCTCAGGAGTTGATCGCTCGAAAAAAAGAGCTATTCGATAATGTAATCCCCTCATCTAACTCTATGATGGCTTGGAATCTTGTTCACTTAGGTACGCATTTTTATGATGACTCACTGGTGAGCAAAGGCAAATCTATGCTTGCTAAAGTGAAAAAATTAGTAACACAGGACCCGGAATATATGAGCAATTGGGCGCTTCTCGCAATGGAGCTATCTCAGTCTTTTGCAGAAATTGTAATCGTAGGCCCGGAGTCAAAGCAGTTTGTCCATGAAATCAACAGCAAGCACTTACCAAACAAAATAATCACAGCAACGGAAAAGGTATCAGAAAGAATACCTTTTATCAATAAGACTACGCTAGAGGGCAAAACCACGATTTACGTCTGCTACGACAAGGCTTGTCAAAGACCCGTAACAACCGTCCAAGAAGCGCTAAACCAATTATAGACCAGTTTCCATTTCGGTGGTAGCTTCGTGAGCTTGAGTCAGTTTGCAGAGATTATATTGCCACTTCCACTTGAGGGCACATTCACCTACATATTACCCGAAAAAAAGAAGGTGTCTGTAGGCGTTCGAGTTGTTGTTCCCTTTGGCAAGAAAAAGATCTACACAGGCATTGTTTCTTACATTCATGGTAAAATACCACAAGACTATCAACCAAAAGAAATTCTTGATATTCTTGATCATGAATCCATCATCAATGAGACTCAACTTTCTTTTTTCCGATGGATGTCTGATTATTACATGTGTTCTCTTGGTGAAGTTATGAATGCAGCGCTGCCTGCAGCATTAAAATTATCAAGTGAATCTTTTGTGGGATTAAATCCTCATGTAGATCCCGAAAAGGCAAACGTTGAAGAGAGTGAGCGAGCGCTTTTACACGTTTTAAAAATCCATGACCTTTCTGTGAAAGAAGTTGGTGAATTTCTAAATCTAAAGCACCCTCAAAAAAGAATAAAAAAACTTGCAGAAGGTGGCTTCATTGACCTTTTTGAACAAGTAAAAGACAAATATCAGCCAAGGAAAGTAAAACGAATAAGAATCAAAGATTTTTGGTTGGAAGGTAATCATCTCGAGTTGTTGCTTGCTAAGCTGGAAAGTAAGCCCAAACAACAAGATATTCTCCTCTCCTATCTGCGAGAAATTCCAATTTTGGAAAACTCAAAAAACAACGAAAAAGGCATTCTAAAATCAACATTACTTAAGGATGACTTAAGTGCTCATTCACTAAAAACACTCATCAGAAACGAAATTTTAGAAGAATGGGAAGAAAACATCTCAAGAATTAATCAGGACACCAACAAAAGAGATACGGCAGAAGTCACCCTAAGCCATGAGCAAGAAATAGCCCTTCATGATCTCAGGGAAACGTTAACCACGCAGCCAACCACGCTTTTTCACGGGATTACAGGGAGTGGCAAAACAGAGATTTACATTTGCCTAATCAAAGAACAACTGAAACGTGGAAACCAAGTCCTTTACCTTCTTCCCGAAATTGCACTGACTACTCAAATCATTAAGCGTTTACAGAGGCTGTTCG
Source organism: Bacteroidota bacterium (assembly GCA_038746525.1). GTDB lineage: Bacteria > Bacteroidota > Bacteroidia > Cytophagales > Cyclobacteriaceae > Ekhidna. The sequence goes on from JBCDKO010000002.1 coordinate 87,111, forward strand.
GAAATACGTTTGGAGTCTATCATTCACGCTATTCTGATAATGAGCGAGTGGAGGTATGGCGAAAAGTGTTAACAGGAGATTTTCAATTTGTTGTAGGCGTGCGAAGCGCTGTTTTCTTACCATTTAGCAACCTAGGTTTGATTGTCGTGGATGAAGAACACGAGCCAAGCTACAAGCAATATGAACCTGCACCTCGCTACCATGCCAGAGATGCAGCAATTTATCTTTCTATATTGCATAAATCAAATGCCATCCTTGGCACAGCCACCCCCTCATTAGAGTCGTATAAAAATGCGCTGGATGGAAAGTATGGATTGGTACAACTAGCTAAACGGTTTGGAGATGCCTATGAGCCAGAAATTACCTATGCAAATATCCGAAAAGAACGAAAGCAGAATACGCTTAAAGGAAACTTTAGCTCTGAGCTAATCAACGCAATCGAGCAATCACTCGAAAAAAAAGAACAGATCATCATCTTTCAAAATCGCAGAGGATATGCTGCATATATAACCTGTGATCATTGTGCTACCATCCCTAAGTGCGCTAACTGTGCGGTGAGCCTCACCTATCATCAATTCAATAATAAACTGATCTGTCATTATTGTGGATACAATCAAGCTATGTACTCTGACTGTCTTCATTGTGGCAGCAAAGAGTTAAGACCTGTAGGTTTTGGCACTGAAGAATTGGAAGAAGAACTGAAGCTAATCTTTCCGCAAGCAATCATTAAACGTATGGACCTGGACACCACACGATCCAAATACAGCTACCAGCGAATCATCGAATCATTAGAAAATCAAGAAATCGATATTCTGGTGGGGACACAGATGGTCAGTAAGGGATTTGATTTTGACAAGGTAAACCTGGTTGGAATATTTGATACAGACCGGATTATCCATTTCCCAAACTTCAGGTCGTATGAACGGGCCTACCAATTGATCACACAGGTGAGTGGGAGAGCAGGCAGAAAATCCAAACACGGAAAAGTAATCATTCAAACCAATGATCCACAGCAACAGCTATTGCGGATAATAAACGATAACAACTATTTCTCTTTTTATAAATTAGAGATAAAAGATCGAGAACGTTTTCATTATCCGCCGTTTACTCGCCTGATCACTATCACTTTTAAACATAGAGACAAGAAAACTTCTTTTCAAGCGGCAAACTTTTTCTATCATGAGATCAGCAAACGGCTGACAAACCAAAGAATGATTGGGCCTGTAGAACCAATAGTTGGAAAAATTCGGACGTTTTATCTGCACGAAATCACATTGAAAATGGCTAAACAAGGTGTTAACTTACCCGCTACAAAAAAATACTTAAAATCTGTTGCCCTATTCATGCAGACTTTACCAAGTTTCAGGAGTGTTGGAGTAGTATTTGATGTAGATCCTGTATAATGAGCAGGTACTATCCTTTTTTTATTTTATTTGTTTTCGTTACGTCTTGCGATCCCTGCGAGAATTGTAATGGTCCGGTACTCTTTGAGCCCACAGTAGAAATGGTATTTATCAATCAGGACAGCATCATTATTATTGACAGTGCACTGCTGGTTTATGATAGTCTTGATTCAAGCTTTTCTTCTGTTAATTTACTTTTAGTGGACCTGAGAGATCGTTTGAATGAAATTGAAGATTCACTGGCGCTGGGATTAATGGAATATCAAGACGAAAAAGATGCGCTTCTGGATGCAATAAATGAGAGCGAGCTGGACTCCATTTTTCTTGATAGCCTAGAGATTGATTCCAATACTGTGGCCTTAAATGATATTAAATCCACAATCAATTCAGGCTTAATTAAAATAGACACATTATTTATTCCTGAAACCGGTGCATTTATTAGCTACGATGATAGCTCAACATCATGGCCTTTTCCGCTATCTTTTGAGAAAGACTTTACCGTTTATGAGGTGCTTATCCACAATGAGGAATTCTCTATTGAGCTGGATTATGAGACTTTCACAGATTTGGATCAAGAACGAAACGTATTGATAAGAGCGCGAGATATACAGGTAATTGACTTGAGCGATAATTTTATAACCCTGGACTCTTGCAACGAAAACTGCTTGGATGGTGAAGCGACTTTTACTTTCTTTTTTTAGCCTGCTGTCTTTCACGATTATCTGTCTGGCTCAGGAAGCAGATTCACTTTCTGCAAATCCGGTCGATTCCCTTTCCATAGCTAATATGGAACCTTCCCTGGATAGTCTTGAAAGTGCGCCTTTGAGCGATTCTATTGCTAAGAAAAAGAGAAGGTTTATTTCTCCGGCTTTCTATCTGGATATCGGCAAGCTGATGACCATTCCACTAGCCATTGAAACCAAGTATGAAGGTGGTTTTGAACTATTATTTTTGGAAAAATTTCCTGTGAATATCGAAATTGGCTCCGCTACCCTGGCTCCCAATGGTGCTTTCTCAAATGGAACCTATGAGAGTACCGGTAGCTATTACAGAGTGGGTACAGGATATATTGATCGCTATGATGCCAAGCATGACATTGGACTCACATTTCGGTACGCCGCATCTACCTTTGATGAAAATGGAAGAATATTCATAGACAGCCCATCCCAAACACAAGATAACTTCATTCAGGGTATAGATCGAACCAATCTAACCGCTAAATGGTGGGAAGTCGGCATCTACTCTGATAGCCGGCTTTTTAAAGGATCTGAATTATTGAGGTATGGGATCTTCTTGCGGCTTAGAATTTTGCAAAGTTACGATGCCCAGGAGGAGATAGACGTATACGCTATCCCCGGATATGGAAGATCCTTCGATAAAACGGTTCCATCTGCTAATTTCTTTATTAAACTCAGGTTTTAACTCCATAGTTTGAGGTGTCCGACCATGGATCTAAATGGTAGAGAAGGTGTACCGATTACCAAGTAATGGCCCACTGATCCTTTCGATTTTTATAAAGCGATATTGTCCTGAGCAGGTTGCAGATTAATTTCATCAACGTGATGGTCCGTACTCGCTCTCCTTATCCCTACACATTGCTTTGGACGGAGATTCTGATTTCTGAATTACGCTATTTAGCCCGAAAAATTCGGGTGTTATTCATTGAGATGATGTAACGCGTTGAATATGAGGTAATTGATTTTGAATGAGATGACAACATCGTTCCCCAAACTTGAGGAATCAAAAATCACTCTGTATGAATACTAAACTACGGTAAATCAATTACTTGAATCAACCCGCCACTATTTATGGTGAATAATGCAGTCATCCAAAAAAAGGGGTTTTCCCTAAAACAAAATACATTGATAAGTTTGAGTTATCGTGCAGTAGAGGCCGT
>JBCDKO010000003.1:0-72078 GCA_038746525.1 Bacteroidota bacterium
AAAATGGAAGCATCTGCACGAAAACCTTGCACGTATTGAAAAAGAAATTTACTAAACAGTATCTTTTGACCACATAAACGTGTTTTTTGAATTGAAAAAACGTTTCTCAGCAGGCCCTATCTAGATGACGCTACCTACGAGCAGGACGATAGTCACGGATTACCTCTGATCTGCCTTTGTGGCTGCTCCCTTCATATAATAAACGAACCACTACTTTCTGCCTCTTATGGTCGAAATCGATAGATGAAACTTCCCCGTTCTCATCCAGCTCTAATAGGATTTTATAATGATCTGATCATTCCAAAAGTTTTTATGCAAGATCGCAAACCCACACTAAATTCAGTAGAACCAATATCTAACGAACAAAATCATGGAGAAAAAGTACCAAAGCCTCACCCTCTTCCAGTTCCAGCAACAATTCCCTGATGACAAGGGCTTGCTATGACCACCTCGCTCAACTCAAATGGCGGAGCGTCACTAGTTACACAACGCTGAACTTGATACAACGCCTTGCTTAGATTCTGTTTTAAAGATCACTAAAATCCCAATCGTCTAAGTATTTAGTTGTAAAATTACTGGATTTGAATCCTTCATCGTCCATCATTTTTAGATGGAATGGAATGGTGGTTTTAATACCCTCGATCACTGTCTCCTCTAATGCTCTTTTCATTTTGATAATTGCTTCTTCTCTGGTCTGAGCGCTCACAATGAGTTTACCTATCATTGAATCGTAAAAAGGCGGAATCACATATCCAGGATATACATGACTATCAATTCTAACGCCATGGCCACCAGGAAAGTGTAAGTTGGTGATCTTGCCTGGGCTGGGACGGAACCCATTTCCAGGATCTTCTGCGTTGATTCGTACTTCAATGGAGTGAAGCTGCGGATAGTAGTTCCTACCAGAAATTTTTTCTCCTGCAGCCACCTTAATTTGCTCTTTGATCAAGTCATAATCCGTTACCTCTTCTGTGATCGGGTGCTCTACCTGAATACGAGTGTTCATTTCCATAAAGTAGAAGTCACCATTTTTATCTACAAGAAACTCCACTGTTCCTGCACCTTCGTAGTTGATGGCTTCCGCTCCTTTGATAGCCGCTGCTCCCATCTTCTCTCTTAACGCTTGAGAAACAATGGAGGATGGGGTCTCTTCGATAAGCTTTTGATGCCTACGCTGAATAGAACAGTCTCTTTCGGATAAATGGCATATCTTTCCTTTTTGATCACCCACTATTTGGATCTCAATGTGTCTTGGTTCTTCTACGAACTTTTCCATATACATCCCGTCGTTATTAAAAGCAGCAGCAGCTTCTTGTTTCGCACTATCCCATGCTTTTTTGAACTCACCTTCTTCTTTTATAAGTCGCATACCTTTACCACCGCCCCCTGCAGTCGCTTTGATCATAATGGGATAGCCTATTTCTTTGGCAAGATTTACACCTTCTTCCAGCGACCCGAGCAGACCGTCAGATCCCGGTATACAAGGCACTCCTGCTGCAAGCATAGTAGTCTTAGCTGTAGCTTTGTCGCCCATGGCATTAATCATTTTCTCTCCTGCTCCAATGAATTTGATACCGTTCTCAGCACAAACTTTGGAAAATTCTGCATTTTCAGAAAGGAAACCGTAGCCAGGATGGATAGCGTCAGCAGCGGTGACTTCTGCTGCAGCAATGATATTGGGTATTTTCAAGTAAGAATCCTTGCTGGGAGCCGGACCGATACAAACGGCTTCATCTGCAAATCTCACATGCAGACTATCAGCGTCCGCTTTTGAATACACAGCCACTGTCTTAATACTCATCTCTTTGCATGTACGAATAATACGCAAAGCGATTTCACCCCGATTGGCAATTAATATTTTATTAAACATAGTACTTATATTTATGATGGGTCAACAAGGAAGAGCGGCTGATCATACTCCACTGGTTGTGCATTATCCACAAGCACTTTTACGATCTTGCCGGATACTTCTGATTCTATTTCATTGAATAGTTTCATTGCTTCAATGATGCACACTGGGTCTCCTTCTTTTACTTCACTGCCAACCTCCACGAAGGCGGAGGATTCCGGATTTGCTGACCGATAAAAGGTACCAATCATTGGAGATTTGATTTCTATAAGATTGGCAGATGGGGCTTCAGGGGGAACCGAGTCACTGGAAGGAGGCGTTGAGGTAGGAGTGACCGCCGGATGAGGAGCTGGTGCCGGAGCAGCAGGAAGAGGAACGGATGGTGAAATAGGGGCATTGATTATTTGCTGTTCAGCACTTCGCTTTATACTTACTTTAAAATCTTCTGTTTCTATGTTCACTTCTTCCAGTCCGGATTCCGCAAGGAAACTGATCAATTCTTGAATTTCTTTTGCCTTCATAGGTTAATTCCTGGTTAAAATTGTGTTAACGAAGGTATTAAAATTATTTTATGTGAAGGGATGATTTGTTTAACCTGCTTAATTCATGAGGGGATGAATCATTTTGATATAAGGAATTGATTGTAAGACATATAAAGTGATATTTACTTGATTATGCTTCGATCAATTTTAAGCAACGAAATTTTCTTCTCTCTAAATAAATTAATCTGTAAATCAGCACGTTATCTTTTTTGAATGATTACATAAGATATAACTAATTAAAGTTTGTGGAATTAATTAGAAATTCGAGACATAGCTCCATTGGAAAGTATAAATCTTTAAATACAAATTAATCGATTCAAGTTTTCTATTTCTGCAGATACTTTTTTCATTTTTACGGTTAGATTGATCAACCACACTATCAAAAAGACGTAACCACTGCTCCAATTGAATGTGAGAAATTATGACTCTGGGAAAACATGGGTCAAATAGAGGCTCTCTTCAATCTGTCATTGATTGCCCTGCCAAGCCCTTTTTCTGGTAAATATTCGGCTAAAATAACTTTGATATGAGGAGCATCCATTTTTCTTAATGCTTTGAAGATATTGCGAGCCGCCTCGTTTAAATTTCTCCTAGGTGATAAAATAAAGCTATTTTCAAGGGGCACATCGAAACCCTTTGAAAAAGAAATTATTCCCGTGGTTGTAGAATTATGTGCACTCAGAAGGTGCGCTATATCGCCAATAATCAATTTTTTTCCCGGAGAATAATGAGATTTCATCATACCAGGAGCTGAAGGGTTGGAGCTTGCATTCACTGCTATCTCTAGTGGTCCTACAACATGTTCAAGCGCTTCTAAAGTGATTCCACCAAGCCGATACACTATAGGCTTCATCTTCTCAAAACCAACAATTGTTGATTCTACACCAACTAAACTTTCTCCTCCATCCAGGATATAGGGTACTTTTTCGCCTAATTGATCATCAACGTGTCTTGCAGAAGTAGGCGAAACATATCCGAAAGGATTCGCACTTGGAGCCGCTAATGGAAAATTCAATTGAGAGAGCAGCTCTAACGTAAGTGGATGATTTGGAATTCGTATAGCTACCCGAGAGTGACCGGAAGTAAGCAGGTCGGGAACAACTTCTTTTTTATTGAGCAATAAAGTCAGCGGACCTGGCCAAAATGCTTCCGCTAATTGTGTAGCCTTCTGAGGGATTGTTTTGAACAATATATTGGCTTTCCGGATGGAATTGGTATGAGCTATGAGCGGGTCAAACTTTGGACGATTCTTTACTTCAAAGATTTTTAAGATCGCGTGTTCGCTAAGAGCATTACCGGCAAGTCCGTAAACGGTTTCGGTAGGGATACCTACTACTTGTTCATCCTCTAGGAGGGTTTTTGCTTGTCCAATATCAATTCCTATAGATGCCATGAAGCCGCAAGTTTAGCCATTTGCGGGCACCTCTAAAAACCCACTTTCAATTTTTGAGATGATCTTTTTTCCTGATACTTCGTTATCAAAATACTTATTTAACGCCGCTAAACTCCGTTTTTAACGTCTTGTTCCAGAAAAAAATGCTACCTCAAATTCTTGAACTGAGTTTTAGTAGTGCCCTTGTTCATTCCTTTGAAATCTGTAGCACAGATACTTTCTTTTAAAAAAATCGGCTGATAGCCCGAATTTCAAGACATTGCACCGCTGAGATGGCTATGTAACATAAAATAGCTAACTAAAAGTGCCAAGTGCCTTTGTAAGTTTATGATTTTCAAATAGTTGCATTTAAGTTAGATGGAAAAAATTTGGTGTTATTCATTGAGATGATGTAACACGTTGAATAGGAGGTAATTGATTTCGAATGAGATGACAAAATCGTTCCCAAATTTGAGGAATTAAAAATCATTCAGTATAAATATTCAACTACTGTAAATCAATTACTTGAATCAAACCGTCACTATTTGTGATGAATGATGCGAGTTAGCGAATATTATGGGAAATAAATAACGAACCAGAGATATGAGAAGTGGCCAGATGGAGTGGACATATTAGAATCCTTTGAAAAACCCGCCTTTTGGCCCAACTCTTCGTTACTCAAAATTTCAAAAGCCTCATTTACGACCAGTAAACTACGTTTTTGAAATTCTGAAAGCCTCGATTTGAGCTAAAAATCCAGTTTTGCAAAGGATTCTAATAGATAAGAAAGAGATCGATGTATTTGATTGTAGAGAGAAGGCATCCTGTTTTACATCTATTGTAATGGAAGTAATGGAATGAAAATAAGAATGCGTAACTAAATCACAGTAAAATGCTCAAATGAATTATAAAGTAAATAAAGCGCTTTGTTCAATATTCAATCGCTTTTTTAATGGTCTCCTCCAATCGCTCATAAGGCAGAAAATTTTTCTCAAGCGCTGTGGCAAAAGGGACCGGGGTATCCAGACTTGCTACACGATACACGGGAGCATCGAGTGATTCAAACCAATGTTCGGAAATCCAAGCGGCTATCTCCGCACCAATACCCCCAGTAAGACAATCTTCGTGAAGAACGACTACCCGTCCTGTTTTTTGAACAGATGTGCCCACTGTTTCTTTATCCCAGGGAAGCAACGTCCTTAGATCTACCACTTCAATAGAGTGGTTTGATTGATTAGCTATCTGCAGTGCCCAATGAACCCCCATGCCATAGGTAATAACAGATAAGTCTACTCCTTCTTTGCAAATGGTAGCTTTTCCTATCTCTGTGGTATAATAAGCATTTGGAATATCTTCAGTTAATGACCGATAAAGTGCCTTATGCTCGAAATAGAGATAGGGGTTGGGGTCTTCAATAGCAGCATGAAGAAGTCCTTTTGCATCTTCGGGATTGGAAGGATAAACAATTTTTAAACCCGGAGTATGAAAAAACCAGGCCTCATTAGACTGTGAATGAAAAGGGCCAGCCCCCACTCCGGCTCCTGTGGGCATACGAATGACTATGTCTGCATATTGACCCCATCGGTAATGAATTTTTGCCAAGTTGTTGACGATTTGATTAAATCCTTCGGTTACGAAATCTGCAAATTGCATTTCTATCACCGCTTTCATCCCTGCAATGCTTAAACCCAATCCCGTTCCAATAATCGCGGACTCGCAAAGGGGCGTATTTCTTATTCGATCTTTTCCAAATTTCTCCACAAATCCTTCGGTTATTTTAAATACTCCACCATAATCGGCAATGTCCTGGCCCATTAAAATCAACTCCGGATATTTCATCAAGCTTTGTTTTAAGCCGTCTGAAATAGCATCCACAAATCTTCTTTCTGATTTTTTACCCTTTGGCGCGATGACTTGCTGTGGATGGGAAAAGTAAATATCCCTCAACTCAGTTTGATCATTGGCTCTTACCTCCTTCTTGGCAAAGGTTTCCTTAACCGCATCATTGATCTCTTTCTGGATGGATTTTTTTTCATTGCTAAGCTCAGTATCTGTGTAAAGGTCTGTCTTGATCAAAAAATCTTCGTAAGATTTGACCGGATCTTTTTTTGCCCAGTATTTCATTAACTCATCCGCAACATACTTTGTCCCGGAAGCTTCTTCATGACCTCTCATCCTGAAAGTCTTTGCTTCAAAAATGATGGGTCTGGGGTTTTTTCGAATATCCTCAACAAGAGGTTCCAATTCATTTAGTACCTCAAGGATAGAATTGCCTTCAACACTACACGCTTCCATGCCATAAGCGGGGCCTTTTACTACAAAAGAATCAAAATTGAACTGTTCTTGGCTAGGGGTAGATAGCCCATATCCATTATTCTCTATGACAAAAATGACCGGTAATTGCCAAACCGAGGCGACATTCACTGCTTCATGAAAATCTCCTTCACTCGTTCCACCATCTCCTGTAAACACCAAAGTCACTCTTTTTTCATTTCTCAAGAGGTGTGATAGTGCGATGCCATCGGCTATTCCCATTTGAGGCCCGAGATGGGAAATCATGCCTACAATATTGTATTCCTGGGTACCAAAATGAAAACTTCTGTCCCGCCCTTTGGTAAATCCGTTCATCTTGCCCTGAAACTGGGAAAAAAGCCGCTCAAGAGGGACACCCCTAGCAGTGAACACACCAAGGTTTCTATGCATGGGAAGAATATATTCTTCTTTCTTAAGCGCAAGTGCGGCGCCAACTGAAATTGCCTCTTGCCCAATACCCGAAAACCATTTACTAATCTTGCCTTGGCGTAGAAGAATTAGCATTTTTTCTTCGATCAGCCTAGGGGTGACAAGCGCTTTATAAATAGAAAAAAGCGCTTCATTAGTCCTTTTTTTTCTGTCGAATTTCATGCCGTTATAGGTTCAAGAGCGAAGTAACGATATCAGGCCCAAACCTTCAGTCCTTCTGTACAGTTTTTACAGATTTCGATTTTTGAGCGCGAGGTAAGTACTGCATTTCTAAAATGCTGATATGGGCTCGAGAACCAGATTTCTTTGAATGATTTTTCCGAAACTGAGCCCATGCTATGATTTGCATCTTTATCGAAACAGCATGGAATAACTTGTCCGTCCCAAGTGATCACACAACTTTGCCACATTTTCCAGCAAGTGTTCTCAAGCTCACTTTTGATAGAATAGGTACCGTTTTTATTTTCTCTATATCTGGAATAGCGATCATTGCTCGGGATTAAATCAGAGCCATTTTGATAGTTATAGATTTGGGCAGTTTTGAAGATAATTTTATCCACACCATACTTTTTAGATAGTCTTTTGATCCTGGGAATTTCATGTTCGTTGGGTTTCACCACAAGAAACTGCCAAACTACTCTAGGGCTTTTAGCTTTCAATTTCCTCCTCCATTTTAAAACGTTTTGGGTGCCTTCAAGCACTTTGCTAAGTTTTCCTCCTTTCCTGTAGGATTCATAAGTTGCTTGAGAAGCGCCGTCAATGGAAATAATTAATCTATTGAGTCCTGACTCTACTGTTTTCTTTGCATTTTGATCATTTAAAAAATGAGCGTTGGTAGAGGTCGTGGTGTAAATGTTGTGTTGGTTAGCAATTTCTATCATTTCCAGGAACCTCGGATTTAAGTAAGGTTCTCCCTGAAAATAAAAGGTAAGGTACAGGGCATGATCGCTCACTTCTTCGATTATGTTTTTAAGTAAATCAATTTTAAGTCGCCCTGTTGGTCGGGTAAACGATCGAAGACCACTGGGACATTCTGGACACCTTAAGTTGCAAGAAGTAGTAGGCTCAATAGCAATACTTATAGGTAATCCTCTAATTTTTGACTTACCGAACTTTTTGGAATGATGGTAACTCGACCATATTTCAAAAGCATTTGCTACCCTTTTTGGCGTTAGTTTTGAGGCCATTGAAAAACTGTCGTGTAGATTAACCAACATTTCGAAACAAAGTAAATGGCTGAAAGATGAGATTTGCCCTCTTCTTGCTTTTAATTTCTTCTTTTTTACGCATAGAAGCCCAGTATCGTCTATCAAATCAGGCAGAAATTGCTGTAGTAACGTTAGGGCCTTATCAAGGGGAGCCATGGTCTGCTTTCGGTCATAATGGTTTCAGAGTATTTGATCCCGTCAAAAATATAAACTGGTTTTATGATTACGGACTCTATGATTTTAACCAGGAAAATTTCTTTCTCAATTTTGCGAAAGGTCTTTTAAAGTATCGTGTTGGTGTGAGGGAATGGAGTAAGGCATTTAGCCGTCAAAAAAGATTGAATAGATACATTAAGCTCCAATATTTGAATCTCACCCGGAGTGAAAAGCAAAAACTTTTTGATTTCCTGCAAAACAATGCTCGACCTGAGAATGCAGAGTATTTGTATCACTACATTTATGATAACTGTGCAACCAAAATTCGAGATGTCATCAATTCGCAATTTCCCAATCGGGTTTCTTTTGATTTAAGCTATAAAGAGGATCAAAAAACTTTCCGGAACTTAATGGATGATTACCTTGGTCAGCAAGCTTGGGGAGATTTTGGAATAGATATAGGCCTAGGGTTGCAGGTTGATCGAGAAGCCAGTGCCGAAGAGTATATGTTCCTTCCTGCATATATATTCAAGGCTTTTTCAGGGGCAACTATTGAAAGGAATGGTCAGCTATTACCATTGATACGTCATACTGAAAGTGCGTTTATTCCTAAAAATGAGAGCTCGCTTTCGGTTTGGATTACTCCACTCAATTTTTTTATCCTGCTGTTTTTTATCGTCGGTTTTGTCACTCATAGAAACTTAAAGTTTGGAAAAAGGACCAAGTGGATAGATGCGGTTTTATTTGGTTTTGCCGGATTTGTAGGTTTTTGGGTGGTATATCTCTGGTTTGGAACAGAACATATGTCAAAAAATAACTTGAACATCCTTTGGGCAATTCCGCTTCACCTTCCGCTTTTGTTTGTAATGAAAAGAGAAAAGTTTAAGGAGTTTTTCAGAAACTATTTCAAATACCTGGCTTATTGGTACGCTTTGTTATTGTTTGCATGGGCTTTACTCCCTCAGCCACTTCATCAGGCGCTTGTTCCTTTTGTACTTACCTTGGTTTTACGATCCTTTTATATCAGCTATGATTTACGATTGAGCCACAAAAAAAAGTAAAAAAACAACCTTCACTCCTCTATTCTCACACCATTCCAAAATGCGATATATCCCTTAATATTTTTTGCCAGTTCACTAGCTTCAGGATAGTACCATGCAGCATCTTTATTTTCCTCATTGTCCACTGTGATGGTATAATAGCTAGCTAGACCTTTCCATGGACAACGTGTGCGCGTATCAGTTTCTTGAAAATATTCTCTTTTAATGGAAGATGGGGGAAAATAGTGGTTACCTTCAACCTCTATTGTCTCGTCACTTTCTGCGATAATTTGGTTTTTCCAAATTGCTTTCATTGTTGATCTATTTTATAGATTATGCCATTACTGAAATCAGTCTCCTTCTCCTCCTGAGAACATGCCTGAAGTATCTTATTAACTTTCTAGTGTGTTTTTTAACCAAAGAAAGCGCCTATCTGGTTCCCGCTCAAACCTTATTTGCTCTACTAAAAGCATGCAGAGGAATAGTGGCTTGGTAGTGATTGTAATACCAAAACAATCAAACTAAATCAAGAACAAAAACGCGAGTCTTTTTTAATAAAGTTCTTACACACTTATTTAAACCAAGTTTAGTTCCTGATAGACGAAATAGGTATTTCGTAGTTATTAAATATATCACTCGGTACTTCTGTTAGTACTTTAATATTATTTAGACTATAATCTCCTCTGTTCCCAGACAAAAAGATTTCACCATGTTTTTTATAATCTGCCCATGGCATCACGAATCTTGGCTCTGTAGTACTATTGTCCGGATAATAAGCCCATTGAGTCACAAGTTTTGAATCAGTATCTAACCAAACCTCATACATATTCTGAGGCGTTAAGCCTACTTCATCAAAAGTTAATTTTAGCAAGTCGGCGGGGCTTCCTGCATGGGTAGAATCTTCTCCAAGGTATTTGAGCGTGACGCCACTGTCCTTTAGTTTAAAGGGCATAACCAGCCAGTATGAATCATTAACCCACCAGCCATATCCTTTCTCAAGGAAATGTTCAGTAGAATCTGCGATTTGAACTCCATTTTTAAAAACTTTTCCTGTCTTGTTATTGATGTTCATCAAAACAGTGATGTTATCAACTGGGTCTTCTATTCGCACTTCTCCGGTATGCTTATCCCAAAGGTGATCCCTTCTTCCGAAAAAATTCCAGGAAATATATCTGGTATTATCCCATGCTTCCCTGCCTCCCATAGCAAGCATGCATTTATCTGCTAAAAGCACTGCAAGCATGTCGGAACCTTCAAGATCAAAATCTTCTGCAGGAGGATTATCGTATGCTACGAATTCACTTTCGTCAGTGGGCGTTTCGGAAAAAGCATTTTCTGAAGTAGGTTTAATATCACAAGCAAAGATAAAGATAGCAATTAGCAGTAGGAGAGATAGATGCATGGCGTTATTGAGTTTTGTTAAAGATATAAATAAACAATGATGAATTCAGAGGCTAGACACCTTATTTAGTTTGGACCTATATAATGAAGTCACGCTTTTAAAAATTATCCAAGAAAGTATCCAACGGGTAGCCATAATATTCCAGCAACTGAGATAGACCATACATGTCTGTTTAAGCTTGTATTTTATTTGCATTTGGCTTTCCAGTAAAATGCATGCTCAACTGGTAATGAGAGCGCCAAAGAGATAATTCTTCATAAGCTAAAAACATAGAGAGAACCACTTAAGAGTAACAGCATAATGTAAGAACCATACCATGTGAGAACTATCTGCTAAACTTACAACTATCATAATAAGGTGATGTAAACTTATACTGACTTTTTTTTCCTCATAACAAGTTGATTAGAGCTAGAGGATTTTTAGAAAAAAGGGAGGTAAAAACCTCCCTAATCATGGTTTAATTTCTTTCTTTAAATTTTTCAAACCTGTCTTTTGATTCTGCTCTTGGAAAAATATTATTATCCGTATAGGCATCAGCGGTCATTTTATTTGGGTCTATCACAATTTGAGCTGCTTCCTTTTCCTTCATGAACACCTTTGTTATCTCTTTTTCATCAATTTTCCAGATTTCCGCTGGGATCTTCTGAAGTTCTTTAGTGCCGTCTGTATAAGTCCACTCTATGATGATTGGAGTAACAAGTCCTCCCTGGTTCTTGAAGGTAAGCTCATAAAAGTTTTTACCATCTGCTGTTTTTTTTACTTTATCCTGATCTATTGACTGGCGATATTCCATCGGTCCTCCTTCCCATTCCTGAAACACAAAAGACTGAGGTGCAGTGTCAAAATCTTTATTTTCATCATCCTGTCCATCAATAGCTTGCTCAGAACCTTTGATATTTCTAGTTTCCAAATCATTTTCTTCGGTTTGCATTTGGAACCATCGAACATTATCGAGTGAGATATCTACATAGTCTGTTCCGTAAAACCAACCTCTCCAAAACCAATCCAGATCTATTGCTGATGCATCTTCCATTGTTCTAAAAAAATCAGCCGGAGTAGGATGCTTAAATGCCCATCTTTCTGCATAAGTCTTAAATGCTTTATCAAAAAGTTCTGGGCCCATCACAGTGGTTCTTAAGATGTTTAGCGCTGTGGCAGGTTTAGCGTATGCGTTATTTCCAAATTGTCTGATCTGCTCTGAGTTAGTCATGATGGGTCTTACTAAACCTCTTTCACCACTCATATAAGGCACAATGTTTTCTGCCGGTCCTCTTCGAGAGGGATATTCATAATCCAGGTAATTCTCTTCTAATTCTTGCTCAGTAAGGTACTGAACAAAGGTGTTGAGTCCTTCATCCATCCACGTCCACTGACGCTCGTCTGAGTTGATGATCATCGGGAAGAAGTTGTGACCAACCTCATGTATAATCACTGAGATCATTCCATGCTTTTTCCTGTCACTATATGAACCATCCGGATCTGGTCTCCCGTAATTGAAACAGATCATCGGGTACTCCATTCCAATTGAAGCGGTATGAACTGAGATTGCTTTGGGATAGGGGTATTCGATCGTAAACTTAGAATAGGTCTTTAGTGTCTGGGCTACAGCAATCGTTGACCATTCTTCCCATAATGGATTCCCTTCTTTCGGATAGTAGGACATTGCTAAAGGCTCATTTCCATCACTTAGTTTCACCGCCATAGCATCCCAGATAAACTTTCTAGAAGCACAAAACCCATAGTCCCTCACATTCTCTGCTTTAAATTTCCAAGTTTTGGTATCGGATGCTTTGGTCTTTTCGTTTTTCTCGGCTTCTTTTTCAGTAACAATAATAACAGGCTTATCGTACGATTTTTTGGCTTGCTCAAATCTCTCCAGTTGCTCCGTGGTTAGAACTTCGCCCGCATTTTGAAGTACGCCGGTTGCTCCCACAATGAAATCAGAAGGTACGGTCAGGTCCACTTCATAATCGCCAAAAGTCAGAGCAAACTCACCCCGGCCTAAGAATTGTTTGTTTTGCCACCCTTCATTATCCATATAAACGGCCATTCTCGGAAAAAACTGGGCAATGGTGTACAAGTAATTTTCATCTTCTTCAAAATATTCCAACCCAGAACGTCCACCACTGGTCATCCTGTTATTAATGTTATAGCTCCAATCGATGCTAAAAGACATATTCTCGCCGGTTTTAAGTGGCTGTTCCAGGTCTATACGCATCATTGTTTTGTTGATGGTGTAAATCATTTCTTTCTCATTCTTTCGGACGGATTTTATCTTAAATCCACCATCATACTCCGAATTTCCGGTTATGCTAAAGACAGCGAAAAAATTTAGTGTATCTTTCATTGAGCTGCGGCTTAATAATGGCGTATCCGAATCGCTGGCTCTTACGTTTTGATCTAGTTGTACCCATAAATACTCAAGGTTATCAGGAGAGTTGTTATAGTAAGTAATTGTTTCACTACCAGTGATGGATTGATTATTATCGTCCAAGACAATTTTCATTTTATAATCTGCCTTTTGCTGCCAATAAAGGTGCCCGGGAGCCCCTGATGCAGTTCTATAGACATTAGACGTTGGAAGTATTGTTCCTAGCTGTTCAAATTTTTGCTCCCACTCGGTATCTTTCTGCTTTCGATCTTGCGCCATAGTGGACGAAAAGATCAATGTAGTAATAACAAATAAAATTTTATCTTTCATAGATGGTTATTTTTAGTTGATTAAATCTGTTTTAAATAAGGAGTATCTAGCATGAGCATCAGTGCTATGCCCCCGACTGCCGACGAAATTACTATTTTCCAGTCTCTGCGGGAGACCCCTGAAATTGAGACGAAAATGAAGCCAACGACCATAAATAATGCAACGATAACTAGTTGACCAACCTCTAATCCTACGTTAAAAGCAAGTAGTTGCATAATTATTGTTTCGTCCTGCCCAAGTAACGCTCTCAAATAATTCGAAAATCCAAGCCCATGTATTAATCCGAAGAAACCTGCATATAAATAATTGTTCAAGATTTTCTCTTCTACAATTCGTTGATCTTTTATAAAAAGATTTGAAAGCGCTGTTATGAGAATAGTTACAGGAATTAAAAACTCAATTAATTCAGGATTAATAGAAATAATTCTTAATGTAGATAGTGCCAATGTGATAGAATGTCCAATTGTAAAAGAAGTTACTAAGACTAAAACTTTCTTCCATTCGGAAGATTGATAAAGTGCACAAAGCACAACCACAAAAAGGATGTGATCATAACCATTTAAGTCTAAGATATGGTCAAATCCAAGCCCATAATATAGTTTAAAATCATCCATGGGAAAGCGAATATAATTGCTACTGGAATGACTTAAGAAATGATTTGATAAACGGTATTGAGGTAAGACTTGTCATTTTTATAATTTTGAAGCATGACCGCGATTATACTTACCATTGTCTACTTTATACATCCATTTCATGTTTCAGTTACTGATATTAAATTTATTAAGGATAAAAAATCGCTACAAATAAGTTCAAGAATCTTTCTTGATGATTTAGAACTAGCATTGCAAGACTATACCAATCTGGAAAAGCTTGATATCATGGATGAAAACAACCGGAATTTTATTAGCGAAAGCATAAATAGGTATTTGCATGAAAAGATAATCCTAAAAGACGGAAAAAATAGAGAATACAAATTAGTCTATCTGGGTATGGAGATCGAGGATGATGTGATGTGGTGTTATTTGGAGGTTGAAAAAGTGAAAAAAATCGAAAGCATAATTGTAACCAATAAGATTTTGCATGAAGTATGGTCAGATCAGGAAAACCTGGTGCACTTCAGAGCTTTTGATAGCGTTAAAAGCGCTAGACTTTTTAAAGGAGATGAGAGCAAAACTTTTGAATGGAATTGAATTTTAATTCTACGACATTTTTAAATAAAATTTGAAAATCTCTATTTTTGCTATTCTTTTTATAAAAGTATTTTCCAAATGAAAAGAAACATTCACCCTCAATATAAAGAGGTCGTTTTCTTAGACACTTCTAGTGATTTCAAATTTCTTACGAAATCTACCATGACATCCAATGAGACAATCAAATGGGAAGACGGTAACGAATATCCAGTTATAAAAGTTGAGGTGAGTTCTGCTTCGCATCCTTTCTACACCGGAAAGAAAATTTTCTTGGATACCGCTGGTCGGGTAGAGAAATTCAACAAAAGGTATAAGAAAAAATAAACCAACAAGCAAGAAATCGTTGAAAGCCTTTTGTATATACTTGAGGCCTTTTCTGTGCTTACTTGCAAACCGTCTAAGTTTGGTTTATGCAGCTCACTTTTTTTGATTCTTATTCTGCTTGGCAGAAAATGTTACCACTTACTTATACCAGACCGGTAGCTGAAATTCGGGTAGGGATATTGAAAATTCATGAAAAATGGCAAAAGATTTTAGGTGGAAAAGCCACTTCGTTTAGAACAAGAGCATACTTAAATAATTTATTTCCCGTACCTGAA
Source organism: Bacteroidota bacterium (assembly GCA_038746525.1). Lineage (GTDB taxonomy): Bacteria > Bacteroidota > Bacteroidia > Cytophagales > Cyclobacteriaceae > Ekhidna. The sequence goes on from JBCDKO010000003.1 coordinate 14,802, forward strand.
ACAAAAAGCCTTACCATTTTAAGTAACGTTCTTCCGACGAGGGAATTGATCAAAACCTTCTCAACCATTGTTGGAAATGAAGTAGTCGTTTCTAGAGGACAATTAATAGCTGGTTATTTTAATCCAAACGAAGAATTTATTGTAGGTTCGAGAGAAAAAATTGAAATCGAGAACATTGAAAACATAAATTATCCTTGGGATATCTTCAGCAAAAATCGTGGTGAGATTATTAAAGATTATGAACTGATTACCAAAGATCGTACGTCGGAAGGCTTGAAAGACGAGCATACCAAAACGTACGGTGAGGACATATTTTTGGAAGAAGGTACAAAAATCAAAGCAGCCGTTTTAAATGCTGAAAATGGCCCTATTTACCTGGGAAAAGGTTCAGAAATTCAAGATGGAGCTTTGATAAGAGGACCATTTGTGCTTGGAGATCAATCGGTGGTAAATATGGGAGCAAAGATGCGAGGAGGTACTACTATCGGGCCCTGTTCCAAAGTTGGAGGAGAGATTTCAAATTCTGTCATCCAGGGATATTCCAATAAAGGTCATGAAGGCTATTTAGGAAATTCGGTACTTGGGGAGTGGTGTAATCTTGGCGCTGGTACCAACAATTCTAATCTAAAAAACAACTACGCGAACGTGAAGATGTGGGATTTTGAAAATGACAAATTCAAAGACACAGGGCTTCAATTTTGTGGGTTGATCATGGGCGATCATTCTAAGTGCGGGATTAACACCATGTTCAACACAGGAACCAATGTAGGAGTATCAGCAAATATTTTTGGAGAAAACTTTCTTAAAGGCCTCATTCCATCTTTTGTTTGGGGGGGGGCTTCGGGTTTTTTGACCTATCAAATCGGAAAAGTATTTGAGACAGCGGAGCTCGTAATGTCAAGGAGAGATAAGGAGCTGACCAAAGACTACAAGGCAATGCTTTCACATATATTTGAGACGACATCTAAATATCGGATTTGGGAAAGTAAATAGATCCATGCAATTTTCGAAAATACCCGGTCTCCAAGAGCTTAAAAGCCACCTTACCTCTGCTTATCGCAAGGGTAAAATAGCACATGCTCAGCTTTATGCAGGAAGGCCTGGGACAGCAGTTTTACCCATCGCGCTAGCCTATGCAAGTTATCTAATGTGTTCCAACAGAGGTGATCATGACAGTTGTGGATCATGCCCAAATTGTTACAGAATCAAGAAGCTGGTCCACCCGGATGTGTATTTGTACTTTCCTAAAGTATCCTCCACTGAGAGTGGAAAGTATAATAAAGTCCTAACAGAGGCGCTACCAAAATTCAGATCGTTTGTTTTCTCTCGTCCTTACGGCGACCTTGAAGATTGGGCAATGTTATATGGACATGAAAATAAAAATATCCTAATAGGACGAGAGGATAGTCGAGAGATGCTGAAAAATGTTAGTATGAAGTCGGTAGAGGGTGGTTATAAAATTCTTTTTCTCTGGTATCCTGAACGGATGAATCCCAGTGCTGCTAATGCAATCTTAAAGATTTTGGAAGAGCCGCCTGAGAAAACAATTTATTTATTGGTTACATATAATCACGATGGATTGTTGGCAACTATTAAATCCAGAACTCAACTGGTTGCTATTCCACCAAATACCAACAAGGACATTGGTAAGTATTTGATCGATTCAGGAATAGATGAACTAAGAGCTCATCAGGTGGCTAAATTATCAGAGGGTAAGATAGGAACTGCACTTAAGCTGGCAAATGAGGAAGATGTTAAGGAGTATCAAACTTTTCAGTCTTGGATGCTGGATTGCTGGAATAAAGATCTGACTTCCTTGATTCGAAGAAGTGAAGATTTTTCCAAATCAGGCAAGACCAAGCAGCGTAGTTCACTCAATTATGCTATTTCTATTATCAGGAATGCAGTTGTAAAATCCGGAGGACTGGAGCCAGCAGTACAGAACGAAGATGAACGAGTATTTATTACAAAGTACTCTAATAGATTAGGAACCAATAAATTGGAAAGAATTTACCTGTTGATCAATGAAGCCGCTCACCATTTAGATCGAAATTCAAATCCAAGAATTACCAATCTTAATTTGTCTTTGAACATCATTCGCATATTGAATGGCTAATAAACAAAAAGTAACTATAGGCCGGTTAGATATCTTAGATTTACCGGACCTTGGGGTGAGTAACATCCGTGCTAAAATCGATACAGGGGCTTATAGGTGTTCTATTCATTGCAAAAAGGTTCATCTGGAAGGAGCTATTTTAAAGTTCACTTTATGCACAAATGAGGGATATAAGGAATATGAAACTAAAGAATGGGATAAGAAACCGATAAAAAGTTCCAATGGAAAAGTGCAGCAGAGATATATTATCAAAACACATATAAAAATTTTTGGAAAGAGTTTCAAAATTTCGATTTCTCTCGCAGACAGAAGCAAGATGAAAAATCCTCTTCTGATAGGAAGGAAAATACTTAAGGGACGATTCATTGTGGATGTGTCCAAGCGAAACCTTTCTTATGAACAAAAATCTCAAGACAAATGAAAAGAGAAGTGGTCAAAATTGGAACAAGAAAAAGTAAGCTCGCCATGTGGCAAGCGAACTACGTGGCAGACTTATTAGATGCCGGGGGGTATGAGCCTGAACTTCTTCCTATTGAAACTAAAGGAGATAAAATCCAGCATGTAGCGCTATCCAAAATTGGGAGCAAAGGAGTGTTTACAGAAGAACTTGAAATAATGCTTCGAAAAGGCCAAATCGATTTGGCCGTACACAGCGCAAAAGATCTACAATCCAGGCTTCCACAAGGTTTTGAAGTGCTCTCTTTTTGTGAGAGGGAATCACCAGATGACGTAATTATTGCTGAAAAAGAAATCGACCTGAATGACTCAAAATTGACTTTAGGTACATCATCTGCCCGCAGAGTTGCAATGCTCAAACATTACTATCCGCACATAAAAACAGTAAATGTGCGAGGAAACTTGCAGACCAGGCTTGAAAAACTTAAATCAGGACAAATGGATGGTTTAATCCTTGCATATGCAGGAGTGAGGAGGATGAACTACCATGACCTAATAAAGTACTGGTTTGATAAAGAAAGATTTATTCCTCCGGTGGGTCAAGGATCAATTGCCATTGAAATTCATGAAGAATTGCCAACCAAGAAAAAAGAAAAAATAAAAAGACTTACCAATCATCCTTTAACAGAAAAAATGCTCTTGGCAGAGCGCGCTTTCCTAGGTAGAATGGAGGGTGGATGTAGTATCCCCGTATTTGGTTACGCTCAAGTAGAATTGGATGGTCAAATAGAGTTATCAGGTGGAATAGCCAGTTTAGATGGGAAGCAACTAATCCAAAAGGCCATGTATGGCAATAACCCGGAAACTTTAGGGATATCCTTAGCAGAAGAAATCCTACAAAGCGGAGGTAAAAAAATACTGAACGATATAAAGTCCCTTATGGATAAATAGCAGAGTTGAACTTTTAGCGCCTGATTCTAATCTAGAATTAAATTAACGTTTTTAACGGTGTTTGTTTACTTTGGTAAGTGGATTATAAACTCAGCAAATGCAAATCTGAAAGATATATGCAGAAGAAACGAAAATCTCAGGCTGATGCCGAAAAGAGACTCAATTTGCTTCCAAGAAACAACAAGAGCGTAAGAGTAATGATCAGTCCTTTGATCTCTCTGCTCTTAACAAGAGACTGTTAGAAATGAAAATCGCTGACTTACATACGCATCCTTCTCTAAAACCCTTTCAAAACAGAAATGAGGCTAACAATGCGTTTCAGAATATCTGGAATGGTGTCATCGGAAGAAACTCTTATTATAGAAAACTAAATAAGCTCATTCGAGACCAAATCAAGGAAACGGCAAGGGACTCTCAATCGCAACTTAGCGAATTCATAGCAGGAGATTTGCAAACAGGTGTTTTAGTCATCCACCCGATAGAAAGAGGCTGGTTTATGAGGCCAAGAAAAAAAGGTCGCAGGTTTTGGAAATGGCTGATGCGTCTTTTGGTGAATAAACGAAAGCTACCATACCTGGCCGCATCCATGACAGGTATCCCCCTTGAAAATGCCAATAATTATATAAAGGAGGCTAAAGAACTAAAACCTGTTAACTATTACGATAATGAAACTTTTCCAGAGTACGAATACATCGCCGCCCAAGAAAAGAAAGATGCTACCTGGAATCATACGTTTGAATTGGTCAGTGATTTTCAAGGGTATCAAAAAGTTAAAAATGAAAACAAACTTCCTCTATTTCTATCCATTGAAGGAGGTCATGCATTGTTAGATATACCCGACGGTAAAATGCAACGAAAGGGATATCATGAACTGAGTCAATCAGAGATCAATCACCTTCGAAGTAGTATGATAGGAAACATAGAACGTATTAAAGGGCTGAATAATAACAGGTCGTTTGCTAAAGCTCATACCCCTATCTATCTCACGTTGACTCACATGTTTCAAAATTTTCTAACAGGCCACAGTCGAACCTATAAAACCGGAGGGAAGCTTTCCCCCGGATTTGCTGACTTGCTAGATCAAAAAACTGCTTTAAATCAGGGATTGACAGAATTGGGGAAAGAAGCCATTGATTTATTGCTTTCAAATCAAAATGGTAAAAGAATTCTAATTGACGTAAAACATTTGAGCGTGAAAGCAAGAAAAGAATACTATGAAATTGCGAAAAACCTAAATGCACCATTAATTGGAAGTCATATCGCAATGGCAGGCATTAACGATTTTCCTGAAAATCCCAAAGACACAAAAAAAGATAATGACGAACATTATTTCAGCAAGTGGTCCATCAACTTTAGTGACGAAGATGCTCGCATCATTCATAAGTCGGATGGAATTATGGGCCTTGCACTTCACGAAGGAAGAATGCCCGGAGGAAAAGCTATAAAAAGATTCAAAAAAATCAAGAAACAGATAAAAGATGGAAAGGCCGTTGAGGAACTTCTAAGGTATGAGTACATGAAGCTCATTATAAGTAATGTTTTCCAGATTATCATGGCGATAGGAGAAAAAGAAGCTTGGACAAGGATAATGATTGGTAGTGATTATGACGGTATCATGAATCCTTTTGATATCTACCCAAAATCAAGCTATTTCAAGCGTTTTATATACGATTTAGAGAAATTCCTAACTAAACCTACCGATCTGGTAATATATAAAAATAGTGAAGAGTCCATTCTTTCTCAATCAGAGTTTTCTGAGCTAATGTATGGATTCTCTCCAAAAGAAATCACAGAGATGATTGCACTTAAAAATTTCGAGTCATTTATTAAGCGTCATTTCTAATTTATACTAATTTAAAATTCGTGATCAATGTCCACACACATATTTTCAACCAGGACTTTGTCCCGGTAAGGTTCTTGCCTCTCTGGTTAAAAGCTATTGCCAATGTGATTGTGAGTAAACGTCTGTTATGGTTTTTTAAAAAAACGAAGCTTACGGGTCTTTATAACTTGCTCAATAGATACTACACGTTCATGGAAATCAGCAAAAAGGGATCACAAGAAGATATCTTTATTCATCTTTCCGGTTTTTATCCAACAGGAACCCACTTTGTGACCCTCCCGATGGATATGGCGTTTATGAAAGCTGGAAAAGTGGTAAAGGATCTGAAGGAGCAACTTCAGGAACTAAAGCAAATCAAAGAAAAATATCCCACCAAGGATCATCCCTACAGTATCCTTCCTTTTGTATTTGCTCATCCAGAAAGACCAAAGCTGTTGGACCTAATCAAAGAGTACATTGAGGTTCATAAATTTTCTGGTATTAAAATATATCCTGCTCTGGGATATTTTCCTCACGATCCACGGCTGGAAAAAGTATATGAATACGCGGAAAAAAACAGTATACCGGTTCTTACTCATTGTACCAGAGGTGGTGTTTTCTATAAAGGAAAGCTAACGAAAGAAAAACGGACTGATCCAAGAACGGGTGAAGTGTATGAAAAGAAATCTAACGCTACTTTTACCGATGTTTTTTCAGATCCAGATAGATACGAAGGACTATTAAATGACTTTCCGGATTTAAAAATGTGCTTAGCCCACTTCGGTGGAGCCTCCGAGTGGGACATTTTTCTTATGAACTCTTGGAATGATGAGGCGGAGAAAAGCTGGTTTTCCAAAGTGAGCAAGATCGTTTCCAACAGTCAGTGGAATGCTTACACAGATATTAGTTACACGCTTCATGATCGTAAATATTATGGAATTCTGAAGGCATTTCTTGAATCTAACAACCGACTAAAAAAACGAGTGTTATTTGGCACAGATTATTATATGACAGAGCAAGAAACGAGTGAACGCTCATTTGGTATCAATCTTCGAGGATTTTTAGGAGAAGAACTCTGGAATCAAATTTCAGTGGAGAATCCAAAGATTTTTTTAAATATGAAATAATTGATAAGATTAACAAGTACCATAGCTGTCTTCATGAATGAATCATCAAGGTTTTTACCACTGGGAAATCTTTTAAAGGAAGAATAATTCGTTGTCAATAATTTATGTACGATAGAAAAGTTTCTCGAGCAATCTCTTCTGCACCCAGACTGGTCAGATGGTCAGAGCAAACCTGACAATCAAAAAGCCTCCCACCCTCCTTTTCAAATTTTAAAACAAAGCTTATAAAGGCTACTTTAGAAGCATTGTGAGCTTTGTAGAACATTGACTCTCCGCAAAATACATCCCCCAGATCTACGCCATACATCCCTCCTACAAGATCATTATTTTTCCAAACCTCAACGGACTTTGCATGTCCCAACCGATGCAACTTGACATAGGCTTCTTTCATTTCTTTAGTGATCCACGTTCCTTTCTGACCTTTTCTAGGTACACTTTTGCAGTTTGTAATCACGCCTTGAAAATCCTGATTGTAGGTCACCTGAAACTCTTTTTTCTTTAATATCCGATTCATTGATTTAGAGATGTGTAGCTTTTCAGGAAACAGCACAAATCGAGGGTCCGGACTCCACCATATAATAGGATCTCCTTCGCTAAACCATGGAAAGATACCTTGCTGATATGCGAGCATCAGCCGTTCAGGACTCAAATCTCCTCCTACAGCCACTATTCCGTCTACTGCTTCATGTACGGAAGGAAAGATAAGTTCGTCCGTCAGACGATAAATTGGCACAAGAAATATGCTTATCGTTTACTCACTTTCCACTAACTCATATCCTTGATTGATCCCCAGATCTATTGCAGGAACACCATCTTGCATCCACTTGGGCATCGGCTCTCCTTTTAGATAGTGATCAAAGAACTGAGACATCCGAATATTAAAATCAATACGATTTTGGGTTTTTATCGGCCAGTGTGGTTCACCTCGATAATTAAGCATCCAAGCAGGTTTTCCAAGTCTTCGCAAAGCCACGAAGTACTCTATTCCCTGATACCAAGGCACAGCTCCATCTGCATCGTTGTGCATAATCAACACAGGAGTACTTACTTTATCTACGGTGAAAATAGGTGAATTTTCTATAAAACGAAGCGGATACTCCCAGAGAGTGCCTCCTATTCGACTTTGGGTACGTTCATACTGAAACATCCTACTTAATCCTGAACCCCATCGAATACCACCGTATGCACTGATCATATTGACTACTGGCGCACCTGACTCTGCGCATTTGAAAATATCTGTTTCATTTAACAAATAGGCGATCTGATAACCTCCCCAACTATGTCCTTGCACACCAATATTTTCACTATCAATAAATCCTTTTTCAAGCAGTGAAGTAATTCCTGGAATTACGCAATTATAAGCATCCTCTCCAGGATAGCCTGTACCGTAATGGACATTCGGATTAAAGATCACATAACCTCTGGAAGTGTAGAAACTGTAGTTTATTGTGGATCGATGTGGATACGGATCTCTATGCCTATTTAGCGAATTGGAGCTTTTCTCATAGAAATTGACTAATAATGGGTATTTTCTGGTAGGATCGAAGTTCTCGGGCTTCACCAGCATTCCTTCCAATTGTTCACCTTCCAGTGAATTCCAATGCACCAGTTCAATGGTTCCCCAATTGTAGTCTTTTTGCTGTGGGTTGATATCGCTTATTTGCGTATGCTTACTTAAGGACACATCTGAAGTAATAATATCTGGAAATTGTTGGAAATTTTCTTTGGTATAGATCAATTGATCTGCATTCTCGGCTTTTTGAAAAGAACGGAAATGATAGTTTCCCAGTATCAACTCCTTTGGCTCATTCTGCCCATACTTAAGAGAAAAAACAGCTTCTTGTTTATTTGACTCATAAAATCCTAAAAGCATCAATTGCTGTCCCTTCTTAATGAACCGCTCTTCATCATCCAATTTGATGTAACGATAAGTCAGAAGGTTTTCTCTTCCATCCAATGTAATTCGCTTCGGTTCAGTCTTATTCTTCGGTTCAATTTCCCAGATGTCGTATCGATCATAAATGAGCATTCGTTCATCACCTTCTGTCCAACTCATCAATCCATACGATCTGGGATGGGAAGGTGTATCATGTATCTCATTATAAAAAGGAACCTGATCATTAGAAGTGACCTTTCTCATCTGCTGATCATCAAATGAGTAAGTAAACCATGCCGAGTCTATGTTATTATACCAATATGCGTATTTTCCCAAAGGCGAAAGGTTAATAAAGCCTCTGACGGATTCGGCTACCTTGATTTTCTCGTTTGTTTGAACGTCCAGATCATATAAATCCTGTAATGTATAACCCTCCCAGCTAATGAGCTTGCGGTATTGATAATTATCAACAGCGATACCATTAGCTCCGTCTCCTTGATTACTGACTCTTAGGCCAGAATAAGGTGCTCCTCCAAGTTGGATGAATTTACCTGTGGCAACATCATAGTAGCTGAGATAGCCAAAATTCTGATCTTCTTTTTTTTTATTTTCCTGGTGAGTGAAGAGTCGTTGATCATTCGTGTTCCAGACTTCAACATTGACGATCTCTTCTTCCAACAACGAAGTATCCTGAATCACTGGAAACTCTTTAGTTTGAAAAAACAATCGTTTACCAGATTCTGAAAAATAGTTTTTGAAATCTTTATTTACCATAAGCTCTTCCAGGTTAGAACGTGTGACAATGGTTTGACTGCTATCCCAATCGGTCATGAAATAATGCAGATGATAGTTCCTCTCCAGTGCTTTAGTGGTGTCCGTATCAGAGATAAAAGAAAGTTGTTTCCCTTTCTTATCCCAAACCAATTGATAATATTTACCTTTTGATCTAAACACCGGATCAAAGGATTGGCTCTCAAAATTGAACTTATAAATACCAGGACGGATAGTACTATCATTTCCAGTAGTGGTTAAGGCTATGGCTGCTCCTTCCTCTGCAATAGCATAATCCAAAACGTATGAAAAAGTTATTTCCGTTTGATTGGTCAGGTTGCGAACTACCAGATCATAGCCGTTCTTTTTGCTCCGCTTCTTTTCCTTTTTATTCGTTGTATCCGTTTTTGGCTCATACAAATACACAAGGTACTGGTCCCACTTTTCCGGTGCCTTGAACGACTTCAATCCACTTATTTTGTCTATGTTTCCACTAAGCAAAGAGTAGATACCCAACGTATCTTTTGGGAGATCTTTCTTTTTCATCTTCTTTCGTTTTAGGTCTCTAAATGCATAGAAATCAGGAGAGATCTTGAAAACCAAGTGCTTGGAGTTACTTGTGAAAGTAGGCTTAGATGCTCGGTTATATCGCAAAAGACATTTTCCATCGATTGAGTGAAGCAAAACTTCTTCATTGCCGTAACCATTAGGCTTAGTGCTATATGCCACGTACTTTCCATCATTACTGATCAATTTTTTAGAAACACGCCTCCACTCATCATAGGCCCTGTGATCAAGCACTTTTTTAGTTTGCGAAAGACCAAGAAATGGGACAATAGCGGAGAGCAGTAAAAGTATTTTCATAAGATTAAGTTTGTTATACAATGGTAGCAAAACAGCCTCTTACTATCAATGAAGAATGTATAGATGGTAGGAATTGACTAGAAAAATCAGTCTCGCAAAATGGCTGGCTCTCAAAGTTTTTTCATTGATAGTTGTTTGTAACATCAGATCAAACATCATCAATTTTAGTAACAATTTTAGATCATAAAAAGCTAAATAAAGTATGGAAGGATGTCCTGAAGAATATAGGAATCATTAGAAGATACGATATCAAAACCGAATCTTAAAAAACCCGGGATATGATTTAATCATCAGAATATTACACGCTGCAGTCATTAGTTTGCTATACCATTTCCATTTATAATTAAGGGCACCTCTAAAAACCTACTTTCAATTTTTGAGATGATCTTTTTCCCTGATACTTTGTTATCAAAATACTTATTTAACGCTGCTAAACTCCGTTTTTGACGTCTTGTCTCAGAAGAAAAACGCTACCTAAAATTCCTGAACTGAGTTTTTAGAGGTGCCCTTAATACTTGTTTTTCAATTTGTGGATTGTTATGTTTTTAAAGAGAAAGAGATTGAATATAGTATAGTAAAGCGGCAGACATTCAGCAGTTGCTGAACCCTCATTTTTGTGGCAATTCAATTCTTCTTACTCGGAATTACCGGGAGTTGCAGCTAAGAATCGTATGTTTCACCGGTATAGAATACATGTTTTTCACTTTTATAATCAATATCATGTGAATTTACCTCCCTTAACTTTTCATGTAGCTTATCCCCTGGTCTTAACCCAATGATTTCAATTTCACATTCAGGAGCGATTTGCTTTGCTAGCTCTATGACTTTAAAAGATTCCATTTTGGGAATAAGAATCTTGTTGGAGACAGAAGCAATACTATGAAAGATAAACTCAGCCGCCTTTTCCTGTGAAATGCAAAATCTGGTAGCTTCCGGGTGAGTCACCTTTATGATACCGGTTTTTCGTTGACGCTGGAATACCTCAAACACTGAGCCTCTGGCTCCTATTATGTTTCCCAACCTGATGGCTTGAAAATGGGTAGAACCATTTGTGCTTGCCTTTTGCCAAAGACGCTCCGCCTCTTTTTTAGATTTTCCGTATACACCAATCGGATCAACGGCCTTGTCTGTAGATATTAATATTGCTTTTGCAATACTACTTTTCAAGCATGCTTCAATTACATTTTGTGTTCCCAGCACGTTCGTTTTATGGCACTCCTCTGGATTCTTTTCTGCCATTACTACATGCTTAATTGCCGCTGCATGCACCACATAATCAAAGCCATTAATCACTTCTTTTAGTCTTTCCGGATCACGAACGTCTCCAAGCTTATAAGCAATTTCTACACTGGATTTTTCAGGAAATTCTTCCATCATTTCCAATTGCTTGATCTCGTCTCTCGAGAAAATTAAAATCGATGAGAGGTCAATTTTATGATTAAAAACATACTTCACTAAAGCCCTACCCAGGGTTCCGGATCCTCCTAAAATTGCAATACTCTTTCCGCTTAAGTGAGACATTTGTGAACTTATATAAAAGCAAATAAACAAATTGATACTAACATAGCACTCTGATAGTTGACAGATTAATATATGTGTGGTATTGTAGGCTTTAAAAATTTCTCCTCAAGCACCGTCGACTTAAAAGATCATCTTAAATCAGCGGTCAAATCAATGACGTTTCGGGGGCCAGATTATCAAGATACCTATCTGACGAATAGGATGGGACTAGGCCATACAAGGTTATCTGTCATAGATACCTCGGGCAATGCTCATCAACCTATGACTGACGAATCAGGTAGGTATGTTTTGATTTTCAATGGAGAAATCTACAACTACGTTGCACTTAAAAAGAATATCAATAATGTCGATTGGAAATCAACATCTGATACAGAAGTATTGCTTCATCTACTCATCCAAGAAGGAAAGGATTGTCTTGATAAACTCAATGGTTTTTTTGCTTTTGCCTTTTATGATAATAAAGAGGATTATCTGCTCATTGTAAGAGATCGGATGGGTATCAAGCCTCTTCATTATTTTATGTCTAAAGACTTTTTTGCCTTTGGCTCAGAAATTAAAGCGCTACTGTCTTTTCCTATTCGAAGAAGGATTAATCAGGAAGCACTTTATTGGTATTTGAGGCTGACCTACTTACCTTATGATCTTAGCATGATTGATGGAGTAAAAAAGCTACTTCCAGGCACTTACCTGGAGATTTGTTCTCATGGCTTCGTTAAAAGAAACTACTTCGAATTCAAAAAAACCAATGCGACTCCACTAAATTATGAAAAAGCAAAGGCCAAGACCTTGAATTTACTAGAGCAATCTGTGGAGAGAAGAATGATTGCAGATGTGCCTTTAGGGGCTTTTTTGAGTGGTGGAACAGATTCCTCCGCGGTGGTTTATATAGCATCTCAATTCAATTCCCATTTAAACACGTTTTCTATTGGATATCGTGATCATGATTTTTTTGATGAGACTTACTTTGCAGAGTTAGTAGCTAAAAAATTCAATACCAATCACACTACTTTTTCTCTTACCAATCAGGATCTTTTGGATGACATAGAAAATGTTATTGATTACATGGATGAGCCATTGGGAGATTCCTCTGCGATTCCTACTTACATTTTATCCAAAAAAGTAAGTCAGTCCATGAAAGTAGCATTATCGGGAGATGGAGCCGATGAGCTATTTGGGGGCTATTATAAACACATGGCTTTCTCTAAAGCCCGCAATCACTCTTTCGCTAATCTTGCCTTTAAATCCATTGGAAGTACTGCATCACTATTCCCGACCTCCAGATCCACGAAGTGGGGAAATATGTCCAGGAGAATTGCTAAATATTCACATCTTTTAAAACTCAGCTTAAACGAACGATATTGGATGTTAGCTTCTTTCAAGAAGGACGCAGATAAGCTATTGCGTTCTCCGATCAACAACGAAACAATTAATCAGCTTAAGTCTTTAATAGCACCTAATCAAATTCAAAATCTCAATTGTTTTTTAGATAGTGACCTAAAAATGGTACTGCCAGGAGACATACTTACTAAAGTTGATCTCATGTCTATGGCCAACGGCTTGGAAGTTCGTGTGCCTTTCCTGGATAAGGATTTGGTAGCTTTTGCCAGAAGTCTACCACCAGATTATAAAGTTCGGGGAAACAAAAGGAAAAGTATATTGCAGGATGCATTCAGGCACATCCTACCTAAAGAATTGCATCATCGCCCTAAAAAAGGGTTTGAAGTTCCCATGCTTTCATGGTTGAGAAATGAGCTTTATGAAGATTTGAATCAAACCGTATTTAATAGGGATTTCCTTCAATCTCAAGGATTATTTAATATCCCTTCAGTAATAAGTTTGAAAAGACAACTCCGTTCTTTAAATCCGGGGGATGTCCATTCTGAGTTATGGGCACTCTATGTTTTTCAAAAGTGGTATAAAAAATACATGAGTTGAAAGCTCTCTTCTTAGTATTACACAGAAAAGATCGCTCTCCCGGACAAAGATACCGACATGAGCAGTATGTTGATTTTTTGGAGCAAAATGGAATTAATTGCTATTTCAGACCGCTCTTAAAAACAAAAAAAGAGGACGAAACTTTTTACGGAACGAATGACTTACCAAAAATTACTGTCGGGTTTAAAGCATTCTACAGAAGATTTAAAAGCATCTTAGAAGCAAAAGCATTCGATATTGTTTATATCTACAGAGACGCATTCTTTTTCGGAACTTTCTTTGAGCGTTGGCTGAAAAAGAAAAATAGCAGAATAATATATGATTTTGACGATGCCGTCTGGCTAATGGACAAAAACCCCAACCAAGGAATTTTCAACAAACTCAAAAACCCTAAAAAGACCGCTACCATTTCAAAGCTTGCCGACCTTGTAATTGTGGGAAATCGATTCTTGGCTACTTACGCTAAACAATTCAACTCAAATGTTACGATTATTCCCAGTACAATCGATTTTGCAACATATAGAGTTATCCTAAAAAAAGAGCATAAAAGAATTTGTATTGGGTGGACCGGAAGTTTTTCTACTATTAAACACTTTGAAACGATTGTTCCAGCTCTAAAACTGATCAAGGAGAAATATGGCAGCAAAGTGTATTTTAAGCTAATTGGTGAACCAAACTACAAAAATCAAGAATTAGGAATTACTGGGTTACCATGGAGCCCGGCAACTGAGTTAAAAGATTTAATGGAATTATCTATTGGCATCATGCCACTTCCGGATAGTGCCTGGGCCAGAGGGAAGTGCGGCATGAAGGGATTACAGTATATGGGGTTAGAAATTGCTACCATTATGTCACCCATTGGAGTGAACAAAGACATCATCCAAGATGGTGAAAATGGATTATTTGCTTCATCCACAAAAGATTGGGTAGAAAAAATCTCACTGCTGGTTGAAAGTGCTGATTTACGTGAAAGGCTTGGAAAGGCTGGAAAAGAAACAGTAGCAAAATATTTCAGCGTAGAAGCCAATAAAGAAAAGTGGCTAAATGCTTTTAAAGCTCTTTAAGCTCATTTCGGGCGCGTTGATAGGTGCTATGACTTCTTTTGGCAGCTTTTTTTACTTGCTTGAAATATTTTCTTGCTACTTCTTTATCACCTTCTTTTTTCGCTATAATTCCTAGATGAAGAAGCGAATAAAAATAATATCCCATTTTTGTTGCGTTGGCTTCTTGGGCAAAAATTAATCCTTTCAGGTAGTATGCTTTAGACTTTTCATAATCTCTCCTCATCTCATTAATATGGCCAAGAAAGAAGCAGGCATATCTACCGCTGTTTGCTTCATATCCTGCATGTGTGCTATCGATTTTCTTCAGAATTTCTAATGAAAATTTCTCTGCCTGTTTGTATCTCCCGGATTGGTAAAGCAGCCTTGCATAGTATCGGTGAAAATAGGGGTTATCTGGATAGTCTCGATGCAATATCTTCCCAACCCTCAATGCTTCGTTTATGTCTTTATCTTGTCCTGATGAAAGAATCCGTATTAAATAAAACTGCGCCTCTGTACGGGAATAAAAAGCATTTCTGGTTACTTCCTTCAATTGGCTTATGCCTTTCTTCTTATCTCCTTTTGGAAAGAAAACCATTAACGGTCTCAACAATGGATATTCTTCTCGGATCCATTCAGCATAATAGTTGAATAACGCATCACCAAACAGAAGTTCCGGACTATAATCCTCGTGCCCTCTACAGTCTTTCAAATATTTTAGCGATCTGCTACCTGCCAGTGCGGCTTTGCGATAATCTCTACGCTCGGAATGCAACCTTCCTTCAAAGGCATAGGCCGCGGCAAGAAAAAAAGCCCCTTCGATTTCATTGTAGTTATCCCTAATATTTGCTGCGGTTATTTTAGTGGTATCCATATACGCAAGAAAGACCTTGTCATATTGCATGTTTTCATAATTAGGCACGATTTGCCACCAACAATTCAAACCTTTCAATAAATAAGGAAGAGGATGCCATGGGTATTTCTGTTGCAGATAGTTGAAATGGCTTTGTGCTTTTTTGAATTCAAAGTTGTACATCGCATTAACTGCCTCCGTCGATTCTATTTGTATAAAAGGATTCTTTAGCAGACTATGTTCCAATGTATCATCTGCTAACTCATCATTCGACCATTGAGCATGAAGAGAGGCATGAACTAGGATGGAGAATACAATGAATATAATTTTGAATGATCTTTCCATGATATAAAAACTAAATGACAGAACAATTTCCGAAATACAGAAAAGAATTTCTAGAAAACTGGTTCTCCTTTAGTGTTCCGGGCATGTTTATCATAATTTATATGGTTTATAGCGCCCTGCTTTTTGTCAAACGAATGTTTATTATTGATACCATCGCTGCATTCGAAGTTTTAAACGAAAGAAGAGATATTTGGGTGTTTAACATCATTTATAATGTTCAATATTTAAGTGTTCCCATATTTCTAGCCTGGAAATGGACCTGGACAACGCTTTCGTTATGGATTGGGTGTTTCATGTTTGGCTACCGTATTCAGTTTAATCAATTATGGAAAATGATAATGCTTGCCGAAATCGTATTCTTCCTTCCAGAAATCGTTAAAGTTATTTGGTTTTCACTTTTGTTTACCGATCCTAACTACAACGACTATCTCGCATTCTATCCTTTTTCCTTAATCAACTTTTTTGATTACTCGCAAATTGCACCGAAATGGATTTATCCTTTAAAATCTATCAATCTTTTCGAAATTTTATATTGGTCAGTTTTAATACTGGGTATTTACCTTTTGAGTGGAAAAAAGTTAAAAATCGCAGGTTTCATCGTTTTGTCTACTTATATATTGTTCTTTTTTGCTTGGTTAGGATTTTACTTACTGGTCTATTGATACAAAAAATGTTAAAATCTTTGACCCACTTTTCTATGAGCCGTTTATAGCATCGATATAAATTAAGATATAGAAATATCACTTATTCGTTTTATTGGTTAATTACTAATTTCACTCTCTATTTAGAAGAATATGGGTTATCAAAAATTAAATATCATTTCAGGTTGGATCGCCTTTTTAGTCGCTCTGATTACGTATATCTTAACTGTTGAACCTACTGCAAGCTTCTGGGATGCAGGAGAGTTCATTGCCTGTTCTTCAAAACTACAGGTCCCTCATCCTCCCGGTGCCCCATTCTTCTTGCTTACAGGCAGAATGTTCTCATTACTAGGTGGCGATGATCTTATACAGATTGCTTACTGGGTAAATATGCTAAGTGTGGTAAGTAGTGCTTTCTTCGTCATGTTTATTTTCTGGATAATTACCCATCTATCGAGAAGGATTTTAAAAGTAGCAGAAGAAGACATGACTTTACATCAAACCATTCTTGTAATTGGTGCTGGTTTTGCTGGAGCATTAGCGTGCACTTTCTCAGATTCTTTTTGGTTCTCAGCAGTGGAAGCAGAGGTGTATGCTATGTCTGCATTTTTTACAGGATTTGTTTTTTGGGCGATACTTAAGTGGGAAAGCCTTAAAGAAGAAGACCGCCAGGCAAGATGGCTTATTTTAATTGCTTATATGATGGGGCTTTCTATAGGAGTTCACCTACTCAATTTGGTAGCTATTCCGGTATTGGGTTTAATCATCTATTTTAAAAAATTTGAAAAAGTTACAATAAAAGGTATCGTTTACACCTTTGTTATCTCAGGAATCGCCTTAATCACCATTCTTGAGGGTATCATACCTGGGTTACCAACCATTGCAGGAAAATTTGAAATATTCTTTGTGAATGGGATTGGATTGCCGTTTGGTTCCGGAGTCATCATTTTTACATTCATCTTCCTCGGAGCTATTACCTATGGACTTATCTACTCTATAAGAAAAAATAAGTATGTCTTAAATACCGCCCTCTTGAGTTTTATTTTTATCATCATTGGATACTCTTCCTACATGATTATTCCTATTAGGAGTGCATATAATCCTCCTATTGATGAAAATAACCCTGAAGAAATCATGTCATTTGTCTCTTACCTGAAGAGGGAGCAATACGGAAGCCGCCCTCTATTCAAAGGGCCCTATTATACAGCTAAATTAATTCAAAATGAAAAGGGTGCTCCTATCTATATGCAGGGAGAGGATGAATATGTTATCAAAGACTATAAACTCAAACAAGTATTTGACCCTAAACACACAACTGTTCTGCCAAGGATGTACAGTTCAGACCCAAACCATAGAAAAAAATACAAGGAGGTTACCGGGCTAAGAGAAGGTGAAAAACCAAGCTGGGGGGACAACCTCTACTACCTCATTACTCATCAATTAGGGCATCAGTATTTTCGATATTTTATGTGGAATTTCTCTGGACGAGAAAGTGATATTCAAGGAGCAGGGTACATAGGCCTGTTCGATGCGTTTGAAAAAGTTCCCGATGTTCTCTCTAGCAACGAGGGAAGAAATATCTATTTTGGGCTTCCCTTGATATTAGGTCTTCTTGGAATGTTTATTCAATACAAAAAAGATGTGAAGCTATTTGCAGCTACTGCTCTCCTCTTTTTTATGACCGGAATTGCGATCGTTCTTTATTTAAACACACCTCCGATAGAACCAAGGGAAAGGGATTATATTTACGCGGGTTCATTCTACATTTTCACTATTTGGATAGGGTTTGGGGTGTTAGCTATTTTTGATATTCTACAGAACTCAATTAAGGAAAAGAAAGCAGCAGCTATTATTTCAGCCATCCTATGTTTGGGTATTCCTGTATTAATGGCGAGTGAAACCTGGAACGATCATGACCGATCAGATCGCTATTTTTCAGTTGATGCTGCTAAAAATTACCTTTCCTCTTGTGCACCTAACTCCATCATTTTTACAGGTGGAGATAATGATACTTTCCCACTCTGGTACGCACAAGAAGTAGAAGGTTTTAGAAGAGATGTTCGTGTGGTCGTATTGAGCTATTATAATACTGACTGGTACATCGAACAAACCGCAAGGAGAGCGTATGAATCCGACCCATTTCCTTACAGTTTGGATATGAAACATTATCAACAAGGTGGGTTAAACGACTACCTTCCAGTATTCGAACGGGAAGAACTTAAAGGAAACGCAATCAATGCCAGGGCCTTTCTAAATTTTATTAAACAAGAAAACCCTAGCTTGCAAATTGCACCTAATGATTGGACAAAGTACAATATCGTTCCTTCTAAAACTCTTTTCTTAAATGTTGACACAACTAAAGCTAAAGAAGTGGTACCAGAGGATATGCACCAAAATATTGAGAATCAGATGATCTTGAATATAAAAGGTAATAGCATCATAAAAGGAGATCTTGCCTTTTTAGACTTGCTTGTCAATAACAATTGGGAGAGACCTATCTATTTAAACAATACTTCCATATCACAATTAAAGTTTGACATGAGAAAGTATGTAGTTCAAGAGGGTCTTGCATATAGGGTGGTACCTGCCAGGAACAAGGAAGACAGAGGCTATCCAGTCAATACCGAAGTAATGTATGATAATGTCATGAATAAATTTACTTGGACAAACCTGGATGATCCTTCGATTTATTACACACAAGATTATTTGGGTTTTGTGCTTAATTCCAGATCAGCCTTCAATACACTAGCACAGAATCTTATTGACGAAGGAGATTACGAACGAGCGTCAGAAGTATTGAAGAAATGCATTAACGTGATGCCGCATGAGTCTGTTCCTTTTGATGAATTTAGCGCACAGCAAGTAGATATGCTTCTGGAAATTGCTTCTTATAAAACCGGGTCAGCATCAGACTTTGATAAGGTAGAAGAAGCTGAGCTGGCTAATTACCTTGCAGAGAATGTAAGTGAATGGGCAAGCGGATGGATTGAAGTATATCTATCATCCAATGCTAAAAACCCTTATGAAATGCAGCGTAAAATCATTGTATTAAATGAAATAGCAAGAGCATATAGAGCAAATGGAGATAAAGAAAATGCGGCTAAATATGAAGTACTGTTCAATAAATACTATACACAAATCGAGTCAAGGCTACAGTGATGACCTGCATTAATGTTTTAAAAACTTAAAAGCTTTCTTAAAACGTTTTTCTTCACTCTTTACAATAAGAAAATAATATCCTATAGCTAACTTTTTCACTGGAATCCGATACTTTCCATATCCGGTTTCTTCGGGCTGTATCGTTAAATGATTCCCAATCATCGAGTTTAATTCAAAAGTAGCATTTTTCACTTCTCCGTTTATTTGCACCATCAGATATTCTACGGCTGGATTTGGATATATACTTATTTCAAGCTGTTGATATAATTCGTCGTTCAGGTTCTGAGAAAACCCATTTAATCCTAGAAGGCATGCGAACGACAGTATAATCAGTTTATTGCTCATTGTGATGCTACAAATTACGTAAAAAAAATAATATAGTTGAAAAGCCTAAAAAATATTAGAGGTTAATTAACGTTAAATATACCTCTATATAACCGATAAATTACGCAAAAAGGCCATTTAAAGGATTCTGATGATGATTTATCATTCGTCGAAGAAAGAGATAAGTTAGTCTAAAACTGATTTCAGTCTTTAATTTCTCTCATAGCTTCAGTCAGAAAACCAATAATCTCAGAGGCAATCAAGAAAGATTTATCTAAAGAATTTACAGCAATATCACCTGCCAATCCATGAACATAAACTCCTAACTGCAACGCATTGAAAGGAGCTACCCCCTGAGACAAAAAAGAAGCAATGACACCAGTCAATACATCTCCACTACCTGCAGTAGCTAAGCCTGGATTGCCAGTTGGATTGAAAAAAATTTTTCCTTGCGAATCACAAACCGCAGAATAAGCTCCTTTCAATACGATATTGAATTCATATTGAATCGATAGTTTTCTAAGCTTTTCAAGTTTTTCAAAGTCATTTTTCCAAACACCAACCAGGCGTTTGAACTCTCCCGGATGAGGAGTAAGGATTGAGTTTTTAGGTATCCATTTGAGCAGACTCTTTTTCTTCGCAATGATATTCAACCCATCTGCATCTATTACCATGGGGTCACTCGTCTTTTTAAGAAGATTTTCGAAAGCTTTGACGGTTTTAGGTTCAGTACCAATTCCAGGGCCTATTGCGATAGTATCTTTCGTATTCGGAATTTTTGAAATAACCTCTTCGTCAACATCTTCTATTACCATAGCCTCAGGAATAGTAGTTTGAATAACCTGCGTTCCGCAACGTGGTGTATGCGCATTAACTAAACGTGCACCAACGGCGAAAGCTGCTCTGGTACATAAAATTGCCGCACCCATTTTTCCTTTGCTACCAGAGACAATTAGCAACCTGCCTATCTCATTTTTGTGAGTGAATTTTCCCCGGTGAGGAATAGCCCCTTTAAGGTCCAATTGTTCAGTAAAATAAAACGAGGTGGATTGATCTTCTAAAAATTTTGTATTTAGCCCAATGTCAACCAAGTACCATTCTCCTAAATATTGATGATTTTCCGGCAGCAAAAAGGCAAGTTTAGGTACTTGAAACGAAATAGTAATGTTTGCATTGAATGCTGTATTTTGACTATCCAGTGGTCTATCAGCAAATAATCCAGAGGGCATATCAATAGCTATACGTAGTGCGTTTGATTCATTTAAAAAATTTACAATATCAAGATATAGACCATCGAGCGGTCTGGATAGACCTGAACCGAACAGCCCATCAATGATGATCTCGTCTTCGTTAATTTCAGGAAGATCTTTGGTCTCTTTTATCACGGCATATAAGTCGGACCGATCTAGGTTTTGCTTAAAATCTTCAGAACCTTTTTGGGGGTTGCCAACTACATATTTGAAAACTTCCCATCCCTGACTCTTCAAAATTCTTCCAATAGCTAATCCATCTCCACCATTGTTACCTGTTCCGCAAAAAATTCTGATAAGTTTTTTTTTCGGGAAAAAATTCAAAAACTGATTTATAAAAGCCCTTGAGGCACGTTCCATAAGCTCTAAGGAATCTATAGGCTCGTACTTTATGGTGTATTGATCCGCTTCTCTTATCTGTTCTGAAGTTAGGACTTTTATCATCGGTCTACCTCGCCCATAACAAAATCTAACGATCCTACAATTGCGAAAAGGTCTGCAAGCATATATCCCCGACTTATTTCAGGCAAGACTGATAGATTACAAAAGCTGGGACCTCTTGCTTTACAACGGAAAGGCTGATCAGATCTACCATCGGCCCTAAAAAAAAAACCAAGCTCTCCCTTTGGATTTTCAGCCCTAACATATAAATCTTGTGCTTTTGGTCTGATCTTTTTGGGTACTTTGGCTCTGGGATCAAACGCTTTGGTTCGTTTGTGCTCATTTAGAAGCTTTGCGATGCATTGTTCGATGATTTTGATGGATTCCTTACATTCCTGATATCTAACCCAATTTCGATCCCAACAATCACCTACGGCTCCCATTTTTCCTTCTCCTACCGGAATTTCAAAATCCAGCTCAGGATAAACACTATAGCCATCTACTTTCCTTAAATCAAAAGCCAGGCCTGAGGCTCGCAACATAGGTCCTGTGATTCCGTAATTAATGGCCAAATCACGCTCCAGAATGCCTACATCTGCTGTGCGTTCTATAAAAATCTTATTGGAAATAAGTAAATCTTCTGTGTCTTTCAATTTAGGCTTTAAATACTTCACAAACTCTTTGGTACGCTCTTCAAAACCCGTAGGTAAATCATAAAACAGTCCACCAACCCAGATATAGTTGTAAAGCATTCTGGCGCCACTAGCCCATTCCAGCATTCTGAGGATATGCTCCCGATCACGCATCATCCAAAGGAAAGGAGTGTAGGCGCCGATATCTAAACCATACGTGCCAATGGCAACGAAGTGAGAAGCAATTCGATTTAATTCTGAGACTAATACCCGGATATACTCAACTCTTGCTGGAATTTCGTTGGCTATTCCAAGCATTTTCTCAACTCCGATCACAAAAGCCCACTCATTATTCATTGCTGCCACGTAATCCATCCTATCTGTGTAGGGTATCACTTGATTATAGGATAATGCTTCGGCATGTTTTTCAAAACATCGATGAAGATATCCAAGATGAGGAACTACATCTATTACAATTTCGCCATCTGTAATCACCTCTAACCGAAGCACTCCATGAGTAGCAGGGTGTTGAGGCCCTACGTTGATCAGCATCTCCTCAGTTCTCAGGTCCGATTCTTTATATTTTAAAGGCTCTGACCTGTGCAATGAAGAATTAGGAATTGGAAGTGTAGAATTATCAATCATTTCTCTAGTTTGGTCATTTTGATAACAGGAATAAATCGGTTTTCAATTCCTCTGCGTCAGAAATTAAATTTCTAACTACGTTCTCTTTGAGTTTGGAGTCCCTTACTAATCTTTTCCAATAACATGTTTTATGAGCTTCCTTATAGTTTATAGCGAACTTATACATGAAATTAGCCAGTTGAGCTTTCTTTGACGAAGCAGCTATGGCTGTTCCGCTTGTAAGTAATGGAGGAGAAAAGATGAACGCTTTTCTGTCTGATTCGAGTTGGTAAGAAAAATTGACATGTTTAAACGCAAAAGCAAAGTTTTTTTCTGAAAGTACCCTTCTATTCCCAATTTTCAATTCTTCATGTTCCACTATCACTTAATATTTGACTTTTATCTCGTGATACAGTTCCTGCTCTTGGTAATCTTTTCGAAGTGGGTAACCTTCCCAATCTTCGGGTAACAGGATTCGCCTTAAATCAGGATGATTCTTGAATTTTATGCCAAGCAAATCATAAACTTCTCGTTCGTGCCAGTTAGCCCCTCTCCAAATATCTGACACGGAGTCAACCGAAGGATTTTCTCTATCAAGCACTACACTCAGCGCCAAATGAAGACTAAAAGGTATACTATAAAGATGATATAGAACTTCCATTGTGCCATTTTCCTCTCCATTATCAATTCCTGTTAAACAGGATAATGAGTCGAAATAGGTTAAATGACATTTAAGGAGAAACTCACAGACTCCATGAATATACGCTGAATCTATGATCAATGTACTTGGATGGGAATTCAGATTTTCTCCCTTTATCGATTCAGAAAATTTTTCCTCGACCAAAGACTTGATCTCTTCAAATTGCATGTTTGGTATTCATTAGTTTCTCCAACGCCTTTGGTTTTAAGATAGATTCTCCCCTAATTTTTTCCTGAAGTTTTAAGAATCCACCAATCAAAGCCTCAGGTCTTGGCGGACAACCAGGAACATATACATCCACAGGGATTACCCGATCAACCCCTTTTAGCACATGATAACCATGTTCCCAATATGGACCTCCACAATTGGCGCATGACCCCATAGAGATCACATATCTGGGCTCTGCCATTTGTTCATAGAGCCTTTTCACACGTTCTGCCATTTTGAAAGTGACTGTTCCGGAAACAATCATCACGTCTGACTGTCTTGGCGAGTTTCTAGGTATCACACCAAATCGATCAAGATCATAGGCTGAAGAGGCCGTAGACATAAATTCTATTGCACAACAAGCAAGTCCAAAACCCATGGGCCAAATGCTGCTAAGTCTTGCCCAATTTAGAAGGTCATCTAATTTAGAAACAACTATACCTCCTTCACCTGTTTTTATTTTTTCAAAAGGTTGCTCTTTTTCCATTAGCTTTTTGATATCTCTTGTAAGCGTTTGAAGGAATGTCTGATTTAAACGAGGAAGGTCGTGGTTTTGGACGAACCCATTCCAACATTCCTTTTGCCCAAACATAAGCCAAACCAATGGCTAAAATTCCTATAAAAATAAACGTTTCAATCATAGAAAACTGAGCCCAAAGTCCATCGGTTCCATCCACAAATTCTTCTTTCCCAAAAACTGTTGCCCAAGGAAATAAAAAAACTAACTCGGCTTCAAAAAGAAGGAATACTAAAGCTATCACATAAAACCTGACGTTGAACTGTCCCCATGCCGTTCCGGCAGGCTCTTCACCTGATTCATATGTTGTCTGTTTCTCTCTTGTCGGATTATTTGGCCTAAGAATTTTACTCAGCAAAAGAGTCACTATTAAGAAACCTAATCCTCCTACAATGAACAACAGCACCACTCCAAACCCTGATAATTCTACCATTTCGGAAAATTAATAGGGACTATCGAAATAATTAAGAAAATTAAAATGTAAGTGGATCCAAATGCTTAAAATGACCATTCTGCTTGATCCTTTCCTGAGCAAGATGCGCTCTCTCTAATGCAGGAAGAAGATTTTCTAAATGGCTGATAGTGAATTCCAATCGGTCATTTTCTGACGACATTTTAAGAAGTTCATATTCTTCTTCTAGTTTAAATCCGATTTTATGTCCAATATCGTATACAGATTTAGCGGTAGCAATGTTTGGAACTGTCGGTTCTTGTAACCAAGCAAAAAGCTGGCTAACTAATTCTTTCATTTTTAGTAACAAACTTAGATCTGTCATCACTTTTGATCGTTCGAGATAAATAACTTCTCCACCAGCATACAGCTTTTCTCCCCAGGGATTCCAAAAGTCGTTTACAATAAATGATCTGATTGCGCGTGTTCGGATATCCATCCTTCCATCTTCATACGTTTTAGAGACTTCTAAAATTTCTACTTCTGTTCCTAACTCAATTTTATTGTTGATGTAAGAAGGAATACCGAAATTTACCGATTCGTCTAAACAATCCCGAATTAGTTGCTTGTATCTTTGTTCGAATACATGGAGATTAACACCCTCACCAGGGAACGCTACAATATTTAAAGGAAAAAGAGGTATTTTTTTCATATTCACAAGTTCTAATGACTTGTATTCTGCCTATTTCATTTGGCTCTATTTGTCTACTCTTAAGTCCAAACTGATATGAGATAGAATAGTTTTATCGTTTCAAGAAAAAATGGGAATTGTTCGAATAAACCAAGGAAAAGCCCTTCCTTTAAAATATAGACTTCTCTTGGTAACTATTTTGTGGTTAATGGTTTTGTTTGCACTAAAGCATCTTACATCATTACTGGCAATATTTATTTCAATAGTACTATGCTATTTAGTATCTACAGTATGGTTTGCTGCCAAGATTTTCATTGTAGACTCTGAAGATTGTCACCTATTTGTAGGGTTCTGGATAATGGGATTTAAAAAAGGTAAATGGATATTCTTTAAATCTTTAGAAATAGATGTTGAAAAGAAGCAAACAAAAAAAGGTATACTTAAAACATCACATAATCATCATGTAATCTCCAACACTAAGTACACCGCATATGTCAAAATAGACAATAGTGAACGTTTTTATTTATTTGCTCATCCTGATCAAGAAAGGGTTCTAGAAAAAATCACAATGATAAACAAGAAGCTCGGACTATCTTCCAAGTAAATACTTATTCTAAACGTTGATATTGAATAACTCAAAATTGGCATGGCAAAATTTTACACCCTCAATATAGCCACCTTAACACGTCCTACAGCAGAATCAGTTGCGATTACTTTGGAAATTCCGGATGAATTAATGAAAGCGTTTGTTTTCATTCAAGGTCAGCACATCACTCTCAAAAAAGAGATTGATGGAGAGGATGTACGAAGATCTTATTCGATTTGCTCTTGTCCAATGGATGAAACAGTCACGGTGGCAATTAAGAAACTTGAAGGAGGAAAGTTTTCGACCTTTGCCAATGATATGCTTGTAGTAGGTGACGAATTGGAAGTGATGCCCCCTCATGGTAAATTCTACGTCCCTCTAAATCCGGAGAATACGAATTCTTATGTTGCATTTGCAAGTGGAAGTGGTATTACACCTATTATATCTATCATTGAAACAACCTTAAGAATTGAACCTAAGAGCGAGTTCACACTTTTTTATGGAAATAAAGGTTTAAATACCATCATCTTTCAAGAAGAGCTAGAAGCATTGAAAAATCGTTACCTAAATCGATTTAGCCTCTATCATATCTTGAGTAAGGAACGACAAGAATCCGAACTTTTTAATGGCCGGATTGACGGTAACAAAATCAAATCCTTTGCCCGGCTTTTTTTTAATGCTCAATCAATCAATCATTATTTCACTTGTGGGCCCGAAGAAATGATGTTGAAAGTGAAAGATTCACTTCTTGATATGGGAGTACCGGAAAAGCGGATTCATTATGAGCTATTCACGTCTCCTATTGCCAGGCTAGGAAGTGAAAACAGAGAAACGCAACACGAAAAAGCGCTTGCTGAGATCACTGTTGTCCTTGATGGCAACAGTTTAACTTTTCCTTATAATTCAGATAAATCTATTCTGGATGTAGCTTTTGACTACGGAGCAGATCTACCGTATGCATGCAAAGGCGGTGTATGCAGCACGTGTAGATGCAAGGTAGAAGAGGGCGACGTTGAGATGAATGTTAATTACGCACTGGAGCCTGATGAGATTGAAAAAGGATTGATTTTGAGCTGTCAGGCATTCCCAAAGACAGATAAGGTCAAACTGAATTTTGATGTCTAGCTATTAATTATGATAAGAACAAAGGACCATTCAAACGTGTTTTTTTAACTTTAAATGGATGAATAAAATGGATATTGAGCGCTTAAAAGATCGATTTAATGAAAAGATTGACAAAGGCATCCGAATTGAACCAAAGGATTGGATGCCTCAGAATTATAGAAAAACGCTAATCCGTCAGATATCTCAACATGCACACTCTGAAATTGTAGGTATGCTTCCTGAGGCTAATTGGATAACAAGAGCTCCTTCTTTAAGAAGAAAAGCAGCTGCACTTGCCAAAGTACAAGATGAGGCAGGGCACGGATTATATCTATACAGTGCGTGCGAGACTTTAGGTGTGGATAGAGATGATCTACTCCAAGATCTTCATTCTGGAAAAGCCAAGTATTCTTCCATTTTTAACTATCCTACCTTAACCTGGGCTGATATGGGAGCAATAGGTTGGTTAGTGGATGGCGCGGCGATCATGAATCAGGTGCCCTTATGCAGTGCTTCCTATGGTCCTTATGCTCGTGCGATGGTCAGAGTTTGCAAAGAAGAATCTTTCCACCAGCGACAAGGGTATGAAATTATGCTTACACTTTGTAATGGATCGGAGGAGCAAAAAAAGATGGCGCAGGATGCACTTAACAGATGGTGGTGGCCGGCTTTAATGATGTTTGGACCAAAAGATGAAGCTTCCACCCATACGATGCAGTCTATGCGATGGGGCATTAAGCGATTCACAAATGATGAATTGAGACAAAAATTTGTGGATGTAACTAAGCCCCAAGCAGATTTACTTGGACTAACGATCCCGGATCCGGATTTAACGTTTAATAAAGAAACAGGACACTATAATTTTGGAAAGATCAATTGGGAAGAGTTTTTCAATGTAATCAAAGGAAATGGACCGTGTAACAAGCAGCGAATTGACGCAAGAAGAAAAGCGTATGAAAATGGTGCCTGGGTAAGAGAGGCTGCGGCTGCACACGCTGAAAAAAAGGCAAAACAACAAGTTGCTGCATAAGGAATAACAACTGTTTAAAATTAAGATCCAGTGAAAAATTGGCCATTATGGGAGGTTTTCATTCGTAGTAAAGCAGGGCTCAATCATAAGCATGTAGGTAGTTTACACGCTACGGATGAAGAAATGGCGATCCAGAATGCGCGTGATGCTTACACCAGGAGAAATGAAGGCATAAGTATATGGGTAGTGAAATCGGAACATATTACTGCTTCTGATCCTGACGATTCAGATTCGCTGTACGGACCGGCAAAAGATAAAGTGTATCGACACCCTACTTTTTATAATCTGCCAGACGATGTAAAGCATATGTAATCATAGTACCTTAAGTTACCACAGATGTATTGAACATGAATCAAAATCTATTTAACTACACCCTTCAGCATGCGGATAATTGTTTGATACTTGGTCAGCGATTAGCAGAGTGGTGTGGGCATGGCCCTGTTTTAGAGCAAGATATCGCAATGACGAATATTAGCCTTGACTTAATTGGCCAATGCAGAATGTGGTATCAATACGCTGCTTCGATTCAAGGAGAGGGTAAAACAGAGGATGAAATTGTTGCTTTCCGAGATGCGTGGGACTACCGAAATACGCTACTTGTTGAGCAACCCAATGGAGATTTTGCTCAGACTATCCTCAGGCAGTTCTTATTCGATACATTTAGTGTCAACTACTATGAGATATTGATAGACAGCAATGATGATCAACTAGCGGCGATTGGAGCTAAATCTCATAAAGAAGCATGCTATCATGTAAAATGGAGCGGTGACTGGGTAATCCGACTAGGGGATGGAACGGAAGAAAGTTGCGATCGGATGAAGGCAGCGATGCATGAGCTTTGGCCCTACTCAGAAGAGCTCACTAAAGCTAATGAAACTGAAAAGAAGGCTTTTGAAGATGGATACGGCGTTGATCTATTGGCATTAAAAGAAAAACGTGATGCCAAGATCCTTGAGGTACTCATTGAAGCGACATTAGAGGTGCCTAAAAGCACTTACATGCACAAAGGTGGTAAAGATGGAATACACACAGAACATCTCGGATACATCCTTGCCGACCTTCAGTTCCTACAAAGAGCATATCCGGGATTGGAATGGTGATGTATGGCCTCCATAAAAACAATTTCTAAAAAATATGTCCATGACCTCCTTGAGCAGGTCACGGACCCGGAAATCCCGGTAATCGCTATTACAGATCTGGGAATTGTGCGGGATGTGTTAATCACTGATAATTTTGTTGAAGTGATCATCACTTCTACCTATTCTGGTTGTCCGGCGATGATAGAAATAGAAAAGAACATACATCATGTTCTTAAAAAAGAAGGAATTGATAAGTTCAAAATCACCACCATACTTTCTCCTGCCTGGACCACAGAATGGATAACCGAAAAAGGAAATCAGAGACTCAAAGAATACGGAATTGCGCCTCCAAATCCCACTAACCCGAAGAACATAGAATGCCCACAATGCGGGTCTAAAAACACCCAACTATTAAGTGAGTTTGGTTCTACCGCATGTAAGTCATTACGCAAATGCAAAGACTGTCTGGAACCGTTTGATTATTTCAAGTGCCACTAATCCATTCTTAATCTCAAACGAGTTTGAGGAATAGTTAACTTTAACTATTAATCATTTAACCCATGTCAGATTCTATACAACTCACTCAAAAAGAAAAACTTGGCATCATCACATTAAATCGGCCAGAAGTACTCAATAGCTTTAATAAAGAGATGTTAGAAGCCACCATTGAAGCACTATCAGACTACGGATCAGATCCAACTATTCGAACTATTATGCTTACTGGAAATGGCAGGGCATTTTGCACGGGTCAGGATCTTCAAGAAGCCGTTTCAAATGACTTCGAGATAGATCAAGTAATTGAGAAGTATTACAACCCGTTAATAAAACAAATCCGATCTATAGAAAAACCCATCATTGCAGCTGTCAATGGTATAGCCGCAGGCGCCGGAGCTAATATTGCCATTTCGTGCGATCTGGCTTTTGCCACAGAGTCTGCCTCATTTATCCAGGCTTTTAGCAAAATAGGACTGATCCCTGATAGTGGGGGTACGTTCACACTCCCAAGAATGATTGGCTTTCAAAAGGCATCGGCTTTGATGATGTTGGGCGATAAGATTTCCGCTAATGATGCGGAAAAAATAGGTATGATATATAAGGTATTTAGCGATGACCATTTCGTGCATGAGGTGGAAAATGTTGCGCAAAAACTGGCCAATATGCCAACCAAAGGACTGGCCTACACCAAACATCTGTTGAACCAATCATTTACCAATGATTTAAACCAGCAACTGGAGTTGGAACAAAAGTGGCAGTATAAAGCAACTCAAACCTACGATTACAGAGAGGGGGTTCAGGCCTTCATCCAGAAAAGAAAACCAGAATTCAAAGGAGCATAATGCCAAAAGTGAGCATAGTAGGAGCAGGAACTATGGGAACCGGCATAGCTCAGGTGGCAGCTACAGCTAGTTGGAATGTGGTAGTCAATGATACCCAAATAGAGGCATTGGAAAAATCATCCCTCTATCTAGCAAATAGGATAGGGCGATTAGTGGAAAAGAATAAGATAGATAAAGAAACTGCTTCTAAGATTTTAGGAAGAATAAATTTTTCAGAAGATCTACGGTACTTCGAAAATTCGGATTTAGTCGTCGAGGCCATCGTTGAAAATTTGGACATCAAGCAAAAAGTACTGGCTGAGTTAGAAAACATCGTTAGAGATGATACCATCATTGCTTCCAACACTTCTTCCCTTTCTTTAGCTTCTCTGGGGGCTGCATTAAACCATCCTTCAAGATTTATCGGACTCCACTTTTTTAACCCTGTACCTTTAATGCCTCTAGTGGAAATCATTCCGGCAGTTCAAACCACAGTCGAGACCACCACCCAGGCAAAATCTTGGGTAGATAGCTGGAAGAAATTGGCGGTTTTCGCAAAAGACACGCCAGGCTTTATTGTAAACCGTGTTGCCAGACCATTTTACGGAGAGTCTTTGCGCATGTACGAAGAAGGTATAGCGGATTTCGCAACCATAGATTGGGCATTGAAAGTGTTGGGAGGGTTCCGTATGGGACCATTTGAATTAATGGACTTTATTGGAAATGATGTGAATTATACCGTTACAGAAACGATCTTTCAATCATTCTTCTATGACCCGCGCTACAAGCCCTCATTTACTCAAAAGCGAATGCATGAGGCAGGATTGCTTGGAAGAAAATCAGGACGCGGTTATTACAATTATGCGGAAGGAGCTGAAAAGCCTCAACCTACAAAAGATGAGACACTAGGCCAACAAATCTTAGATCGTGTGTTAGTAATGCTGATCAATGAGGCTGTCGACGCATTGTTTCTAAACATAGCAAGTAGAGAAGACATTGATACCGCAATGACGAATGGGGTAAATTATCCTAAGGGATTACTTCGGTGGGCAGATGAAAAGGGGATAAACTGGTGTGTAGATCAATTAGATAAATTATATGATGAGTACCGAGAAGATCGCTATCGGTGTAGTCCATTGCTAAGGAAAATGAGAAAAGAAAAGAAGAGATTTTACAATTAAGTCTATAAGGATGCAAGTACTTAATAAATAGTACCTGGTGAGCGTACGCTTGTGCCTATCCAATCAAATAAACATAACATCCAAGAGTCCGCTTTGAAAACCCAATTTCAGGCTTTTTCAACCCTCGAATTTGACCGTATGGCCTCCTAGCGAAGATTTGTCCTATGCTCTCTTATTTTGCTGAATTACGTCATTGGTATTCGGATCAAGTATTGGAATGATACATTCAGCGATCATACTTCGAAATTGCAAATCTCGAAGAGCTGGGACAGCAGCACCACAAACCAATAGAAGGTTGGAATACTGAAGTAATGGATTAAAAAGTAGCATGTAAAACATCAGCATCCTGCTGAGGCTGGCTTTGTCAATCAACCAGAACATGGGAAATAGCGTAGTGCAATAGATGATGCAGGTGGAAAAGGAATGATGAAAATTGATTTTGTTTGAAATATAGTCACGAGCTACAAGCTCGCGACAGGGTCATTGATTTCCTCAAATACAACTTTGATCTCTGGCATACCAGGCATCGCTCTGTGAATAACGCCTTCAACAATGCAATGGCTTGCTTGGCTGCTTATCAGTTCCTTGACAAAGGACCTTCCATCTCCATGAAAAATAAAAGAGAAATGGTACTTTTTTTAGTCAATTTACCGAAACTGATGTTAACCTAACTCAAACCTGTACCATCAGAATGGGTACTCAGATGTAAATGGAAAGGCATTAACCATCATGTAGGGGAGCATTACATTAAAGGGGTCTTAGCGAGACGCTAAGACCTGACGGAAGAGCAGGAAATAACGTATCTTTACATGATGGACATACTCAACGTCGCAAATTGACTTCAAAAGCAAGGACTGTCTCAACAAGGTAGCAGAAGAACTCTCCGAGATATTACAGGAATATGTATCTTCTGACCTTTCTTCCAAGCAAGACTTGAGAACACTGGAATATGCCCTCAAAGCAGACCTTGAGGAAACTAAAGCGGAGCTACAAAAAGAGATCAAAAGTCTGGATGTTTAGTTTTAGACAGAGTTAACTTTTGGCTAAATATTCTAAACCAGAATCAAACTTGGGGTAGGCTCAAATAGAGAAGGATCGGGCGAAAAATGTTTGTTAAAAAACCCATTCATCTCATCTATGGTCTTATCTGACAGGAGAGGAAGCAACTCATCCATAACTTCACCTGAGATCGTATAAGGCGGATTTTGCATATTTAGCCTTTTTCCGTTGCAGTGAGCAAAAACTCTGTATTCATAACATTCTCTAACATTAATCTTTTTTATGATACAATTCTTTAAATGTTCGTCAATAGACTTAGGAGTCATTTCAATTCTTTCAGATAAATCAAGGTTTTTTTGAAAATAACTTGTCATCTTTTCCCAAGATTCTGCTGATATTTCCTGGCGTAGCTTTTCAGCACAATCCAGACAGATCGCATAATCGAAAACTACATCTTTTGCTTCAAAACCTTTATAATTTTTAATTGACTTTTCAATCAAATATTCTGTGCCGTCATCAAGAAGGTATTTTTCACATTCAATGCAATTCTCAAAAAGACTATTACTTTCAAAAGAATAAAACTCTGATGGTATTAACTCTTCGTTCATACTACCAAAATTATATCCTATTAAATGCACTTAAAAAAATAGTCTGCATGCATAACACATTTTATTACCTTTGATCATTACAGCCTGATATGAAAAGAGAAGAAACTATTGATTATAATGTTAAAAGCCTCTGGCATGGCATTTCCCGAATGTACAATCAGTTTGGATCTCCATACGATATTACCGCATCCACAGGATTTGTCCTCTTAAATATAGATGTAGAGGAAGGTACCCCTGCTACCAAAATAGCTCCTATGTTAGGTATGGAATCCAGGAGTCTTACTAGAATGCTCAAAGCGATGGAAGAGAAGGGTTGGGTCTATCGTGAAAGAGACCCGGTAGATGGCAGATCAGTGAGAATTTTTTTAACGGATATCGGAAAAGAAAAACGGGAGTTAAGTAGAAGAGCAGTGAGGGAGTTTAACAAAAAAGTAAAATTCCTTATCGACGAGCAGCGTCTTAATGAGTTCTTTGGCGTTTTAGGTGAAATCAATGAGATCGTTAACGATCCTTCCCTATTTGAAAATATAGTCAAAGAAATTTCTATTGAATATGCCCGTAATGCCCAATTAGAAAACGTTAAATATTAATCCATTTAAAAACCCTCATTCTGCAATGAAACGAATCATTAAGAAAGCAGCAGTGTTAGGATCGGGAATTATGGGTTCCAGAATAGCCTGTCATTTTGCTAATATTGGTGTGCAGGTAATCTTATTAGACATTATTCCAAAAGATCTTACCAACGAGAATCAAGATAATCCTGCAGCTAGAAACAAATTAGTAAATGACGCACTACAAACTGCAATCAAATCAAATCCATCACCACTATATAATAAAGAAAGTGCAAGACTGATCCATACCGGAAATTTTAGCGATGATCTATCAAAAGTTAAAGAGGCGGATTGGATTATTGAGGTGGTTGTTGAAAATCTTGAGATCAAGAAATCCTTGTTTGAGAAGGTAGAACAGCATAGAGAACCCGGCACTTTAATCACCTCTAATACATCAGGTATTCCAATCCAGTTAATGTTAGATGGCAGAAGCGAAGATTTTCAAAAGCATTTCTGCGGAACGCATTTTTTCAACCCTCCTAGGTATTTAAGGCTTCTTGAGATTATTCCAACCGAAAAAACCGATCAGGAGATTGTAGATTTCTTCATACACTATGGTGATCTATTTCTTGGAAAAGAAACGGTACTATGCAAGGATACGCCGGCATTTATTGCAAATCGAATCGGGGTCTATTCAATGATGTCTGGTATGCATGCCATTTCGCAAACCAATTTTTCCGTAGGGGAAATTGATAAGTTGACCGGTCCTGTAATTGGCCGGGCTAAATCTGCTACGTTTAGAACGTCTGATTTGGTGGGGCTTGATACTACTGTGAATGTTGCCAATAATCTCTATATGGCCCTGGATAAAGACGAATCAAAAGACCGTTTTAAACTCCCATCTATAGCAGAAGAGCTTCACAGTCGTAGATGGTTTGGCGATAAAACCAAGCAAGGTTTTTACAAAAAGGTTGTAGAGGACGGAAAAAAAGAGATTCTCGAACTTAATTTGAAAACATTTGAGTATGAAACCAAGAAAAAGTCGAAACTCGAAATACTAGAGCAAACCAAAGAGGTGGAGGACCTTAAAAAACGTCTTCAAATTGCTATTTCTCTGGATGGCACAGAAGGTGATTTTTACAGAAATACTTTCTTTGATCTTTTTAATTACTGTTCTTTCCGTATCCCTGAAATTGCTGATGAGTTATTTAGAATTGATCAAGCTGTAGCAGCAGGATTTGCCTGGGAAATGGGTCCCTTCGAAACATGGGACGCTATGGGGTTAAAGAAGATTTTAGGACAAATGGAGGAAGCAGGGTTGAAACCTGCTTCATGGGTACAGGAAATGGTTGACCAGGGAAAAGAAAGTTTCTATATATATGAAAAGGGCAGGAAGATGTACTATGATATTTCTTCCAAATCTTACAAGGTAATCCCAGGCACAGAAGGGATGATCTTTCTGGATGCCTTCAAGCAGAACAACATCGTTTGGGAAAAAACAGGGGCGACCATTTATGATATCGGAGATGGAGTGTTAAATCTTGAGTTTCATACGAAGATGAATTCGGTAGATGCAGATGTTATTGAAGGAATTAATGCTGCTATTACCATTGCAGAGAAAGATCATCTTGGAGTAGTCATAGGAAATGAAGCACAGAATTTTTCTGCCGGCGCAAACCTTGCTATGCTTTTCATGTACGCGGTAGGCCAGGAATTTGATGAGATAGATCTCATAGTCAGGACGTTTCAAAATACAATGACCAGGGCCAGATTCTCCGGTGTTCCTGTTGTCGCAGCTACCTCCGGACTTGTATTGGGAGGAGGCTGCGAATTATCACTACATTGCGACGCTATTCAAGCACATGCTGAATCATACATTGGATTAGTAGAGGTTGGAGTGGGCTTGATTCCTGGCGGAGGAGGCACAAAAGAACTCACTATGAGAGCTTCAGATGATTATACCCCTGGTGATCCTGAATTGAATACGCTACAGGAATATTTTATGGATATAGCTATGGCAAAAGTAGCGACTTCCGCGGATGAAGCTAGACATATGAATATTCTGAGGGAAAGTGACGAAATCACGCTGAATAGAAGCAGACTCTTAACAGATGCAAAAGAGAAAGTATTGGCTCTATCGGATGCTGGATATACTCAGCCTATCCTAAGAGATGATGTGAAAGTGCAGGGTAAATCCGCACTTGCAATGTTTCATGCAGGAATCAGTGGCATGAAATATGGAAATTATATCTCAGATCACGACCTAAAGATTGGTCAAAAATTAGCATGGATTATGGCAGGGGGAGATCTCTCCGCACCAACAGAAGTTTCAGAGCAGTATTTGTTAGATTTAGAGAGAGAAGCTTTTTTAAGTCTCTGTGGAGAACCAAAAACACTAGAGAGAATTCAAAGCATATTATTCAAAAATAAACCTTTGAGAAACTAAGATTTGTTAATGACAAAATATTTAAAAATATGAATGCATATGTCGTCGCAGGATATCGGTCAGCAGTGGGAAAAGCTAAGAAAGGAGGATTTCGCTTTTATAGACCAGATGACTTAGCCGCTGATGTAATCAAACATCTTGTCGGTTCCATTAAAGATTTTGATGCAACCAAAGTAGACGATTTGATCGTAGGGAATGCAATCCCGGAAGCGGAACAAGGATTGCAAATGGGGAGATATATTTCACTCCTGTCCCTTCCTATTTCAGTTCCTGGTATGATTGTTAACCGGTATTGCGGTTCCGGGTTAGAGGCGATCCACTTAGCATGTGCGAGAATTCATTCAGGAACAGCAGATTGTATCATTGCAGGTGGTACAGAATCTATGTCCTTAGTGCCTATGATGGGATACAAAGCGGCCTTGAACTGGAAGATTGCTGAAAAACATCCGGAGTATTATTTGAATATGGGTTTGACAGCTGAAGAGGTGGCCAAAGACTTCAATATTTCTGCGGATGACGCGAATGAGTTTGCAATGAAATCACATCAAAAAGCAGCTCAGGCAATCAAAGAAGGCAAGTTTAAAGATGAAATTGTTCCGATAAAAGTAGAAGAAACATATGTAGGTGAAGAGGGCAAACGCCACATTAGAGAATTTGTGGTGGATACGGACGAATGCGTAAGAGAGAGTACAAACATGGAAGCGTTGTCAACGCTAAGACCAGCATTTAAAAGGGAAGGTCAGGTCACAGCAGGTAATTCTTCTCCAACCTCAGATGGAGCAGCTTTTGTTATAGTGATGAGTGAAAAAATGACCAAAGAATACAAGCTGGAACCAATTGCACAGATGATCAGCTACGCAGCCGCCGGTGTGGATCCAAGAATAATGGGAATAGGCCCAGTGGAAGCAGTTCCCAAAGCGCTAAAGCGAGCCGGGCTCAAACAAAACGATCTTGATTTGATAGAATTAAACGAAGCATTTGCAGCACAGTCTTTAGGCGTGATTAAAGGATTGGATTTGGATGTTGAAAAGCTGAATGTAAATGGAGGCGCAATAGCGCTGGGTCATCCTTTAGGCTGTACCGGTGCAAAGCTGTCTGTTTCTCTGTTCAATGAAATGAGAAGAAGAAAAAATAGGTACGGTATGGTTACTGCTTGCGTAGGTGGTGGTCAGGGAGTTGCCGGAATTTATGAATTCTTGAATTAAAGCTTATGTGATGAATAAATATACAAAAGGCGATCAAGTAACATTGCCATTTTTGCTGTGTCTTATATAAGGGCATCTCTAAAAACCCACTTTCAATTTTTAAGATGATCTTTTTCCTGACACTTCATTATCGAAATACTTATTTAACGTTGTTAAATTCCGTTTTCTGACGTCTTGTCTCAGAAAAATCTCTATCTCAAATTCTTGAACTGAGTTTTTAGAGGTGCCCATAAGTGATAATTCTTGGGTAAAGTTCTCAAACATATCTGCTGAAGAGTTTTCAAATAGCTTTATTGAACTAGGCTTATAATAAATAGCTCTGGTAAGCTGCATATAAAGAAAAATGGATAATTCAATAAAGCAAGCACTACAAATCAGCAGATTTCTAAATCTAAATGTGCTCACACACACGATAGACCTCATTTTTCATATTACTATGTGCCTAGTTCAATAGCTTCAACAGCCTGTAGATTTTTTAGCGTTTGTTATAGACTCTTTCTTGTTCAAACCTTTTTTCCTTCATCAATTCGTATGTAAAAAATCAGAAAATGAAGTTCCAATTTCAATCATAATATTGTTGTTCAGATCAATAAACGGAGAAAGAACAATTCTCAACTGATCATTTCTAATTAGTTGAATTGCCATAAATTCACTACTCTCTATTTACCTCTAATACGAATAGTGCTTGGTGAATTCTTAAGAATTTAAGCTTTGATTTTTCAATTAGTTCGTTTAGATCCCAGAGTCATACCTATTCTTTCGGGCGCCTCTAAAAACTACGAATTTCATAATGAAGAAGTTATCTGTTAAATAAATATCCTCAGGTTTACCTAAAATCACCGATGATCTAACTCTTTCTCTTTACTTTTCGAAGGCCAATCGTCTTCGATTTTTGGCGGGGTATTGGCTGAAATGACTCAGTGCCTCACCTTATTTTTCAACGGCTGTTAACCAAACTAGTAGGAGTAGGTCCAGATCTGCCCGGTATGAGGAAGGAAATAGTAGCAATCACCTTAAAAACAGCGAAAACTGATCAAAAGAGGAGCAACAGGATGAGTTGAAAACCTGCCTTTTATGCTTTTTGCTTATTCCATTAAGTCACTCAAATAGATTACCACACAGGACAACTCCTCGTCAATCCCCATAGAGATTACTCCGTTTTGTTCAACTGAGGCTTAATGTTGGGTCTTACAGGCCACACGAAGCTTTAGTTGT
Organism: Bacteroidota bacterium; assembly: GCA_038746525.1. Lineage (GTDB taxonomy): Bacteria > Bacteroidota > Bacteroidia > Cytophagales > Cyclobacteriaceae > Ekhidna. The sequence goes on from JBCDKO010000003.1 coordinate 53,259, forward strand.
TACATGTGGTTTTTTTCAGCTTTCTATGTCCCAAAAATATCCGATCCGGTTAAAAATTGATTTTCAGTTTTTTAGTGCTCAATACAGAATTTCTTTTTATTATTTAGAATCATTCCAAACAAGAAATTAGATTTGCTGAAATAGCTTTAAACTATATGCGGTTTTTGGTAAGTATTGTTTTGGCAATCTTTATTTCTTCTTTTGCAGCTGCACAAAAGATTGACATTTCAGGAATCGTTAATGATACTGATAGCTTACCTATTTTTTATGCGACTGTTTTTATTCCTGAAATTTCTATTGGGACTTTCACCGATGACAAAGGAAAGTTTACTCTATCAGTACCCAACGGAACTTTAACATTAGAAATAAGATGCCTTGGTTACAAAACAGAAACGCTGGTTCTAAGCGAGATTAGAAATCCTGAGAATTTCACCATCATACTAAAAGAAGATTTACTAAGCTTAGACGAAGTCGTTGTTACCGCGAAAAAAACACAGACTCTAGAAGGAACTTCTGTTTACCAAATAGAAAGTCAGGCTATTAAACAAGTACAGGCTATGAATCTTTCGGATATTTTGAGCTTGCTTCCCGGTAATGCTATCACCCCTCCGGACCTTAATCAAGACCAACAGGCCAATTTGCGTACAGCCATTGAATCCAATGTGAATTCTTTTGGGACTTCGATCATTTTAGATGGTGCAGTACTAAATAACGATGCCAATTTTCAGGCAAAAAACCCGACAGCAAGCTTTAGTGGTGGCAATGCCACCGCAGGTAGTGGAGTTGATTTGAGAACTGTTTCTCTAGCAAATATCGAATCGGTTGAAGTAATTTCGGGAGTGGCATCCCCCAAATATGGGAACTTGTCTACAGGCGGAATTTTGGTAAAAAGCAAAGTAGGTGTATCTCCTTGGATTACCACTGCCAATGTAACTTCAACCAATTATCAGGCTAGTGTTGTAAAAGGTTTTAGTTTAAAGAAATACGGATTATTAAATTCCGATTTTTCTTACGCCTATTCATCAGGCAGTCCTACAGAGTTGAAAACCTATTACCAAACCTATAACTTAGGTTTAAGATGGAAGTTGCCGAAATTACAATCGGTAGATTGGGATCACTTTACATCGTTTAGAATTGTTTATTCTGATGATGGCAATCGCCATGATCCTGATGAAGTATTCCGAGATGAAGCTGATGTGAAAAGTACTAACTACCAAATTGGGCTTTCGGGAGATATCAAACCATACTCTTTTTTCGAAAAGATTTCTTATAATTTCAATAGTTCAATAAATGTACAAAATAGTTTTTTCGATGAGACTGTAGAAACAGGACCTTTCCCAATCATTGAAGCCACAGAAAGTGGCACCTATTTCACCACTTTTACGCCCAACATTTTCAATCAAATGACTCGTATTAATGGCAAAGCCATCAATTTTAATGCTCGGATAGGTGCCCAACAGTTTTTCGAAACAGATAATTTGAGCTTCAGTTTTGAAACAGGGATTCAATACGACTTAAGCGATAATAAAGGCAGTGGCAGAGTGTTTACTGGAAATAATGTACTGCCAAGCACTGGTAGTATCGATAGTTCATTAGGTAACAGAAGTACCAACCTTAGGGAAATTCCAGCTTCCAGAACCTTCTCAGCATATCACCAAACGAGCGTAAAAAAAAAAGGACAAAATAGTATACATCTTAATTTTGGCTTACGATACGACAATATGATTGAGCGTTACAATCTGCTTTCGCCTCGATTATCATTTTCATCTAAATACAATCAGTTTAATATTAGAACAGCCTGGGGATTATTTTACAAAGCACCAGCTATGATTCAGTTATACCCTGGTAGAACGTACATAGATTATACTAATTTAAATTATTTTGCCGAAAACCCTAATGAGCGTTTGGCTGTGGTTACCACCTATGTACAAGAACCAACAAATTCTCAGCTAAAACCAAATTATACTGATTTAAAAGAAATTGGCTTTGATTGGTCACCATCGTTTTGGAACTTTCAACTCACCTATTTCAGAAAAGAATTACGACGTGGTATTCAGCATACTGATGAGTTGGTATTGCTACCACGCCAAAGTTATGAGGTGATTGATGCACCACTGAATCAACAACCTGCAGTTGCGCCTATTGAAGGAGAACTGATAAATATTCCCAGAATTTTAAAAGTTTTCAAAAACAATTATTATGTAGACACTGATGGTGTAGAGTTTGTTCTGAGCGGATTAAAAATTGAACCCTCTAATAGCGAAGTCAATTTCAGATATAGTTATCTGAGAAGTGTGCGTACTAATTTAGGTTTCAACATTCGCAGCCCAAATTTCGTGATTGGTGATAATACGGCACGCTTTGGGGTTTTTGAAAACAGCATTTTGCAACATAATAGAAGTTTTGGAACACTCACGTTAATCCAACACATCCCATCGCTACGTTTTGTGCTGACCTTAGCAACGGAGTTTAATTTTGAAGATTATCGCATTAACAAAAACGCAAGTCAACTCCCATATGCGTATTATGATATTGACGGAAATTTTATCCAAATACCCGAAGACCAACGTGATAGCGAGGAGTTTAATGATTTGATACAAGACTCAAGTGTTTTTGATCCCATCACTGATACGCCGTTTTATACCAACTTCAACTTACAGGTTCGTAAAGAAACCGAGCAAGGTCATTCGTTTAGTTTCTACGCTTATAACGCACCTTGGTATAATCCCGAATATGTACAAAATGGTAACATAAGACAACTCAATCAAAAACTACAAGTAGGCTTTAGTGCTACTATTCTAATTGAATAAATTTTTTAAAACTTAATGTAACTGTTATGAAAAGTGCAAAACAAAAAAAGATGAAGTTTTTTAGAACCCTATCTATATTTCTATTGGCAGGAGTACTTGTTAGCTGTTCTGACGATGATGAGATTGTAATTATACTCGGTAACATGAATATACAACTAGAATTAGAAACAGGTTTATCTGATATTCCTCTTAACGATATAGATTTACAAGCTACCAATAGCACGGATAATTCCGAATATAGTGCAACAACAGACGCAAATGGACTGGCAATTTTTGAAAATTTACCTTTAGGTAATTACGATATTACTGTAATCGAGGCCACTGACAATTATACTATTAGTGGTTCTGCAACAGAGATTTCTTTGCTTGACAGTGAGATAGTTACGGAAACTATTACGCTTAGTGCAACAAATCCAAATGCTACATTGGTGATTAAAGAAGTTTATTCTACTGGTGGTTCATCTGCTGTTTTGATAAGAGACCAGTTTATTGAAATTTTCAATAATTCTTCTGAAGTCATCCACGCTGATGGTATGTATCTAGCCAATTTGTTTACACCTTCTTCGGATAATTCGGTTGGGGACGGGCTTAGTGGTGAAGATGCAACTAATAATGTATATGCAAGAGATGTTGTGCAGTTCCCTGGTAGCGGACAAGATTACCCAATACAGCCATCTAGTAGCATCGTTGTTGCTTTTAATGCTAGCGATTTTACAAGTGACCTTTTATCGACAGGTATTAACAATACTGATGCTACATTAGAAATCTATTCTGTGGAATGGTTAGAGGCCAATGGAGGAAGCGGTAACACATCTTTCGATAGCAACAATCCAGATGTAGAGAATATGACTAATATATATATCATGCAGCAAATTTCGGGATTCTATTCTATATCACCTTCAAGGCCTTCTATTGCATTGGTAAGTGCAGATGCTTCAGTATCTAACAGCGATGTAGTTATCTACACAAATCCAGATATCGCTTCTCAAACATTTCCATTAGTTCGCATTCCAGTTACTCAAGTTGTAGATGGTTTTGAAACCTTAGAGAGCGATGATTTAGCTGATTACAAAGTGATTCCTGATGATGTAGATGCAGGATTTGCTGTGATTAGCCCGGATGGTAGCAACCCTGCTTTCTCCGGAAAAAGTGTGATTCGTAAAGTAGATGAAGTGGCTACAGCACGCTTTGGTAGAACCATCTTACTAGATACCAATAATTCTACCGTAGATTTTGAATCGATTGATGCACCAGATAAATATGGTTACAACAATTAACAATAATCTATTTCAATTAAGAAAGAGGGTGTTTTTGGCACTCTTTTTTTTTCTTGTTTTTTGGTTTTCATGGGCACGACAAGATTCCTTGTTAACCAACTTATCTGTCAATGAACGTGATTTTTCTTTACTTCAATTTAGAGAACGTTTTCAACCAATTCCATCTTTAATTTATCAGTCAACCCTAAAAAAATATAGCTTAGGTGAAGCGAGATATTTGTATTCCAACGGCGATTTACAACATTTGCAAAATTATAAAAAACAAAACGGCTTTGCTTTTCATACAGAATCTTTATCACCTCTAAGCAAGACAGGCTGGACACTTTTTGGAGCTTTAAGTTACTTAAATGTGCGTAAGGATGATGTAGACGCCAACCTTTCCTATGGCGCACAACTAAACGGTTCGCCTATCTATTTATTTCAAGAAGTGCGAGGTTTTTGGAATCATCAAAATTATAAATTTAGGGTGGATGCTGCTAACCAAATTACTGATAGATTAAGCTTAGGCGCACACTTAAAGTACAGCACCAATTTGTATTACAGAAAGATCGATACGCGTAACGAAACGGTGTTACTACAAGTGCCTTTGAGGTTTTCTGCAAGTTATGAACTGAATCCAAAAAATATCTTTAGTGTTACATTAGGTTTAGAATACCGAAAGTCTGACTTAGAAATAAATAACCGATTTATGACTAATAACTCAGGTGCTGAATATATTGTGTATCTCAATACAGGCTTGGGATCTTTTATAAGTGGTTTCGGAAATAGTGCCAGTTTTGAGACTAAAGGAAATATTCCTGAATTTCAGTTACATTGGTTGCATAAATTCACCAATGCAGACATCAGTGTACTTTCGCAAACCAAATTTGGAAATGAAGAATGGTTGGACCAATCCATTACTAGAACTGACCTAAATAATACTTTAGCCGAGTACAATTTTACAAAACAGAAACTTACTGTTCATTACAGTCACTATTTTTCTAAAAGTACACTGGCTGTTAATCTAAAAGCTAACTATCTGGATGGTGAAAGTCAGTTTTTTAATGAAGTAGCTTCGCAGTTTCAAAATAATTTTTATGTAACAAGTTATCAAGTTTCCTCAGAAGTGAAATTGATAACTTTGGACGCATTCATAAATCAATTTGGACTAGGAGTCGTATATGAAAACAGAGAACGCTTAGATGTGAATTTCGGTTATCAGTTTGATAATTCCTATATTCATCCATCGGTAACTTTTGGCTTTAATAAAACGGTCTCTCAGTCAAGCTCTTTATTCTCAAAAATGGTACTCAATTACTATTATCCGTTAGCTATAAATCACAATCCGTTTGCGGCAAATAATGTTTATGTGGATTTAATAGGAAATCCTGTTGCCAACTATTTAGAAACGGAATCTTTGGGTATTGATGCACATTTAGGTATTCAATATGAATTGAAGGATAAAAACCTAATTGAATTCAACTTCATTGTCAACTACCAAAAAGCTTTGAACAGCCCGATGAATAGTTTTGATAATACTCATTTTTTGGAGATAGTAGTTGGCTCTAGGTTATACTTCTAATTAGTGTCTCTAAGAAAACAGTATCTTTTAAAAGAAAACGATGTTTTGGCTCATAGAGCGTGTTTTCATGAAATTTTGATGTACAAATAGGCATTAAATCTGCTTTAGAGCTTCTAGAATCCTTTGAAAAACCCGCCTTTTGGCCCAACTCTTTGTTATTCAAAATTTCAAAAGCCTCATTTACGACCAGTAAACTACATTTTTGAAATTTCAAAAGCCTCGATTTGAACCAAAAATCCAGTTTTGCAAAGGATTCTTCTAATGAAAATGCAATAAAACCACAGGTTCACCTTCAATTCATCCAAAATTCATCTGAATTTTTGAAAGATCGATCAATCGATTCCAAAGTATAAAATAGATTCGATTCATTCTTTCCCGAAAAACTACGCCGCAGGTGTCAGTAAGCGTGCCTTATGTTTTTATTTATCATGCGTCTAACAACACAACACCTTATCAATCCATATAAGATATACTTCGCTTTGTTTATCTGAGGCTTCATGTTGGGCCTTACAGACCACACAAAGCCTTATTTGTTAGTAGCCTTATTTTTCAATTTCATAATTTCTGTTCTTATCTTGTCCATTGGCAAGTAGACAATATCATTTCCATCCGAAAATAAAAATTGGTCTTTATCTTTTTTATGTAAGGATTCCAGCCATATGGCAGAGGTTCAATTTTTTGAGGCTTAGACCAGTTGGGCAATTCAAAATCACTTAGATTGAAGCTTATAAAAAATCCTTGTTCAGATTCTTTTTTTTCCTGATACCTTGTGAAGATCAGGAAACTTTTCTTCTTATCTATATAAATGCTAAATTCAGTCGCATCTTTTGTGTTTAATTGCGGTAATCTGTCCGTTATTTTTAGTTTATTGCCGGATAAATTAGCTCGCACAAGATTTCCATTTTGCTCAGGTACGTATAAATACAGCTCCGTATCATTAAACCAGTAGAAGTGACCTCCGTAGATTCCAGATTTTTCAGATAGATTAATCTTATTTGACCAACTGTTCTGTATTTTTATACAAGATATATTGCATCCTTTCCATTGATTTTTGAACAGAAAATAATTTTGTTTCCTAAGGGATTAATTGCTCTATCATAAATAGAGTCTAGCAAAGCAACAGGTATCAATTCAGAATACATTTCATTTTGCCTGGTCGAAATAAAACCTGTTTGGAATTCCCATCCAGAAGTCCTCGAAACAAAAACGGAACTTTCATCATAAGTGAAACTGAATGTATTCTCGGAATACTCTTTCGTTGAAATTTTATTTGGATGAAATATCTCAATTTCAAAATCTGTTTCCTTTTCATCAAGAGGTTCGGTTGGTACAGTTTGGTTTTGACATCCGAGATTGATAAACAGAATAAAAATTAAGAAATGGCAAAATTTAACTTTCATCTTGTGATTCTATACGCGCCTCTCAGCAAGCGTTCGTAATACAGTTTAAACCAGGCTATCCGATCTGCACAGCCAAAGTTGATTTGGCAACATTTAGAGCCTGTCCGTTTCAGGAGGATTGGTTCGATTGTGTATCAGATAAACAATTAGGTGATTTCCTCAGTATGCTACCATTTCAAGTTCAGAGCTACTGTTACAGTAGTAGAACAGTATCGGACTTCTATAGAAAGAAGCACGCTAGCCCACTTAATGTTATCAGCTTATTGACTGATCAAACTTTTGCCCTTAAAATAGATACCAATACTTTCATTACTTGTTCTATTTTCCATTCTAATCAAGTAATGGTCACCTTTTGTTCAAGCAATTCTCCTACAAAGGAACTACCGGCATGTTTAAATCTAACTAACTTATTCGTTGGATTTTGAGGTGTGCGTACGTCACCTACGTTAATTTTTTCTGATGGGATTACTTCAAGCCCTGTTTGATAGGAGATGAGCGTTGTTGTGAAAATCGGTTTGATGCGTAGATTATTGTTCTTGTCATAAAACTTTACGAAGCATTTTTCTTCGCCGACATCAACAATTTGTGCATTGATAGTATCTTTTTTATAGACAAAACGAACGTTCTGTCCAAAGTCAAAATAGTTTTTGACAGATCCATTAACAAAATTCTCTAAGTTTTCTGAGGTAGTTTCGGCATTTATCAGGTCTGTTGAAAAGTCTATAATTTCTGCAGAAACAACAGCTTTTGTAGCAATAACAGGAAAAAAAATGGTTCTCTTAATATCAAGCGTAGTTTGTCCTATTACTTGCCATGGTTTCATTTGGCTATTGAGATATAAGTTTCTCTTGGCCTCCAAGACCAAAGCATCCTTATTATTTCCTCCAATGCCAAAGACGTTTAGTGTCCTAGAGGTTCCATACGCATAATCTATGCTGTAAAATTCGTCATTAGTAATGATTCCGCTACCGCTGCTAATAGAACCAATGTGATAGGAGCAAGAGCTTAAAAGAATGGAGACAATAAAGATTGAAAGGTTGGTATGCAGATTTTGCCTCATTTGACAGTTAGATTTTGCTGATAAGATCTGGCAAACAAGCATGTGCTTATGCACCGCCGGCCAATTATGCTATAAATCATGTAAAGATAGCGGAGTTAACCAATATCTACAATGGCATCTATGATCTATCGTGTTCCAGTAAGTCAAAATCAAGAAGTAAGAAAATCGCCGTAGGGGATGATGCATTCAGAATGACTAGCCTGTACGAGGACTAGTGAAGACTCAATTCTTCTACATTCCACATATGTTGCGGTTGAAAAGAGAAAACTATATTTGTATAAATAACACTAAATATTTTAAAAAATGGCAATGCTTTTCTTGATAATCTTACTTTTCATCTCTGCTATAGCCTGTGTCTGGGTATTACCTAATGAGAAAGTCAGTAAACACAAAAAGGATCACGTGTAAAGATTTCAGTGTTTTTTCTGTTTTTCTTTTCTTGAATTTACAAATGCTAGCGCATTAGCAAAAGCCAAAAGAAAAATTACGATATTAATAAATAGGTTCACACCTTCTGTGACTGCGGGATTTGTCAGTTCCATTCTTTTTTTTATGCAGTAAAGATAGGTTCTTTCAAGCCTTTCAACAATTTTCTCACATCCATTTCGTCGTTGTAGACATGTGGAGAGATGCGAATAGCTTCTCCTCGAAAGCTTACGCTAACTTTATGTTTTTTAATTGATTTTTTGATTTGTTCTAAATCCACGTTGGAAGGCGGTTTTATGCCGAACAAGTGATTGGCACGATAAGCTTCGTTTTCTACCGAGTAGCCCCATTCTTGGAGGCATTTAATGGGTAAATCCATCAAATTTTTGCAATAACTCTGAATGTCGTGAGTCCCCCACTTCAATACTTGTTTGAGTGCTAAGTGGAGCATGGGAATCAACACAAAATTGCTATGTTCGCCCACTTCATATCTAAGTGCCATCTCCTGAAACTCAGTTTCGTAAGCAACTAATCCAGAAAAGTCCTCACTATTTTTCCGGTTGATCCAGTTGTGCTCAATGGGTTTCCCTTGGTCAAACATGCGACTGTAGTAAGCCAAGCCAATTGAGTATGGTCCCATCAGCCACTTGTATGCAGCACAGATTAGTGCATCCGGTCTTATTTCGCTAATATCAAAATGAAGTGCCCCAACCGATTGAGTACCATCAATGATCAAAAGGCCTCCAACCTTGTCAAGTTTTTTGCGGATCGCTTTGAGGTTAAAGATCGTACCATCTGCCCAGTGAACGTGGCCGATAGCTACTACTTTGGTCTTTTCATCAATAGCGTTTAAAATGTTTGCGTTCCAGTCCTCACCTCGAGTTTCACTTTTAGGTGCCTTGACAATTTCTACATGGAAACCTTTTTCCTGAAGAGTTAACCAAGGATAGACATTGCTGGGGAATTGCTCATCCAGCAATAGAATCTTCCCTGAATTGAAAGGGAGATTGTTTACCACGTTAGCTATTCCATAGGAGACAGAAGGCACTATTACAACTCTTTTTGGTTCGCTGTTATTTATCAATTTTGAAAATAACAACCTGATGGTCTCTGTTTCATGAAAAAAATCTTCCACCGAGATATGAAATGGCTTCCTTTTTTTTTGCAGTCCTTTAATTCCAGCATGCTCTACTTTTTTCATATTAGGAGACATGTAGGCACAGTTTAGATATGCATACTTTCTTTGCAGCAGAAATTTTTCTCTTTGACACTTCATTTTCTTAAAACTGATGATGAAATTATTTGGATCTTTTAATCAAGCCAAATCTGTTTATTCAAACCAAACCTGGATTGGTGAGCACTAAACCAAAGACTTCTTTAGATCTTGTAAAAACCATTTGGTTTGGAATTTTGCAGAAACGCAAGACAGTTTTTAACATGTTAAAAACTTACCCAATTCTAAAAAATTTTAACACACTCAGTAATAAATCAGCAATCAATTGGGCAAATTCGTTCTCAAACCCTCGTCCTATAATGTATAAAACGAATAAAACATAGATACTTAGTAATAAGTAGGATTTTCGTTTTCCAAAATAATCACCACTCGTAAAGATAATCACCGCAATCACGGTTAGCAGCCAAAGTAGAAATCGTAATTCACTACTTAGATCTACAATCTCCGGAGGCATATGTAGAGGACCATTAATGATTGTGAAAATGAAAAGAGGAAAACCTAAAGCAAAACAAATATCAAAAATATTGCTGCCAAGCGCATTTGATATGGCATCGTCATATTGTCCATTTTTTGCATCTTTGACGGAAATAATGGTATCCGGAAAACTAGACGCGGCTGAAGCTAAAATCAATGCAACAAACATCACAGGTATACCTAAGCCGTGAAATTCGCCAAGCCCTGCTACTGAATAAGTATCCGTACCGATCCATTCACAGGCCAGTACCAGAAAATAACAGACTAGAGCGATGGAAATCGTAGAAAAGACCAAGAGAGACCAAGCTCTGATTGTACTGATTTTATGGTTTCCGATAAATATTCGCTTCAGGTCAAATGTGAATAAGCCTTTGAAAAAAGGCCCCTGAGGTTCTCCATCTATTTCAAAGATTTCTTCCTCTGCCACACTCTCTCCCAGAATTTCTTCTCTTTGTGATTTTTTCATTGAGGCAAACATGTAAACGATGTACGCTAAGTACACAAACATCAATAATACGCCATGATACCAGTAAAGTGTTGATCCACTTATTAGAATGAGAAATATCAATTCTGCGATGATGAGCGCTATACCATCTCGCAACAATACTTTCTTTGAAACAGCTACTTTTTTTGTCATTTTCATACCAACAACTGTGAGGACAGCAACTGCAGGAATTACCATTCCATTGAATATGGCGCTACCTGCGGTGGTACCAATCCCGCCCGAAAAGCCTTCAGCATCCTGCAGAATAAATAAGAAAAAGAGAGAAGTAAACACTTCAGGCATTGAACTGGCAATCGCATTAATAGTAGCGCCTCTGACACCTTCAGATAGGTTTCTTCCGATATATTCAGATGCAATCATGAACCCATCCCCTGCCCGCCAAATAATTATACAACAAAATGTTATGAGAAGTAAAGGGATTATAATGCCCATCTATTGTTTCTTTGATATTTAAGTATTGACTAATTAGTGATGAATTGTACCCGAATAAAACTAAAGTAACAAAAATATATATTCGCAGACCAACTAAATTTATTCTTTTAGCAAACCGGATAATGTGTTCGTCTTCAAATCCCTTTGTATTATTTTGATATAAACCAAATGCTATGTACGTCAATCTTTCTGGACTGAACATCTTAGTTACTGGAGCTAGTCGAGGTATAGGTAAAGCTATAGCCGCAAAGCTAGCAGATGCAGGAGCAACCGTTGCAATCCATTACAACAGGAATGAAAAAGAGGCGGAGAACTTAGCTTGTGTATTAGGCAATGAATCAAGAGCATATCAGGCAGATTTTTCAAAACCAGATGAGGCCGCGAAGTTGTTTGAGCGTGTTACATTGGAAATGGGAAGTATTGAAATTGTCATCAATAATGCTGGTTTAGCCATTCCATCAGATATTTATTCCGGTGATAATGAATGGATGAACGTGTGGAGGAGCACCTTTATGGTAAATCTTGATGCTCCTGCAATTATCTGTAAGAAGGCAGTTCAACATTTTTTAAGTAAGAAAACAGCCGGAAGAATTATAAATATCTCTTCACGCGCGGCATTTAGGGGAGAAGAAGCAGAATACGCTTCATATGCTGCATCTAAAGCAGGGCTTGTAGCTCTCACCAGGACCATAGCCAGATCTTATGGAAAACAAGGGATTAAAGCTTTTGTGGTAGCTCCCGGATTTGTAAGAACGGATATGGCTCAGGTGTTTATGCAAAAGTATAGTGATGGACATGCAATAGATGATCTGGCTTTAGACCGTTTAACTGAGCCTGAGGACATAGCACCTCTAGTAACTTTTATAGCGAGCGGAATGGCTGATCACGCCACCGGAGCTACTTTTGATGTAAATGCGGGTAGTTATTTACATTAAATTAATCACGTTTTTTCTCAGTAAATCTGTAAATTGTAAATTAAATAATCGTAATCAGCAAATGGACACCAATTTAAAGAACCACTTAAAAGCACTTATTCAACTGTCAATGGTTGACCAGAATTTTGATGAACCTGAAAGGTCGTATATTTATTCGTTAGGCAAGGCCAATAATATATCTGAGAATGAAATTGACGACCTGCTAAAAGAAACGATTTTGGAAAAAGAAAATGTCGAAATCAATTATCAGGGACTGATGTCCGAAGAGCGATTTGATTTCCTTTATGACCTCATACAACTCATGAAAGTAGATGGAGATGTTTATCTGACTGAGATAAAGTACTGTGAAGAAGTTGCAAAAAAACTAGGTTACGACAAGAAAGTCGTTAAAAGGCTTTCCGCCAGAGTATACAGCGATCCATCTATTAAAGCAGATAGAACCTACTTAATGAAAGAGTCGAATAAGTATTTAAAAATTTAAAGCCACAAAAGAAATCAAATGAGTATAAGATCAAAGTTGAGTGTGCTGGTTCAACTGGCGAAGGTTGACAATGATTTTTCAGGGGAGGAAAAATCTCTTATTTACATGATCGGAAAAGCAAATGGAATAACAGAAAAGGAGATAAATAACATGGTGGAAAACCCTGAGCCACTGCCTCCAATCAGTACCATGTCAGAAGATGATAAATTTGAATATCTCTATCATTTAGTGCAATTAATGAAAATTGATAATCAGGTATATCTATCTGAAATAAAATTTTGTGAGGAGCTTGCAGAGAAGCTAGGATTTAAGCGAAAAGTAATTTCAGAATTAAGCGCAAGGATATATAGCGACCCTACTGTAACTTCTGATGTCTCCTCTCTTAAACGTGCAATGAAAAAATATCAGCACTGAGAAAATTTAACTTAGTTAATCTTTGATTTCCCTCAAAGTGAATTTTAAGAAGATACTAAACTGTAATTCTTACTTTAAAGTGCATTCCAGCGTCGTTTACAGGCTAAGAGACTTCCGGGATATCATTCATTTCTAAAAATTGAATGTGCTGTTTTAAGGTTTACCCTCCAACATCCATCTTACTTTAGAAGTTTTTAGTCAACCTTAAAAGTAAGTTCAATGCCCTCACTACCTGTCCACATTGTGTTCCTGTATCAAATTTCCAATCATATTTCGTAACGCTTCCTCCCATGAAGTGTCAGCGTCCCACTCTCCCACATGGATGTTTTTAGAAATATTCTGCTTTATATAAAACTTGTGTACCAGTGCGTCTTTAGGAATTGGCTTTACCCTTGTTTGATCCGGCATTATTGGAATGATAGAAACAAAATCGGTTTCATCGGGAGAAACATTATAATCCAGCATTTTTCTAAGTGTCTTTGCTTGCCCACTGACAGAGCGTAATACAAATTGTCGTCTTTGTCTAAGAAGGTCTTCGTCACTGGTAGGTTCGATTATTTCATATTCATAAGGATATGCTTTTATAAGTGAATCAAGTAGCAATCTTTTACTTTCTATCTTTTTATTGTATGCTGCTATTTTGGTTGCCGTGTCTTCGCTTGCGGAAGCAGGAATATCTAGCCTGGTAAATTGCTCTACCGATAGTTTGCTTCTTCTCAGGATGCCTGGGTAATTTTTAAGTAACGATTTTTCTACAATGGAGATTCCGGATACAAAATTGGGTTTGTCAGGAATGAGAAAGTTTTCAACCATATGATCAACTTGTTTTATCTCTTTTCCTGTCTTGAGGAGTATCTGGTCAAGTTGATCATGTTCTACAAAAAAAAGTTCCGCACCATTATCAATGAATGAGGAATTGTTGTTGAAGGGAGCGATCAAAAGTTGAAAGGAGCTTTCTTCCTCAGAAAGAAAAAGGATGTTTTCAATGTTCCGCTTGGTGAATAGCCTGGCATAGGCTTCTCTGGTGTTGTTATTCACAACTAAATCGTAATGATTTAAATACATGACTACATCTATTCCCATAGTTATGAAAGCGCTATGTGCGCTGTGTGCGAGTTGCTGCCAGTCTCCAACACATCTGATTTCCCCTATTTCATCAGGTACATGAACAATTACCACACTTCTATCACTATTTATCTTCTCTGGTAATTTCAAGCTTTTTTTTATATCCATATACTCGTATAGTGGAACTTGGTCAAAAGCCATCAAAGAGAAAAACAGGAAGATGAGGCTAAGATTAAACTTCATAAAAAGAAATAACTAAACTAGAATTTTATAAATCTTTGTATTGAACGACGAATTTGCTAAAATATGAAGACAAGATGCCAATGGTGCAAAGATACCTTTGACATGTATGTAAAGTACCACGATCAAGAATGGGGCGTTCCAGTTCATGATGACCGCAAACACTTTGAGTTTTTGGTCTTGGAAAGCGCTCAGGCAGGACTCAGCTGGGCAACCATACTTAAGAAGAGGGAAGGTTATAGAAACGCCTTTGCCAATTTTGAAGTGAGTAAAGTGGCAAAATTCGACCAGGGCATGGTAGCAGAGTTACTGCAGAATGCTTCTATCATTCGAAATCAAAAAAAGATAGAGGCAGCGATCAATAATGCTCAAAGGTTTTTAAAAATTCAGAAAGAATTTGGTTCGTTTGATAAGTACATTTGGGAATTTGTAGGTGGAAAACCTATAATCAATCACTGGGAAGTAATGGATGAGGTGCCTGTAACAACCAAAGAATCTGACGCACTTTCGAAAGATTTGAAAAAAAAAGGCTTCAAATTTGTAGGTTCTACAACCATCTATGCCCACATGCAAGCGATAGGTATGGTGATGGATCACACGGTAGATTGTTTTAGATATCATGAATTGAAAAACGATTCTTCCCATTAATTCATGCAACAAACAGATATGCGCAAAAAACCATATGTTTTAAATTTGTATATAATTTCATTTTAAATGATAGAAAAGCTAGAAGAGATTAAGCATCGATTTGAGGAAATAGGACAGTTAATTGTGCAACCGGATATAGCGGTTGACATGAAAAAATTCGGGAAGCTTAACAAGGAATACAAAGATCTAGAGAAAATTGTTGCTAAATACAAGGCATTTTCAGATGCAAAAAGCAATCTTGCCAATGCCAAGGAGATGCTTGGCTATGAAAAAGACCCAGAGTTTCGTGAGATAGCAAAAAAAGAGATTGATGAATTGGAGCCATTGATGGAATCTTTGGAAGGAGATTTGAAGGTACTCCTCATATCCAAAGATCCTAACGACAGCAAAAATGTGATTTTGGAAATAAGAGCAGGAACGGGAGGAGATGAAGCTTCCATTTTTGCAGGAGATCTTTTCCGGATGTACAAAGCCTTTGCAGAAAGTCAAAATTGGGCATTTTCTGTGATAAACTTTAATGAGGGAACTTCAGGTGGTTATAAAGAGATTGTTGCTTCAGTAGAAGGAGAAGACGTTTACGGAAAGCTAAAATTTGAATCCGGTGTTCACCGTGTGCAGCGTGTGCCGGCGACAGAATCTCAAGGAAGGGTGCATACCTCTGCAGCAACGGTGGCTATTTTGCCAGAAGCAGAAGAAGTGGATGTGGAACTTAACATCGGCGATATCAGAAAAGATACGTTCCGTGCGTCTGGGGCGGGAGGTCAGCATATTAACAAAACAGAATCTGCCGTTCGACTGACTCATATTCCGTCCGGGCTAGTCGTTGAGTGTCAGGACGGCAGGTCACAACATGCCAACTATGACAAAGCTTTGAAAGTGCTTCGGTCCAGACTATATGAAATTGAATTACAAAAACATAACGCAGAGATCAGCAATCAAAGAAAAAGCATGGTAGGTTCAGGAGATCGTTCAGATAAAATTAGGACATATAATTATCCTCAAGGAAGAGTCACAGATCATAGAATTGGGCTGTCCATTTTTAACCTTCCTAATGTGATGAATGGTGACATTGTAGCGTTTATTGAGCAGTTGCGTATTGCTGAGAATGCAGAAAAAATGAAAGAAGCAGAAGCATAGATTGTTATCGAGCAGCATGCGCAAGTTCACTTTTATATTCATAGTGTTAGCTTCTCTGTTTTGGATGCGCTGTGACAGAGACGAGGAATCCGTTTCTTCCGATTCTAACCTGGGAATTGTTTTTAGTACAGACACGATTGCTTTTGATACATTATTGTCATCTTCTCTGAGCAGCACGAGAAGGCTTTTGGTTTTTAATCCAAATAAATCAGCCATCCGGTTTTCCAACATCTCACTAGCTTTTGGCCGTTCATCCGATTACTCGGTAATCATCAATGGAAGAGAAGCTACCTCAGTGTCTGACGAGGTATTGTTTGGTGGTGATAGTCTTTTGATTTTGGTGGCGATTGACATAAATCCTAGAAATGAAGATGATCCGTATATTGTAAGAGACTCCATCATCTTTGAATGGAATTCGAACGTTGAACACGTGAAGCTATTAGCTTATGGTCAGGACACACAAAATCTAACAAATGAATCATTGTGTAACGTTGTTTGGAGCAGTGACAGACCTTACACAGTAGACGGAACAGTGGTTGTGGAAGTGGGTTGCACGTTAACTATCGAGAAAGGAACCCATGTTTTTTTTAATAATGATGCGCTACTTCTAGTTCAAGGTAACATTATTGCAATGGGAGATTCATCAAATAACATTGTTTTTACAAGTTCTAGATTTGATTCAGGCTTTGATGTAGTACCGGGTCAGTGGGCAGGAATAATTTTAACAGAAGAAAGTAATGCTCAATTTTCGTTCTGTACCATTGAAAACAGTGAAATAGGAATAGGAAGTGGGTACACGATTAGAGTAAAGAGAGAAGAAAATAGAACCGAATTGGTTCCAGGTCCCATATCTAACACGCTTCAGACGGAGTTGAGCATGTCAAATATGTTGATTAAAAACTGTAGTTTGGCAGGCGTACTAGCCTTTAACTCCTTAGTTCAGTCAACTAACGCATTGATCTATAACTGTGGTGAATTTCTATTTGCTGGTCTGGCCGGAGGAACCTATCAACTTTATCATCATACACTTTCCAATGATCCCAGTCCTTTTCTTCTGGAATCACCATCGGTTCAGTTTGCAGACAATACCATTCTGGACGGCGAAATTCTTACCGATGAATTGATACTAGACATTAAGAATTCCATCATATGGGGGCCATCTAGTGAAGAGTTGCTTATTAATAATGGAGGTGGATCGAGTTTGTCTCTCATGCTTAATAGCAATATTATACGCTCATCTGAAGAAATTGAAAACAATTTCACTTCTTTGGAAAACAATTTTCCAGGTTTTAAAGACCCATTTCTCTTCGATTATTCATTAGATACGCTTTCTTTTGCAAAAGATAAAGGGAAAGTTTTAGAAGTTTCTATTGATATTATAGGTGCTCCAAGAGACGTACATCCTGATATTGGAGCCTTCGAACGAATTGAAAACTAAAAACCCGGCTAACTGCTCATTACTAAGTATGTTTTGCCCTACAGCGCACTCAAAATGAGATTATATGTATTAATGATTTTAGTTTTTCTATTGCGGTTCAATGCTTTTGCTAATTGGCAGGGCCATTTTAACCAAAAGCAAAACTTGAGGGCCGGCTTAAAGCTAGACACCTTAAGAAAAGCAACGAGTAATACTACCCACTGGATTAATTTACATAATTATATCGTCTCTATCTTCTTTATAGATATTGCAGTAAGTCAACCGAAGGAAAAAGATCACGCCATAACCTATGAACAAGAGTTAGAATTAGAAAAAAAGCAGTTTGAAAACCGGATATATGCTTTCTTCCTGCTAGTTACTGTTCCTCTTATCATAATCTTATTAGTGCTTCTGCAAAAAAATCAAAGAGCTCATCGGGAACTAGTTTCATTCAATAAAGAACTTCAACGTATGCAAAAACTACTGATTGCCTCAGAGAAAATGGCCTCCCTGGGCCTAATGGCCATGGGAATTGCGCATGAAATCAATAACCCTTTAAACTTCATCAAGAATGGGGTAGATGCTTTAGGTTTAAGAATCTCAGAAGAATTACCTGAAAAAAAGCGGGAATTCCAACCTCTCTTCAACATTGTGCAAGAGGGTGTGAAAAGATCTACCAATATAGTGAAGAGTCTCAGTCACTTTGGTCGCAAGAGCCCTGGTATGAATGAGGAATGCAAACTCAAGGAAATCATAGAAAACTGTCTTCTTATTTTACATAATCAAATCAAGGATAAAGCTCAGATCTTAACAACATTTATGGATGACGGAGTAGTGATAGGAAATGAGGGCAGGCTTCATCAGGCAATGATGAATATGCTGGCTAATGCTGTTCAGGCAATAGAGAAAAAAGGCACGATCAATATTATCATTACCAGAAACGGGGATCAAATAGAAGTTACCATAGAAGATGATGGTGTGGGTATACCTGAAGAAAACCTGTCCAAAATCAGTGACCCTTTTTTTACTACAAAACCTTCTGGTAAAGGAACTGGGTTAGGCCTCTTTATCACTTACTCAATCATAGAGGAGCATCACGGACAAATTGATGTCATATCAAACCCAGGTAAAGGCACTATTTTCACTATTGTTTTACCAGTCAATAATTAGGGCCTGCTGAGAAACGTTTTTTCAATTCAAAAAACACGTTTATGTGGTCAAAAGATACTGTTTAGTAAATTTCTTTTTCAATAGGTGCAAGGTTTTCGAGCAGATGCTTCCATTTTCGGTGCACTGAAAAATCT
>JBCDKO010000004.1:0-63556 GCA_038746525.1 Bacteroidota bacterium
CAAAAAACGACTCACGCTGCATTTTACTCCAACCTATTCTTCATGGCTCAATCAAATAGAAATATGGTTTAATATTTTGAGTAAAGATGTCCTTAAAGGGGGCATTTGGCACTCCAAACAACAACTTGTCGAACAACTTATGCAA
Source organism: Bacteroidota bacterium (assembly GCA_038746525.1). Lineage (GTDB taxonomy): Bacteria > Bacteroidota > Bacteroidia > Cytophagales > Cyclobacteriaceae > Ekhidna. The sequence goes on from JBCDKO010000004.1 coordinate 146, forward strand.
TATGTAGATACCTACAACAAAACCAGAGCTAAACCTTTTGAGTGGACGTACAATGGTGAAAGTAAATGAAATACAAAATCATTACACTAGTATATGATACACCTGTGACTTTCTCAGCAAGCCCTAGTTAACTTAAAACTAAAAAGCTGCTGAAAGGCTGGTATCGAATGTGGCCCTAATATCCAATCAGGTCCAAATATTTTTACAGAAAGGATAGCTGTATCCAAAACATCATCTAGTCATCCGCAAGTAACAGAAAAAATTACCTGTTTACGGTTCTTACCCCGCTACCCAAAGGCGGATATGTTTTACTCCTTTCACTTATTGTCAGCTACATTGTCTCAACACTTATGAGTCATTTAAAAATGACTTTTTAGAAGATGTTGTACATTCAACTGTTTGTCTGAATGAAAGAATTTAAGAATAAGCTTTTTGAAAGCTATTTCCACAATTTTTAAGGGTTTTTCTTTTCTAAATAAGGGATTCACGTAAACTGTCAATTTGGGTATTTCACTATGTTAGGATATTCTGGCGATACTGACTTTTGAGGCGTAATCGTACAATCAAAACAAATTTAAAAATGAAAAAAACAGAACTGATTTTAAAAACATTATTAGTAGTTGCGATGGTGTTTTTCCTGGCATCTTGTAAAGAAGATAATATAGAACCTTTGCAAAACACTGATGATGAATCAGATCGCCGACAAACTTTTTACAACGTCTCGGACTCTACCATTGTAAGTTCTGAAGATCCGGTTTGTATAAACTCTAATCCAGTAGAACCAACATTCTCTGTTGAGGCCGAGGGTAATTTTGAAGTTTGCAAGGGCGAAATCTTTGACGCATACTCCACAGAAAATATGGGAGATGGTTTTTTACATCATGAATGGATCTATCCATCAAACATTATCATTCCTATGGCAGGATATTCCAATAATGATAGCTACATCGAATTCAGAGTTATCGGTAATCTTTATGAAGGTTTCTATATTATTTTAAAAGCCTACTACTGCAAACCTGAAGGAGGTGCAGAAGTAAGAACAAGTTCGAAATGGTCCGGCGCAATTCAAAACTGTTCAGGGGGACCAGAAATTTAAATCTTTGATAAAACTCTTAAGAGTATTAAAGTAACCTTATCCCTCTTCACGAGGGATTTTTTTTGATTATGAAATATCTTCAAATAAAGGCCTGATTATTTTGGAGATAAAAAATGATTATTTCCTCTTGGATTAACCAATCAATACAACTTTTTTGAAACTTACTCTATTCTATTTCATCCTACTGAAGTAGGCACTTAATAAATATGAAAAATGGGGGTTAGCATGCATATGAGCACATTTGGATTTAGAAATTCGCTGATTTGTAGTGCTTGCTTTATCCTAAATGATCTATTTTATTTGTTTGCAGCTTGCCAGAGCTATTTATTAGGCGCTTATTTCAAAACATTTATTAAAAGCATAAAAAATTGATCATCACGCTGAGCTAAAACTTTGATGGGTTGATTGAAAAGAATTGTGTGAATACTTGATTAAAAAACAAAAGTAGGGCATATAAAATATAACCAAACCGGAAGATTTTAAAGACAAGATAATCCATCATAAACGGAAGAGAAAATGAAGCTGTTGGTATCGAAATAAAAGATTTAATCTGAGATGACGCTTAATATCGAAGGATAACTATCATTTTTACCAACTATTAAATGTTCTTCATCCCCAATAACTATTCTTTTAATTGATTTTAGATTACCGGTAATCCGCACTTGTCTATTCCATTCAGGTTTGAAATAAAATCCATCTTTTCCATTTGATAAAAGGATCATACCAGAGCCCATATCAAGCCTTGGGGTTTCAGCCTCAGTCTCATGGATGGTACCAAGAACTACAATATCATCAAAACCATCATCATTAATATCCAATACTTCAACATCCAAAATGGGTGCGATCTGAGCCTGAATTGGTAGTGATTTGACCTCAAAGTTTTCATTCCCTTTGTTTAACAGCAAAATAGAACTAAAGTTGTTCGCTTCAAGCCGATAAGCATTTTCCAACGCTTCACCATACACCTCTTCTATTGTAGCTTTTGCAAATAGGTCATAGGTTGGAAATTCTTCTGCAATAAATGGCATTTGACCTGACGAACATTCCCGTCCTCGCAACGGAACGTAATCACCTCTATAGCTATTGCTTAGAACTACATCCCAGGTGCCATTCTCATCAAAATCACTGGCATATATTCTTAGAGGTTTCTGTAGAGATGCAGAATACTTGGAGTTTAAACCAAGGTTGCCAACAATATAATCTGGCAATGAATCATTGTTAATGTCTAGTTCGGCAAGACTAAACCACCACCCCTTCCTTTCTGACAGGCCAATTGTTGATGAAATGTCTTCAAAATATCCACCTAAATTCTTGAAAATACCAATCCCGGTCCATTCTCCTACAACAATTAGATCATCCATACCATCATTATTGAAGTCTGTAGCAATAATCTTATTGATCATCCCATAATGGTTTAGCGCAGGGATAACATCATTTGTAACATTCACCAAACTGCTTCCGGTATTTTTATAAAAAATGGAACGATCTGACACCGGATATTTCCCCGGAAAAATCCTTGTACCAATAACAATATCTTTCAGCCCATCTTGATTATAATCGAGTACACTTACAGATTTACCACTCAATCTTGTTACTAACAGGGAACTATCAATTGCTCTCTGATACCTGCCAAAACCATTATTAATGTAGAGGCGATCCTGATAGTTATCACTACTTGCCTCGAATTCATAGCCTCCGCTAACCACATATAAATCATCATCACCGTCATTGTCTATATCAAAAAAAACGGAGCCCATATCCTCATAGAGGAAATCTTGGCTTATTGCATCCGGAGTAGCATCTGAAAAGGTTCCTTTAGTTGTTTGAACAAATAATTTTCCACTTTGTCCTATAGCTCCACCTATGTAAAAGTCATCCAATCCATCATTATTGACATCACCCACGGCTATTTGAGGACCTAAATTGGATTGTTTATACGGCAGTAAGGTTTCAATTTCAAAATCATCATAACTATTTTCAATGTGTCTAAATTCAATTCCTAAGCTATCTTTATTTAACTTTTTAAATGGTGTTTTAAACTTAGTGCCTGATCTGATATCAGTTTTTTTTGCATTGGCTTCATAGAGTACTATTTCTTGATTAGCTGGCACATCAAACATTATTTCTGTTTTTCCCGACAACCACTCTACAATCAAGGTATCAATTTTTTCACTATTCCCTAAGCCAAAATGAATAGATGGATCCATCGCAGATAAGTACCCACGCACAGAATTACTTTCTTTTTTTTGTTTGATACCAAAAGATGAGATGGTGACTTTCGCATAGGAATGCTGAGATTTAACATCGAATTTAACTTTTAAAAAATTACCCAGTTGATCTTCTACCGCCATATTTTGATATAAAAAAGCTTCTTCATCGATATTATTAACCACTAGGTCAAGATCTCCATCATTGTCCAAGTCAGCATAGGCAGCTCCATTTGAAAAGGAAAGAGTAGAAACTCCCCACTGTTGCGATACATCTTGAAACTGTAGGTTTCCAACATTCTTAAATAGCAGATTGGACAACTTCTCGGATGGCATCTGATCATAAATTTCTCTTTTCACTTGTAATGGAACATTATTATTGTATTTCTCTCGTGCTTCTAAAACTTTTGATCGGACGTCATTATTAAGGGCATATTTTCGATAGCCATTTGTGATGAATACATCATTGGTGGTATTATTATCAAAATCATTTAAAAGTACCGCCCAACTCCAATCAGATTTAGATAGCCCTGTTAAATGGGCAATATTTTTAAAGAATCCATTCCCAACATTCAATTGGAGTGAATTGAACATGTATTGATAATGCAGATTCAAATTATCAACTAATAGATTGAAAGCTTTAACATTCATGGACGCCATCAAAGTTTTAGATCTGTAGTGATCACTAGATGCCATATCTAGGACAAAAATATCTGAGTGGGTATCAGAATTTAAATCCGAAATATCCACCCCCATGCCAAAGAAGGAAACATGATTTGTGTAATCCGCGATCTTATTGGTAAATGTGCCATTTTGGTTATTAATAAACATAGCATCAGGTACATAATAATCATTCGCTATGTATACATCTAACCAGCCATCATCATTTATATCACTTACCATCAATCCTAATCCAAATGCAGGCGTCAGCATTCCTGCTTCTTCTGTAATATCACGATATGTCCCATTTTCGTTGATGTAAAGGTGATTGGAACTGTGATGCGCTAATTCATGATTGTTTTCAATCAACTCATAAAAACTTTTAGGATCTCTACCATAGAGTAAATTTTCATTCATTACAATGCAATCCAGGTCCCCGTCTTTATCGAAATCAAAAAATGCTGATTGACTGGTAATGGATTCATCTGCAAGACCATACTCAACAGCTGATTCTAGAAATGTACGATTTTGTTGATTAATAAAAAGTAGGTTTCTGCTCTTCTCTCCATAACGAGGACCTCCTTGAGACACGTAAAGATCTTGCCATCCATCTCTGTTAATATCTACAAATGAAACCCCTGTTGACCATCCTTTTCCTTTATTAACTCCGGAACCTTCCGTTATATCTTCAAACTTCAGATTTCCTAAATTTAAATACAACCTATTTTGAGCTTGATTAGCAGTAAAAAATATATCTAGAAGTCCATCATTGTTGATGTCTACTGTTGCTACCCCAGATCCATTGTAGAAATAGTCAAAATCAAAAACATTGTATCTTGATTCTATGTCACTTTCAAGATGATTGATAAAATCAACACCGGTGGTACTTGATTCCAGTTGTTTAAAAACCTTGGTCTTCTCCTCTTCGACGGTATGGTTTTTTACATTACAACTATTAAATAAAAAACTAATGCATACTAATGCAAATACAACGCGATCAAACATGTAGCGAATTAAAACAAAAGTATCTTCTATTCACAACAGAGTTAATTTATAGGAAAATACAATAGAGCATTTTAATAAATCTTAGAAGTATACCTACTTGTAATAGCTCGACTTAATATACTCATTCTAAATCGTTCGCTGAAATTTCATGTATGTCCTAAAAATATCTTTAGAGTTGAATTGCTAAATTTTAGTAGCAAGTAATAGTATTTAATGAATAGATTTCTTTAGCTATATTAAGTACATTAACAACGTAGAAATTGTATGGTCAACTCAATTTGCGAATACCCAGCGTATTGGTTCGCAGTTCTCTCAACGAAATAATATGGTATAGCTTGCTTATATTTTTAGTAAACAAATGGCTTCTAAAAAGGAATTAGCCAATATCTTATCTGTAAACGTCAGGGACCTGCAAATCACCGGAGAGAAAATACCGACAATCTCCGCATACGTTGTTGTCCTTGATTGAACTAAGCTGGCTTCTCTTTACAAAGACCCCCATTTCATGTTTTGAGTACGCCCCAAAAACACCTACTACTTGTTCATTTGGGTCATCTACATTGTAAATATTACTAGGAACAGATACAGGTGGTGGATCGAAAATCTCACCATCAATTTCAGCTAATATTTTCAACTGACTATAAAAATTATATACTTCCTCTGAAATTACATACTGCTTTATGTTGACGTAATATTGTTTATCTCCAGGTACCTTACCACTGGTAAATCTTTTTCCATCATCTTCCACAAATCCTGCCCTTTCAATAACATCGCCATTAAAGCGCTGCCCATCAAACAAGAATATGCTTTTATTTATATTTCTCTCCGTTACCCAACAGTCAGTGCCTAAGTCATCTCTTGGGTCATAAAGACAGCAAGAGATTCCATCATCAATGGGCGGTGTTTGTATATTGTATATACCATCAAGCTGCCAAAAGTAGAAGTTAGAAGAGTCCGCATTATTCTCAAATACAACTAATACATCTACCCCGGTAATATCTATCAAATCATTTTCACCTGGTAGGGAAATAAACTCCGTGAAAGCACTATCTATCTTTACTTGTTCTTTAATTGTTTGCATTGAACTGCGATAAACTTTATCGGATAATCTTATTTCCAAAACATATGACCTGCCTATTACTCCTATAAAGTCTTCGGGAGTCAGATAGTTTGTAGTGATTTGTTTCATTCCAATGGCTGGCGAACAGCCCATAGGGTTTCCATTAAACAAATCCTCTATCATCAATGATTGATTCTCTAAAGAAGTATAATTGCCGAGATTATCAATAATGGTTAGTTCTGCATCCATTATTCTTCTATTGCCACCACCATCTAACACTCCCGCGAAAGTCGTCACAAACGAAACCGTGATTTCATGAGGACCATAGTCATTGTCAATAAAACCCTCTACTATTAAGATATCCTGAGGAGCCCCGGGATTAAAGTCAGCGGGGCTAATGCAACCGTAAAGTAACATTACTAATGAAAAAAAGATCGGTTTTCTAATCATCAAACTAACTACACTATTTTTAAAGCTGTCTTAACTCATCTGGATTAAATTCCCAAATAACCATTCGTTCAATATTATCTCCTCTGGAATCAAGAGAAAATCCAGTTCTCAACACATATAATTTTTCATTGTACACACAAAATGCCACATTACTTTCTTCGCTGGAACCTATAAATTTGTTTTTTTCTATAATTGATTGATCCATTAGGTCGATTTCAAATAATGATGAGCTTTCTGTTCCAAGCCCAAGCAAAACCTTATTTTTTATTTTCACCGCTATATTATTAAATCCCATACTAACATCTGAGGATAAAAAATCGGTCCATTCTTCTACTTGAGGATCAAAACCAACAATCGTAAACTCATCAGACTGATAATAAAATTTTTCGTTATAAATAAAATATGCTTCATCAGAAAGTATCGAATAAGGTGAAGTTCCTAAAGAAACAAATTCCCCGGTTTCCAAATCACCTTTCCATATTTTTTGACTTATTGTTCTATCCGACAATAAACCTCCGAAGAAAAAATCAATACCGTCCAAGTTAGCATAAACTGCTCCGGATAAACCTTCAATGGTAAGGTCATCTTTTGCGGTCCATGTTGATGAGACGTGATCAAATGCCCAAGATTGTTTAGTTTGTACTATCGCACCGGGAATTTCACCAGAAGTACCACTCCCAAAACCAAATCCATAGTTAATTGGATCGGAGACCGGTATCGCTTGATCCGGATCTGAAAAAACCATCCAGTTATCATTGGTAACATTATAGCTATAAAAATTCTGATTAATGGTTCCCGCATTAAAAAAGTCTCTGCCATATCCAACAATCAAATTATCACCAGTTATGAAAAATACACATCCAATAAGTTGATCTTCCGTGGGTATTTGACTTTTACTTTCCCACGAACCTATACGATAGGTAAACTCATCTTTATAGATGTATGAAGTCCCCTTCATCACCACATTAATTCCTACAATAATTTCTGTCCCAATGTCTGGTACGGATACGATAAGCTCACTTTTGCCAGGTGATGAGTTGATGTCGGCCTTCTTATCACCAAAGAATACTTCAACATCATCTGTAATATTTAATCCTTGAATTCTAACTTCATCGCCTATTTCTCCATCTAAAGGTTCTATGTTTAATATGGTAGGAACACTTGTTACAAATGAAATAGCTTCACCAAAAAATAGTTCATTACCAATTTTAACATATGCCTTTGTATAATAATGCGTTCCAGGATTTAAAGTATGGTCCCTGACGGTAAAAAATCCGATAGATGGCTCATTGATTGAAGATAGAATTATCGGTGATCCAAAGGATTCTTTGACGTCTAAATAAAAACCAACTTCTGTCGGTTGATCCGTAGTTGTAACTAATCGTCCTAATAATGTTACCTCCTCGGAGGTAAGCTTCAGAATCTCTTCTGTCAACACAATAACCTGCTCACTCTGAAATTCATCTAAACACGAATTGAGAACGAAAAGGATTAAAAATAGATAAAAGGGCTTCTTAAAAGCAATTAAAATCTGTTTACTAAAACTCAATTGCATAACTTATAGAAGGAAAAGCTGAGTCTATTATAGTGAGTTGGTAAAGACCTGGAGGAGAGCCTTCAAAGTCTTGGAAAAATGCTGAATATGGATTTTCTTGTCCATAAATATTATAAATAGCCAAGACTAGATTGCCTCTTCCTAGTTCATTTTTACCGTTAAGCTTTATATTTAATGACAAATCCAATCGGTGAATTGCATTTGTCCGATCATTGTTCCGGCTCACAAAAAGAGGGTAATCAACACCTTCAAATTCAAACTTACCTAGTGGTGAGGTAAATAGCCTCCCAGAACCGTAGATGAATATTGCATTTAGGGTAGTGATGGGACTAAATTTAAAATTCATGTTGAGATTAACTACATGTGGAATGTCCAGGTTTGATGGATAAACGGACCCTCTATTAATCTGCTCAACAACAAACGGCGAGTCTGCGAGCCTTAAACTTCTGGAATAGGTGTAATTGATTTGACCTCTTATCTTACCCACCTTCTTTTCAAGGCCAACTTCTATCCCGTATGCTTCTCCATCAACATTAAAAATTTCAGTTTCAATTGTTGGATTGGCGGTTAGGTCAGCTCCATCCTTATACTCTATCAGATTTTTGAGGGATTTATAATAACTATCTATAGATAATGTATATGTTTTTCTTACTAAGTCTTTAGAGAGGCCAAATGAATACTGCCAAACACTTTGCGGGTCAATGTAGGGATCACTGAATTTCCAAATATCATTTGGAGCAGAGGTTGTCGTATTACTTATTAAGTGCAAGTATTGAACATTACGACTCAATCCTAAGCTCATATTTACGATATTTGTATTTATTCGTGTTGTTATTCTTGGTTCAAAATTTGAAAATGAAACAACTTTTTCATTTTCAGAATATTCGACAAAACCAGTAATTGTAGAAGTGCTTCTGCTAAAAGCCGGATCGTATGTATTGTAAGAATTTCCTCCAAGAATAGAGAAGGAAGATCGTCGCAGCCCTAATGATAGACCTACTGTATTTGTGAAAGTGAAATCTATCTCACCGTAAATTCCGGTTTCAATTGCTTTTTCTTGTTCTATTTTCGTTTCGTCTATTAGGTTGCCTTGTCGAAATACATCTAAATCACCTCTATTATTTCTTAAATACCTAAATGTTCCTCCAAAATTGATAGTAAGCTTATCTGATTGTAAATATTTTAAATCTGCGGAAGACTCCAAATGATTCAATTTAGACGCTAACTCTGATCTACTTATTTCAGTGCTTTGACTCAAAGAGGGTGTATATCTGGCATTTGAAAAACTCAGTTTACCATTTAGTTTATCAATAATGCGAGTATTCCAATGAAAACTTACCGCTTCATTTACCCAATCATTTCTCACATTGTTTGAGAAAACAAACTCATCAAAGCTCCTGTAATAGGAAAACTCAAGGTCATTATTATCATCTATAATGTAATTAAAAATTGTATTGCCGTCCCAAAATGAAGCTTTACTCTCTCTGATATTGGGATCACCGGCCCTTCTAATTAACCATTCGGGATAAGCATATCTACCGGCAATATAAAAAGCTAATTTTCCATTAATTATTGGACCATAAAAAGAGGCGCCAGATGATATGATTCCAAGGTTAGCGTTTCCTCCAAATTGACCAAAATTTCCTTTTTTACTCTTTACGTCAATTACAGAAGACGCTCTGCCTCCAAATCTGGCAGGCGCAGTTCCTTTGTAAAATTCTACCTGGTTGATCACATTAGCATTTATACTTGAAAAAAAACCCAGCAAATGAGAAGGATTATAAATAGTTGTTCCATTAAATAAGAAAAGATTCTGATCACCTCCTCCGCCCCGTACACTAAAGTTATTGGAAACCTCACCTTGGCTATTTACACCAGAGAGTAAGGTAAGACTTTTTATCACATCCACTTCACCTGCTAATGGTGGTAATTTCTTTATTTTTTCTAGGTTTAATATTTCAGCTCCTGCCTCTTCAAGCAGGCCACTATTGGCATTATCACTTGTCACTACAACTTCTTCTAATTCGAAACTTTCAGGCTCAAGAACAAACCGTAGGCTACCATCACCTATAATAGAAAAGGTGCGAGACTTCATTTTATAACCAACAGTTGTCGCCTTAATCGTGTAGACACCTTGGTATAGCTGAAACTTAAATTCACCATCTAAACCAGAACTAGTACCCATATTTTGTCGCTCAATGACAACCGAAGCATTCTGTAAATAATCACCCGTTTCAAAATCTATGACTTTACCAGAAAGCGTATATGGTCCTTTATCTGATGGATCATCTCTTCCCACAATTAATATTTTTTGAGAATGAACCTTTTGAAACAATAAGGTTGAGATTAATAAGATAAGAGCTTTATGCAAAGTCAATTCTTATTTACAAGAAGATTAAAAGTTGAAAATCGGTAATGCTCAGGAATTAAAATAAAAAAAGGGACAATTGATTGTCCCTTTTTTACAATACAAATTCAATTATTCATCACAAAGGTCTAACTCAATAGAACCGGAAGACGATCCCGTTGGATATTTTGCCACCACATTTCCGTTCGGAGAAGTAATGGTGAAGGATATCTCGCCTAAGAAATCTCCCGGAAAAACCCAGTCAGCAGAGGTAATTCCTGCAGGAAAAGTTACTATTCCAGTACCTGATGATAGCTGATCTACGCACTCATAATCGCTTTCTCCAAGCGCAGAACACAGACCCACCTCGAAAACATCACCATTACTGAGGGTAACAGTTATTCCCGGGCCACCGGTGCTAGTGGTGGTTTGCCACCCATCACCGGAAGAATCTTCCATTGTTACTATCCAATCACCTTCAGGCCAAACATCAAGCTCACATTCCAAAATCATTGAATAAATGAATGGAGAACTAAAATACGCACCACCGGTAATGTTATTATTTGCTTGATCGAAAGACCACTCTTTTCCATCTACTACCGCTCCGAATCTAACATTTATAAAATCTCCTTTCTCAGGATCACTGCTTGTTAAACCGAGAGCATCCAAAAACGTCTCAGTCGTTTCTGAAAAAGTATAGGAAGGGAGTCCTTTTTCAGTTGGCGTAAAATTTGATGCCGGTATTGTTGCAAATAGCACCTCCTCAACAGAAATTGTATCTTCTGGTGTGTCATCAGTAAAACTAAAATATACCCTCATCTCTTCGAAATCTTCACCAAATGATTCATCTTGTTCCTCTAAGGTTACCGTAAAGTCAGATGAGACATCTTTAAGATTTAACGATAATGGACAGTCCTCCTCAGGCGAGCATCCATTTACTTCTAATGTTCTTAGCACAGTACCGGATGATGTTTCATCAAAAACATCATCAACGAGTGTAGATTCCTCGCACCCAAAAAAAGATAATGCGATGATTACTAATAATATTTTTCCTATTTTCTTCATATCAATTAAGATGTTTAAAAGACAAAATCAGCAGGGTTAGTATCCCAAAATACTTGCGTACTTACTTGCTTATTTTGAGGGAAATTACTGTTTCTCAAAGCAGCATTTGCAGGATACACAAACGATCTGATAAACGGACCCGGATTAGGGTCAATGTTCGGCTGAATATCATTTGGCTCACCGGTTCTTCTGAAGAAGTTATACGCCTCCATTCCATTTCCAAATAACACGACAAATAGTTCCTTAGCAAGAAGATTCATTTTTCCTTGGTCATCTGCCTCATCAAACAAGGCACCAACCTGAGCAAGATAACTTTCATCAGACTCACTAGGAGGTAAATAAGTAGGATAGGAAATAAGTGTTAATGCGTCTCCTCCAAGAGGTTCTTCACTTAATAGGCTTTCACCATCCTCATCTTCATATTCATAGAATATATCTGTTTCATCGTATGCTGGATCTAATGCTCCGAACGATCTAACTTTAGTAAAAGATTTTTGAATCCCTTCCAGTATTTTTGCTCTTGCCTCTGCATTATTTCCTTGCATTAGCTGCATCTCCGCAATCATAAAATCAACCCCTGAAGCCAATAACATCGGAGTAATTCCGGCTCCAAGACCACCCATTTCTACACTATTTATCACCGCAAAAGCTTCTGGATTATCATTAATTAAACCTTGATCATAAAGACCACCTGCTGGATATACTCCAAATGCTGTTCTACTTTGCGAATCAGGTGGACCACCGGCATCGTTTCCATGATCTCTTCCCCAGTACCCTTCAGGCAAACTACAATAAACTTCATCTCCAATCACATAATGCTGTGGAGGAGCTTCCACTGAACATGTTATTAATTGCTCGTCTACAGGTACTTCACTTGCTTGGCGATAGAAGTAATACAACATTCTGGCGTCATCTTTGCCCATCATATAATCCATTAACCAATTAGACATATAGTGCCCACCAGCTCCGGATGGTGTATATTGATCAATATACCATTGATGACGAGTATCGGGATTAGTTTGAGAGATTCCATATTGAAATTCGAAATCCTGATCTGTAGTTTGGATATATGGCTCATTATTGACGATGTTAAAAAAACTGGTAATGGCGCTATCATCAATTAGCCTTACATTAAGATAAATTTTCATTTTTATCGTATTGGCGAGTCTTTCCCAATTTGCTTCGTCTCCATTGTAAAATAAATCAGTACCCGGGAGTGCTGCCTCTTCCAAAGCGAGATTAGCAATTGCCTCATCAAGCAATACCAATACGTCATCATAAATGGATGCTCCACCATCTAACACAGGATTGAAATTCAATTCGTCTCCTTGAAGTGCTTCAGAGTAGGGAATATCTCCAAAAAAATCTACCAACATAATCATGGTATATGCTTCAATGATTTGACCAATCGCTACATGAGTATATAATTCGCCTTCTTCTGCAATTACAGTCATTTGATCAATATCCTGCAAAACTTGTTGATAAACATCCGTCCATTCAATATCAAAATCCGTAGGTTCGTATGCATTCTGGTAATTTCTGCCATTCATGTATTTCATTCTCACCACCTCAGCCGTTTCTTCACCAAACTCATTCACTACTTTTCCAAAATCTACCTGAATGGCATTTAAAAAGAAGTCAGCGTTAGCTTCCGAAGGTGATAGAAAGTTCGGATCTTGTGTTAGATCCAAATCCGTGCTTTCACAAGCAACAAATATCAAAGTATTCAGGATTAATGTAAGTCCTGCAATGCTATTTTTTATTTTCATAATACGTTCTATTTGTGATTAACTAGAATGTAAGTTTTAATGAACCTCCATATCTTTTTGAACTTGGTCCATTTAAGTAGTCAAAACCTTGTCCATTACCAACACCAAGTCCAGCAACATTTGGATCGAAATTGGTCCCCTCCGGAACATTTGGTGCATTATACCATAGATTAAATCCGGAAGCCGTGAAAGTCACATTACCAAAAGGCGTATTTGCGAGTAAGGTTTGAGGCAATGAATAGCTCAGTGAGATCTCTTGCAATCTTACCACGGTTGCATCAAACACCTGAAGTTCATCAGGTCCGAACAGGATATTACTGAAATAATACGTCGAATTATTGATTTGAATATCGTTAGGTTGATAATCAGGTGAGTCAGTAGTTCCCCTATTAACAACACCCGGTAAGATGAATGATTGCACTCTATCTTCAGTATCCGTAGTCAAGCCTCGACCAAGCAAAGTTGCAACGGTACTGGACCACATATCTCCGCCTTGAACCCAGTTAATTACGGCTGAGAAAGTGAATCCTTTATAGGAAAGCGTGCTCAGGAAGTTGGTAGTAAAGTCAGGGGTTGGATCTCCGATTTTGAATAGCCCGGCTTCTTCTTCGTACGAACCTTGACTGTTTACTACGAAATCTCCATCATCGTTTCTAAGAATCCTAGTGCCAAGCATTACACCTATTGGTTCACCCTTAACTGCAAAATTTCCTCTGTTTGTAAAACCTGCAATGAAGATATTTTCTAAATTATCATTATCTCCAAGGTCTGTAACCTCGCTTCGATAAATCGTAAAGTTGTTCCTCAAATTCCAGGTCAGACCATTGCTTAATCTAATAATATCTACACCTAAATCCACTTCGAGGCCCTTATTCTCAATCTCACCAATATTGGCAAATGTAGATGTAAAACCTGTTGATGGATCAAGAGGGAGTTCAACAATTTGATCTGTAACTGTTCTTCGATATAATGACATATCAAAAGATACCCTGTTGCTTAATAATCTCGCTTCGATCCCCACTTCCAACTCTCCGTGAAGTTCTGGTTCCAGATCAGGGTTACCAAGTTGGGTACCGGTGGTATTAGAAGAAACGACGGCATTCTCTTCATCAATCCAATACCTGGAGTCCAACGTCAAATTAGTTGATATAGGATATCCTGATCTAAATCCGGCGGATGTTCCATAACCTACTCTTAACTTTAATGCATCTACGACTGGGGAGTTCCCTACAGAGCTAATCATATCTGAAAGTAAGAATGAGGTACTTACACTTGGATAAAAAATGGAACGATTATCTTCTGAGAAATTTGAAACCCAATCGCTTCTTCCTGCAAGGGTTAAGTAGATTAATCCATCCCAATTAAGTTCAGCTTGCCCAAACAAACCAAGAATATTTTGCTCTTCAGAGTATTGAATAGGTTGTTGTTGGATAAAATTAAAATGCCTGAATGTACCAAATACCAACTGTTGTTCACTGAATACACCCTGTCGTTCAAAATCTTGCCTTCTAGCTGTGGCACCGATGTTGACATCTAATCCCAATCGTGGTCCAAGTTGAAAGGAACCGTTAAAACCTACGGTCTGGTCCCAGATAATATTTCTATTATCAAACGTCCTGTAGAATCCATTGAGGTATCCTTCCACCCCACCTTTGTTCTGACCTGCATCATTGGCTTCATTATAAAAATCAACACCAAGTCTGTAAAATGTAGAAATGTTCTCCGTTAGATTGTATGATGCAGAGAAAGTACCAAAAAATCTGTTGGTTAATTGACCCCCAAATGCATTGGCAGAAGTCCATCTAGGATTTTGAATGTCATTACCATTCCTGTAATAGACAGATGCTCCGGTAAGCGGATGAGAAAAGGGAAGGCCCATAAGATCTACACTGCGAGGAGTAAAAAACAAATGACCAAAAATACTTGTGGCGTTACTATTTTCTAACAATCCGGCTCCATTACCCTGGCTAGCAGCAACAGGAGGGGTAGAAAAATCAGTACGGCTGTAGTTCATGGTGGTCGCAAAAGTTAAGCCGTTATCCGCGGTATAATTAGCGCCAATCCCAAATGTTTGCCTTTCTAATTCATTTCCGGGAGTAAAACCTTCATCATTGAGATATCCATAATTGAAATTATAGCTGAATCCCTCTTTACCGCCTCTTACATTCAAACTTGTATTGACGACCAAACCGGTCCTAAAAAAATCCTCTACACTATTGTAAGGTGTCCATTCATAAGGTACACCAAACAACTGCTCACCATTTACTGTTCTTCCTGGCACTCCATTCGGATCTGTAAACTCTGGAAAAACATCTCTCAAAGCAGCATCCGAATATTGAGAATAGGGATGTGGCAGTAAACCTTCGAAACCTTCTCTGGAAATAGCGACATCATCTCCCCAACCACCAAGGCCGGTTTCATTAAAACTTGGTCCCCAGTTACTGAAAAACCAACCGAAAGCCTGATCAAATCCATTGCCAAAGGCATCCTGATAATCAGGAAGAGACGCCACTTGGTTTGCAAAGACAGATTGTGTTAGCGTTACCTCCGTTTTACTTGATTTTTGATTTGCAGCACCTGATTTAGTGGTAATTAGCACCACCCCATTTCTTCCTTGTGTTCCATACAAAGTAGCGGCAGCCAGACCTTTTAAAATTTTAATATCCGCAATGTTGTTGGGATCTAAATCCAGGAATCGAGAAGACCCGGTATTGGTGCCGGATTCAAAGGTCTGTGTTCCTGAAGTACCGTCGTCGTTCTCAACTCCGGTGTTTGAGTTTATATTAAAAGGAACGCCATCAACAATGAATAATGGTTGGTTATTACCAAGAAGAGAGGTATAACCTCTAACCACAATATTGGTAGCAGAACCTGAGAGACCACTTTGTTGGGTAATATTTACACCAGAAGCTTTGCTTCTTAGTGAACGAACGAAATCGCCTTCGGTTTTTTCTGCTACTTCATCAGAACTTACCGATGATACGGCAAATCCTAACGCTTCTTTTTTCCTTTCAATACCAAGAGCAGTAACCACAACCTCTTCAAGTTGGGTCGAACCGCCCATCGATATATCAATGACAGTTCTTGCTCCTACGGGAATCTCTTGACTTTCAAAACCTACGTATGAAAATATCAAGGTTGCCCCATCGTCAACGGAAATACGGAAATTTCCATCCAGGTCTGTTTGAGTACCTGTAGTTGTGCCTTGGATCAGCACATTCACACCTGGCAAAGACTCTCCCGATTCATCGGTCACTTTACCAGATACTGTCCTTTGGGCAATGGCTGATACCATCACCGAAAGAACCAAAACATTAAGTAGTAGTATCCTCTTCATACATTACTTTTTGGTTAATAAATATGTTACAATCAAGTAAAAGAAAATAAAAACATTTAATCAACCAATTTTTCCCAAATAATAGTGCAAGATTTTAGCCTGTTGAATAACAATATTCCCGTTTATAAAACGTTTTTGATCGTTTACATTTTTAATGTAACACCCTGTTTTCTGGAAAAATTTAATTTCTCTTGCCAAAACGATTACAAAATTTAAATTTTATAATAATAATTTTTTCAAACTTTCATCAAACATACGCTTTCCCATCTTTGCACCATGATTTCTCAAAGACAGCTATTTCTTCATTATCTGGCTCAGACCTCCCCTACCCCATTGATGCTGGAAATGGTCTCCGCAGAAGGGATTTATATGTACAATTCTCAAGGTAAGAAATACATCGATCTGATCGCAGGTATTGGTGTTTCTAATGTGGGACATCGACATCCTAAGGTAATTGAAGCAATTAAAGCTCAGATCGAGCAACACCTTCATATCATGGTTTATGGTGAGTTTGTCCAACATCCTCAGGTTCTTTTAGCTAAAGCCATCACAGATACATTACCAGAGCGGTTAAATTCTGCTTACCTGGTTAATTCAGGAAGTGAAGCCATAGAGGGAGCCATGAAACTCGCTAAAAGATTTACTGGACGATCAAATATTGTGGCTTGTGATAATGCATACCATGGTTCCTCCCATGGGGCATTGTCTCTTTCCGGTAGTGAAGAATTCAAACGAAATTATCGACCACTTCTACCGGGAATCTCTCACATCCGTTTTGGATGTATCGATGATCTGGATTCAATCAATGAAAAAACAGCAGCGTTTGTCATAGAAACTGTACAAGGAGAAGCCGGAGTTAAAGTCGGATCAAATAGGTATTGGAAGACAGTAAGAAAGCGATGTAATGAAACCGGAACATTACTCATTTTGGATGAGATACAATGCGGTTTTGGAAGAACTGGGAAGCTATGGGCTTTCGAACATTACAAAATTGAGCCAGATGTACTTGTTAGTGCAAAGGGAATGGGTGGTGGCATGCCTATAGGCTGTTTCATATCAAATCAAGAAGTCATGAAAGTTTTCACAGAAAATCCTATACTCGGACATATCTCTACTTTTGGTGGTCATCCTGTTTCCGCTGCTGCTTCCCATGCCGCGCTAAAAGCCACCCAAGATGAAAAAATGCTTGACAGTGTCCCGGAAAAAGAAGCATTGTTTCATCAACTACTTCAACATCCGTCTATTATAGAAATTCGAAGTAAGGGTTTAATGATAGCAGTAGAGTTTGAATCGTATGAAATACTCAAACCAATCATAGATAAAGCCATTGAATTTGGGATAGTAACGGATTGGTTCTTGTTCAATGATTGTTCTATGCGAATAGCCCCTCCTTTGATCATTACCAAAAATCAAATAAAAAAGGCCTGCCATACCCTCTTGCAGGCTATAAATTCGGTTGCTGGTTAGCTTTCTTTTTGATATTGGATTATAAATAAAAATGTCTTAAAAATGCAAATAATTGAAAAAGTAGGTGAAGCTGTAAAATTTTTAAAAAAACGCGGGTTTGAAGAACCAAAAGTTGGTATTATTTTAGGAACAGGACTAAGCGCTTTAACTCGGGAGATACAAATCGAGGAAGAGTTTGTTTATTCTAACATTCCGCACTTTCCCATTGCTACGGTAGAATTTCACAAGGGCAAACTCATCTACGGCGTGTTGGAAGACACAAAAGTGATTGCCATGCAAGGACGCCTTCATTACTATGAAGGACATACGATGAGTCAAGTGGTATTCCCAGTAAGAGTAATGCATGGATTGGGTATAAAAAAACTACTCATTTCAAATGCTGCAGGATGTATGAATTTGGATTGGAAAAAGGGAGAACTTATGCTTGTAGATGATCATATAAATCTTCAAACTGAAAATCCACTACGTGGACACGAAGCTGCTGCATTTGGTCAAATATTCACTGACATGAGTCAACCTTATGATCCTGAGATGAATGGCAAACTAAAGCAAATTGCAAAAGAAAATAATATAGCACTCCATGAGGGAGTTTATGCTTCCGTCACCGGACCAAATCTCGAAACACGTGCTGAGTATCGCTATCTAAAGCAAATAGGAGCGGATATCGTTGGGATGAGTACTGTGCCAGAGGTTATTGCTGCCAATCAGATGGGTCTCTCTGTTTCGGCTATTTCGGTATTGACAGACGAATGTGATCCTGATAACCTTCATCCAATCAATATTGAAGAAATCATAGCTATCGCGAAAGAAGCAGAGAAGGATTTGACCACTTTGCTAAAAGAACTCGTGAAAAGGCTGTAGTTAGTGTCTCTAAGAAAACAGTATGTTTTGAAGAAAACAATGTTTCTAGCTCATAGAGTGAGTTTTTCTGAGATTTCGATGTACAAATAGGCATTGAATTTATTTTGGAATTTTTAATAAAAATGTAATGAAACTACAAGTCCACTTTCAATTCCAAAGTATATGAATAGAATCCTTTGAAAAACCCGCCTTTTGGCCCAACTCTTCGTTACTCAAAATTTCAAAAGCCTCATTTACGATCGGTAAACTACGTTTTTGAAATTCCGAAAGCCTCGATTTGTACCAAAAATCCAGTTTTGCTAAGGATTCGAATAGATTCGATTCATTCTTTCCCAAAAAACTATGCTACAGGTGTCAGTAAGCGTGTTTTCGTCTTTCCTGGAGACACTAGTTATTTAAAAGCGGAAATTCCCGTGATTTCTGCTCCAAGTATTAAAAGATGGATATCGTGTGTTCCTTCATAGGTAAGTACTGATTCAAGGTTCATCATGTGACGCATCATTGGGTATTCACTAGTAATTCCCATTCCTCCGTGAATCTGCCTGGATTCACGAGTCACGTTCAATGCCACTTCCACACTATTTCGCTTAGCCATGGATATCTGTGAAGTCGTAGCTTTTCCTTCATCCATCATCTTTCCCAGCTTCCAATTTAGTAATTGTGCTTTTGTGATTTCCGTTAGCATCTCAGCTAATTTCTTCTGGACGAGTTGAAAACCTGCAATAGGTTTTCCAAATTGCTCTCTTTCCAATGAATATCTCTTAGCAGCGTCATAGCAGTCCATAGCTGCTCCTAAAGCACCCCAAGCAATACCATATCGGGCTTTATCCAGGCAACCAAGAGGTGCACCTAATCCACTTTTGTTTGGGAGTACATTTTCTTTTGGAACTTTGACTTCACTAAACACCAGTTCGCCGGTAGTGGATGCGCGCAAAGACCATTTACCGTGCGTCTCAGGGGTAGTAAAACCTTCCATTCCTCGCTCTACTATCAGGCCATGTATTCTTCCTTCTTCATTTTTTGCCCAAACCACAGCAAGATCGGCTTTTGGAGAATTGGAAATCCACATTTTGGCCCCATTGAGAAGGTAGTGGTCTCCCATATCCTTGAAGCTTGTTTCCATTCCACCAGGATTGGAACCATGATTGGGCTCTGTAAGCCCGAAACAACCCAATAATTCCCCTGAAGCAAGCTTAGGAAGATATTTCTTACGCTGCTCTTCAGAACCATAAGCATATATGGGATACATTACTAAGGAGCCTTGAACAGATGCTGTAGACCTCATCCCAGAATCCCCCCGTTCAATTTCTTGCATAATTAATCCATAGGAAATATAGTCCAGTCCACCTCCACCATAGGCTTGCGGTACGGTGGGTCCAAACGCTCCAATATCACCAAACTTAGGCACTATTTCCTCAGGGAAATGATTCTTCTCAGCCCATCCTTCGATATAAGGGGTAATTTCTTTTTTAACAAACTCTCTTATTGATGATCTTACAAGCTTATGTTCTTCTGAAAACAAATCATCGAGCATATAAAAATCAGGTGATTCAAATTCATCCACAAAGTTTCGTTTCTCTTTACTCATCAAATGCGCAATTTGGGGTTGTTGTTATTTTTTTGTCTCAAATTTACAACGATATAAATTGGAGAATGAGGGAAAAAGAAATAGATCCAAAGGTTTTAAAGCAACTGAAAAAACTGGAAGAAAAGTATGAATCTATGGGGCAAGATTTATCCAGTTATCTGGATGGGTTGCTCTATTCGGATTACCTCACCTATTGGGATTATATACAGCTGGACACACTACTAAGCTTGCAAAACCCACGCACAGACTTTCCTGATGAAAAAATTTTCATTTTATATCACCAGGTGACAGAACTGTATTTTAAGATGATCCTAAATGAGATGGAACAGGTCGTTTTCTCAGATCCAGTTGATAGCAACCTGTTCTTAAAACGTCTAAGACGTATCAATCGCTATTTCGACCACTTGGTTGATTCTTTTGATGTAATGACAGAAGGTATGGATCAGGAACAATTTCTAGCTTTCCGAATGGCTTTGCTTCCGGCAAGTGGCTTTCAATCAGGACAATACAGAATGATTGAAATATTAGCTACAGATTTCATTAATCTTGTCAACATCAACAGCAAGGAGTCTTTTAATCAGAATGCAACCATTGACCAACTTTATGACCACTTGTATTGGAAATCGGGAGCAACAGAATTAGCAACAGGCAAAAAAACACTTACGCTCAAACAGTTCGAAATTAAATACTTTAGGACATTCAAAGAACTTGGTGAAAAAGTGAGGGAAACCAATTTTCTCCAACAGTATCTCACCAACTATCAAGGTCATTCCAGAATTATTAATGAACTAAAGATGCTTGATCTTAAAGCCAATGTCGACTGGCCATTACAACACTTAAAATCAGCTACAAGATACCTTCAAAGAGACCCGAGTATCATAAAGGCCTCCGGGGGAACCAATTGGCAGAAATACTTACCACCTGTAAATCAAAGAATCGTCTTCTATCCTCCGTTATGGTCGACAGAAGAACTAGAAGGTTGGGGTCATAAATTCAAGAAATCACGCAATAGTCAGCATGCTTAAAAACAGATGCTATCTTGTATTTCTTATTCTGTGTATTTTCTCTTTTGGCCAAAAAAAACAACAGAAAAATTTTTTCGAAAGTGACAGTTCGCTGGTTAAAGAAATTTTCCATTATTCAATAAAGGATTCTGCTCTGGAGGGCTCATATGAATCTTTCTATCTAAATGGCTCTCTTCAGACATTTGGCTGGTATCATAAAAACCAACCTGATAGCGTCTGGAAATATTATTATGAAAATGGCCGCCCAAAAGCTGCAGGCAGATATCATCAAGGTTACCCTCATGGAAAGTGGAAATATTATTACGAAAATGGAAACATCAAGTCCGAAGGAATTTTAAGAAAGTCTGACAAGAATGGATATTGGAGATTTTATTATGAAAATGGCGGGGAAAAAAGTAGTGGTAATTATTTCGATAATCAAAAAAGTGGCATCTGGAATTATTTCTATGAAGACGGATCGCTTAAAGCACAGGCTTATATGGAAAACGGCCAAGGTAAATACACCGAATTTTATCCATCTGGCAAGCGAAGAATGGAAGGATACAATGAAAATGAGAAGAGTGAAGGTGAATGGATTTATTACTACGAATCAGGAGAAATAGAAGCTACCGGCTCATTTGAAAATGGATTAAAAACCGGTACTTGGATGTATTATCATAAAAATGGGGTGGTGGCTGCAGAAGGTAAATATGCAAAAGGTTCAAGGATTGGAGATTGGATTTATTATTACGACAATGGAAAAGTAAACCAGGAAGGCAGAGTAGTTAACGATCAGAAAGATGGCTTTTGGAAACTTTTTTACCCTAGCGGTGAATTACTTGGAGAAGGTGATTTTGAAGAAGGATCGGGCACTTACAATGAATACTATCCAAGCGGAAGCATAAAATCAAGAGGTCAGCTATTCGAAGGAAAAAAAAATGGAAAATGGCATTACTATGGAGAAAATGGAGGCCTTGAAGGCGAGGCTACGTTTTTTCAAAATGAAGGGAACTATATTGGATACTATCCTGATGGGACCATAAAAATGACGGGTAAACTGAAGGATGACAAAAGAATTGGAGAATGGACCCTACACAATCCTGACGGTTCAAAAGCAGGATCTTACTACCCAATTTATGAAGATGAGAAGCCAGTCTTCAAAACTAGCATTTCTGCGAGGGATAGAGAAACCTATGACAAACCAGAATATAAATTCAAAAAAAAACGATTGAAGTATTTCAAGCCTAAGATAAATGAATATTGGGGGATCATACTGGAAAGCAACCCTGCCTGGCTATTTATAGATGAGCTACCCGTTTCCGTAGAATATTATATGCAGGAAAGACTCGGCTACCAATTGCAATTAGACTTGCTTAGAGATCCTTTTTTTACTTCTGAAGGTAATATCGAAGATTACCAACTCTACACAAGGGGATCAAGAATTCACTTTCGCCAAAAATTTTATGGGTTGTATAGGACTAATGGTATGTTTTACTTTGGTCATGAATTGTCTTTTAAGTACTTAAATCACCAAGTCAATCATTTGGATACTGCGATCACCAATGCAGTGGTAAGAAGGTTTGGAAATATGATTGAAACAGGTTTTGGATATGGAATTCTCATAGGAAATCGATGGATGAAAGATGCAGGTAACTCTGGATTTACAATTGACTTATATGCTGGCATCAACATCGTTGGAAGATCCTTTTCAAAAAAATACTTAAATGATTCGTCAAGAGAAGTTCAAATTCTCGATAACTACTTCGATAGGGAAGTTAAATCATCCGTACATTTCCCTTTTCAAATTGGACTTCAAGTTGGTTTTATGGTACCAAAAAGCAAAAGCAAGACACAGTAAGTAAAATCTACGTTTAGCTATATCATTGGAAAAATAAAATTAATGCAGTCATAGTTTTTAATGAACACCCTGTTGTTGTACTAACCTCAAAAGAATCAATAGATTATGAGGTCAAAAAAAACGAACTCAGTCTGCAGAATTTTGTATCTTTGAAAGTTTACAATTTACAGCAAGTTTAATAAGCAAGAGTGATTAAAAAAGAATCTAGCGCTACGATTTTCTAAGCTCATATCAGCATTGATCATATTAAATGGAAGAAAAAAATCAAATGAAAAAAGGAGAATATTCCGCAAGTAATATTCAAGTATTAGAAGGCTTGGAAGCTGTAAGAAAAAGGCCTGCTATGTATATTGGAGATATAAGTGTGAAGGGCCTTCATCATATGGTATGGGAGGTGGTAGATAACTCAATAGATGAAGCACTTGCTGGATATTGTGATACGATAAAAGTAGAGATTAATCCTGACGATTCCATTACAGTCACTGATAATGGAAGAGGGATCCCCACTGATATTCATGAAAAAGAAGGAAGGAGTGCACTTGAGGTAGTAATGACTGTCCTTCATGCTGGTGGAAAATTTGACAAAGACACCTATAAAGTTTCTGGTGGCCTTCATGGAGTTGGTGTTTCGTGTGTAAATGCTCTATCTTCTAAATTAGTTGCTACAGTACATCGGAATGGTGCTATTTTTCAACAAGAATACCACAAAGGAATACCAGAAGGTTCTGTAAAAGAAACGGGTAAAACAGATATCACAGGAACTATTATTCACTTTAAACCAGATACGGAAATATTTAATGTATCTACATATAATTCTAAGACGATTGCTTCTCGTCTTCGGGAGCTTTCTTATTTAAACGCAGGCATAAAGATTGAACTAATTGATTATAGAGAAACCGAAGAAGATAATTATAAGCAAGAATTTTATTCTGAAGGAGGTTTGAGAGAGTTTGTCACTTATTTAGATAGCACACGTGAAAACCTGATTCCTGAACCTGTATTTATAGAGGGTCAAAGAGGAGGAGTTCCTGTTCAAGTTGCGCTTAGTTACAATACTTCTTTTTCAGAAAACGTAGTTTCTTACGTTAACAATATCAATACTATTGAAGGTGGTACTCATGTCTCAGGTTTTAGACGGGCATTAACAAGAACATTAAAAGGATATGCAGATAAATCTGGACTTCTTGAAAAAGTAAAAGTCGAAATTAGCGGAGATGATTTTCGGGAAGGTCTTACTGCAGTCATTTCAGTGAAAGTAGCAGAACCACAATTTGAAGGGCAAACAAAGACCAAATTAGGAAACTCTGATGCTATAGGTGCAGTGGACACTTGCGTAAGTGATATTCTTTTAGAATATCTTGAAGAGCACCCCAAGGAAGCAAGGCAAATTGTTCAGAAGGTCATTCTTGCTGCACAAGCTCGCCACGCGGCAAGAAAAGCGCGTGAAATGGTTCAGCGAAAAAATGTTCTTTCAGGAACTGGACTACCTGGGAAACTTGCAGATTGTTCAGAAAAAGATCCTGCAATCAGCGAATTGTATCTTGTAGAGGGTGATTCAGCTGGCGGTTCTGCTAAACAAGGACGAGATCGTAAGTTTCAAGCTATTTTGCCTCTAAGGGGAAAAATATTAAATGTAGAGAAAGCGCAAGAACATAAGATTTATGATAATGATGAGATAAAAAACATCATCACTGCACTAGGCGTTTCTTTTGGAACTGACGAAGATGAAAAAGCCCTTAATCTTAAAAAATTAAGATACCATAAAATCATTATCATGACCGATGCGGATATTGACGGGAGCCACATTAGAACACTAATACTAACATTTTTCTTTAGGTATATGAGAAGCCTAATAGAGAAGGGATATTTATACATTGCCTTACCCCCACTTTACCTGATAAAAAAAGGCAAATCAGAAAAGTATGCATGGTCAGAAGATGACAGAGTCAGAATAGTAAAAGAAATAGTACCTGAAGGTAAGGAAGACTCAGTAAACGTGCAGAGATATAAAGGATTAGGCGAGATGAACCCAGATCAACTTTGGACGACCACGATGGATCCTGACCACCGAAGTTTAAAAAAAGTAACGATTGAATCTGCCGCTGAAGCAGATCACCTATTTTCTATGCTTATGGGCGATGAAGTAGCTCCAAGAAGAGACTTCATAGAAAAAAATGCTAAGTATGCGAAAGTAGATGTTTAACTGACGGAAAATCGACCAATGATAATTTGAAACATTGCTTGAAAAAACTTCCAAATAACAGCAACTGTAAATACAATGGCTGATCCTAATGCAAAAACAATAAGTAGTATAAAATCTAAAATTTTTTCCATGTTGTTAAGGTTAATGTGGTAATTAATATCAACCAGAAACTCAAAGTTTGAGTTCGGGTTCTAAATTAATTTTTAACGATGATATATAATTTTTACAAGATATTCTTGATTGAGATATTATTTATTTTTTATGTACCAATTACTTGCGCACAGGATTATTGGCAGCAAAGAATTGAATATAAAATGGACATTGATTTTGATGTTCAAACGAATCAATTTAGGGGAGTTCAAGACTTAACCTACTTCAACAATAGTCCTGATACCTTGTATAAAGTGTTTTATCATCTCTACTTTAATGCTTTTCAGCCTAACAGCATGATGGACACGAGAAGTAGGACGATTGAAGATCCTGATGGTCGGGTTAAGGATCGAATCTATAAATTAAGCAATACCGAGATTGGTTTCCATCGGATAAACAACCTTAAACAAGATGGAGAAGATTTAAAATACATCATGGAAGGAACAGTTTTAGAAGTGTCGTTGGCAAAACCTATTCTCCCCGGGTCATCCTCCACATTTAAAATGAATTTTCAAAGTCAGGTTCCTCTACAAATAAGACGAAGTGGGAGAGACAACCGAGAAGGGATAGAATATAGCATGTCTCAATGGTATCCTAAAATGGCAGAGTATGATCGCCGAGGATGGCATGCTCACCCCTACGTAGGCAGAGAATTTTATGCTCCTTGGGGAGACTTTTTCGTTAATATTACAATAGATCATAATTATGTCCTTGCAGCATCTGGTTCTTTACAAAATCCTGACGAGATCGGGTACGGATATGAAACTGATGGAGTTGAAGTAAGAAAGAAGAAAAAAAAACTTACTTGGCAATTCGAAGCTAAAGACGTCCATGATTTTGTCTGGGCCGCTGATCCTGACTATCAGCATGTTATTGCAAATGTTGAGGGCGGTCCTGAATTACACTTTTTTTACCAGAATGGAGAAAAAACAGAAGCCTGGAAAGATCTACCCCAACTTACTGTGAAAGCATTTGAATTTATTGAGAAAAATTTTGGCGAATACCCTTACTCTCACTATTCCGTGATCCAAGGAGGTGATGGAGGGATGGAGTATCCCATGGCCACTTTAATCACAGGGGAAAGAAACCTACAAAGTCTGGTGGGTGTAACCGTACATGAAGCACTTCATAGCTGGTATCAGGGAATGTTAGCTACTAATGAGAGCTATTATGCGTGGATGGACGAGGGATTTACTACGTATGCTACCACAGAAACAATGACCCATCTTTTTAAAGGTTCTGATAGAACTCAAAAAAGAAATTTTGCAACGTATGTTTATCTAGCAACCAGTGGAATCGAAGAACCTCTTAGTACACATGCTGACCATTTTGCAACCAATAGAGCATATTCACTTGGATCGTATATAAAGGGAGCTGTGGCATTGGCTCAAATGAATTATTTGATAGGAAAAGAAAAAACAGCTTCAGCACTTAAAAAATATTACCATCAGTGGCGTTTTAAACACCCTGATGCAATTGATTGGATCCGGGTATTTGAAAAAGAATCCAAACTTGAGCTGGATTGGTATCTTGATTATTGGGTGAATACTACAAACACCATAGACTACGCAATTGATTCTGTTTGGTCCACCTCCGATAATAGAACACAAGTTTCCCTAAAAAGAAAAGGTAAGATGCCGATGCCTATGGACATTTATGTCACATTTAAGGATGGCAGCAAAAAGGTCTACTATGCTCCCTTGAGGATAATGAGAGGTGAAAAAGAACACCTAACCGTCTATGAAAGGGTCATTCTACCAGACTGGCCATGGACTCACCCTAATTACAGCTTTATTATTAATAATCCTCTCAGCGAGATTGAATCTATTCAAATTGATGAATCTGGTTATTTAGCAGATATTGATCTGGAAAATAATAAATGGGAGGGCAATTGATCGTTCATTTTATTCCTCAACTTTTCCTTTAATTGTGATGATCTGTGTTGGGTTGACCGGATCGTTGGAGTAGACGGTAATTGATTTATATTGATTTGCTCTCATGTCCGACGTATCAAATTTTATTTTCAATGTCTTGCTCTTCCCTTTTTTAATCACCTTGTCTTTAAATTCATAAGTAACGCATTCACAATTTGATTTAATTGCTCTGAGTTTTAATTTCTCTTCTCCGGAGTTAGTAAGTTCAAATGACGTCTCTATGATTGAGCCTGATTTTACTCTACCAAAATCAAACACTCCATCGGATATGTCAAGCTTTGGCGCTTGATCTAGTTCTTCAGCTGTCATCACAGGAAAATATTCTTCGATGACTGCAATAACTGATAATGATTTTCCAACAGCCGTATTTAAAAAAATATGATCGCTTACAAAGCCATAATCATTCTTTATTAAAGGGTCATATGTCAATACAAGCTTACCTGATTTACCAGGATTGATGGACTCCGGAGACAGCGCTATCGTAATGTGCTTTGGAATTGTCCACTTTTCCAGGTTGAGAAAAGCTGTTGAATCCGACTGATTATAAATATCAAAAGACTTAGAAACCTTTTTCTCTGTATTGATTTTACCCATATTCAACGCCTTATATTTCAAACGAAAATCTCCAACTTCTATAGGATATTCTTTCTCCGGAGTTGTTGGTTTAGGCTTTACAAACCCCATGATATACAGTGTCTGATCCGAAGCTGGATCCGAAGTAGTTATCCTCAATGATTTCCGGAAACGTCCTGGTCTGTTTCTTGGATTATACCGGGCTGCTACAAACCCGGAGTCACCTGGCATCACTTCTTCCTTGGTCCATCCTGGTGTAGTACAGCCACAAGACGCCTTTACATTAGTTATTTTAACTGACTCGTTACCGCTGTTTATAAAATTAAATTTATGTTCAGCATAGCCGTTTTCTTCGTCTATCTCTCCGAAATCATAGTCTACGTTCTGAAATTCAATAGCTGGTTGAGCGGCAACTGAAAATAGGATAAGCGTTCCCAGCACATTAAGTGAAAGTCTCATTTTTATTACTTACTTGTTAGGCAAAAATTAAGAATTACAAAGATTCAAATTATATAGGTTTGCACAAATTTTTTCGTCAAATGGCTAGAATACTCACTGGAATTCAAAGTTCAGGGAAACCACACTTAGGAAATATTATAGGAGCCATTAAACCCGCCATTGAGTTATCCAAAAAGCAAGAAAACGAATCCTTTTTCTTCATCGCTGACCTTCACTCGCTTACCACCATTAAAGACAGTGAAGCTAGAAAGGAAAACATAAACGCGGTAGCCGCTGCATGGTTAGCTTGTGGTTTTGACACTTCAAGAAATGTATTCTACCGTCAATCCAAAGTACCAGCTTGCACAGAGCTTACTTGGTATCTTAGCTGCTTCACTCCTTACCCAATGTTGGCAAACGCCCATTCATTCAAAAGTAAATCGGATCGCCTAGCAGACGTCAATGCTGGTCTTTTCACTTATCCGGTACTAATGGCATGCGACATTTTATTATATGATGCTGAATTCGTTCCAGTAGGAAAAGATCAAAAACAGCATTTGGAAATGACACGAGATATGGCGTCTTCTTTCAACCGTCAATTCGGGGAGACATTTATCTTACCAGAAGCGCTTATCAATGATGATGTAATGACTGTACCTGGAACGGATGGTCAAAAAATGAGCAAAAGTTATGGAAATATCATTGATGTGTTTTTACCAGAAAAAAAGTTAAGGAAAAATGTAATGCAGATTGTAACAGACAGTACCCCAATAGAAAAGCCAAAAAATCCCGATACCTGTAATGTTTTCGCAATTTATAAGCTGATTGCCACACAAAACCAAGTCAAAGAAATGCGAAAGAAATACGAAGCAGGCAACTATGGATACGGCCATGCCAAGCAGGAGCTTTTCGAGCTATTGCTTGAAGAGTTTAAGTCAGAACGCGAGAAATACACCTACTACGTGAATAATATTGATGAACTGGAAATGCAATTATCAAAAGGAGAAGAAACAGCATCAGAAATTGCGAACACCACACTTAACAAGGTGAAAACACGACTAGGATTTTCTTAAATTAAAACAAACACCTAAACCACATGGAATCAAAAGAAAAAGCTAACCTATGGCTTAAAGCCAAAAACATTGATAAATCTTCTAAAGAAGAAATATTGAGGATACTTGAAAATCAAGAAGAGCTGGATGAATCATTTTTGAAAGACCTTGAATTCGGTACTGGCGGTTTAAGAGGAATCATGGGTATAGGCACGAGCCGATTAAACAAATATACGATTGGTATGGCCACACAAGGTTTTGCGAATTATTTAAAAAAGCAGAATGACGGAGCTATCAGTGTAGCTATCGCTCATGATAGTAGAAATAACAGTCGTTTTTTTGCTGAGACCACCGCGAATGTTTTTACTGCAAACGGAATTAATGCCTATCTGTTTGAAGACCTGAGACCTACCCCTGAATTATCGTTTGCTATTCGAAATTTAGGATGCAGTGGAGGTGTGGTACTAACTGCTTCACACAATCCAAAAGAATATAATGGCTATAAAGCATACTGGTCTGACGGAGGCCAGCTCATTTCCCCACACGACAAAAATGTCATGGAGGAGGTAGGTAAAATCAGAAGTATTGATGAAGTACAATTTGAATCTGACGGATCACTTATAGAAATTATAGGGAAAGATCTTGATGAAGCCTATCTGAAAAAACTTAAGGAATTATCGCTCATAGATAAAGAGACTATCAAAAGCGCTCATTTAAAAATCGTGTACTCTTCCATTCATGGAACAGGAATCACATTAATTCCAAGAGTACTAAAAGAGCTTGGTTACCAAGAAGTACATATTGTAGAAGAGCAAGCCAAACCTGATGGCAACTTTCCCACGGTGGTTTATCCTAATCCGGAAGAACAGGAAGCGATGTCTCTTGCGCTAAAACAAGGCGCTGAAAGGAAAGCAGACTTAATACTAGCGACTGACCCTGACGCAGATCGTGTAGGAATTGCGGTAAAAAATACCCAAGGTGAATACCAATTGCTCAACGGAAATCAAACAGCAGTTCTTTTGATCTATTATCTTGTAATAAAATCAAAAGAAATAGGATTAAAAGGCAATGAGTTCATCGCAAAAACCATTGTCACTACAGAGTTATTGAAAGACATTGCAGACAAAAATCACATAAGGTGCTACAATACACTCACGGGATTTAAATACATCGCTGATCTAATCAGAAAGTTAGAAGGAAAAGAGAAGTTCATAGGAGGCGGTGAAGAAAGCTATGGATACCTAATTGGCGATCAAGTAAGAGATAAAGACGCGGTTGTAAGTTCAATTATGATAGCAGAGATGGCCGCTTGGGCAAAGAGCCAGAGTAAGTCTGTATTTGAATTGCTACTTGATATTTATAAAGAGTTTGGAATCTATTATGAATCTTTAAAATCTATCACTAAAATAGGATTAAAAGGAGCCGAGGAAATCAAGAAAATGATGGAAGATTTTAGAAATAATCCTCCCTCTATGTTGGGGAGATCTAAAGTAATAGCAAATATTGATTATCTAAGCGGGATCAGAAAAAATAGCGATGGCACACGGATAGAAGTAGCTTTTCCAAAATCTAACGTTCTTCAATTTCTGACAGAAGATGGAACCAAGATAAGTATCCGCCCATCCGGTACTGAACCGAAGATAAAATTTTACTTTTCAGTAAGGGATGACTTTGATGGTAATGGTTATTATGAAGTAGTAGAAAAATTAAAGGATAAAGTTCATAACTTATTGACTGACTTGAATTTGTGATCATATTTGAAATAATGAAATTAAATATTTTAGAATATGCTTAATTTACGCCAATCATTTTTATTTCAAGTCACCGCAACAAACCTTAGACTGATTTGAGTAGCATCTTACTGAACTTTTTCCTAATAATTATTGGATTCATTCTTTTAATAAAAGGGGCTGATTACTTAGTAAACGGCGCCTCTTCACTTGCAAAAAGGTTTAAGGTCTCGGATATCGCTATCGGACTTACTGTAGTGGCAATGGGTACATCAGCACCTGAATTGGTAGTTAATATCATTTCGGGTTCCAGGGAAGTGAGTGGATCAGGGAATGAACTGGTTTTTGGAAACATCATAGGCTCAAATATTTTTAACCTATTTCTTATCCTAGGCGTGTCAAGCATTATATATCCTCTTGCGGTAGAACAGAATGCACTGTGGAAAGAAGTGCCATATTCACTTTTAGCTACTATTATTTTCTTCGTTTTAGTGAACGACATTTGGTTTTTCGATTCAACAGAAAATGGCCTTGATACAAAAGATGGTCTTATACTTATAGCGATGTTCATCCTATTTTTAACATACATATTCATCAATATTAAGAGAAATCCAGAAGCAGAAGTTGATGATATTGAGATCCATGGAAAACTGAAGACCACGTTAATGATTGTTTTTGGAATTGCAGGGCTTGTTTTTGGCGGGGAAATGATTGTAAATAACGCCACAAAAATAGCAGAATCCTTTGGTGTAAGTGACAAAATGATTGGCCTTACAATACTTGCGGCAGGTACTTCGCTTCCAGAACTAGCCACATCTGCTGTAGCCGCATTTCACAAAAATTCTGATTTGGCTGTTGGAAATATTATTGGTTCCAACACTTTTAACCTATTACTGGTGTTGGGCGCTACATCCCTTATCCATTCGCCACTTGTGTATACCACTACATTGAATATAGACCTTTACATTGTTATGGTTGGTACATTCATGCTATTTCTCTTCATGTTTACTTTAAATAAATATAAACTTGACAGAGCTGAGGGCATTGTGTATTTGATAGGTTTTGTGGTATACTCCTATTATCTTTTCGTCAGAGAAAATATTCTTCCTGGTTTCTAGTAAAATTTATCGGCATGTTACCAAACATAAATCCTACCACTACCAAGTCATGGGATACTTTACTTGAATTAGCTAAAAAAGATACCGGAGATATCAAAAGTCTCTTTCAGGATACAGAAAGGTTTGAAAAATTTAGCTTCAAAATTGATGATCTCCTTTTTGATTTCTCCAAGAACAATCTATCGGAGGAAGTCTTTAAAAATCTTATTACTCTTACAAGAGAATGCAATTTAGCCGAAGCCGTAGTTCTGCAGTTTAAAGGAACAAAGATCAACGAAACAGAAGACAGAGCCGTACTACACACCGCTCTTAGAGATCTTAATAGAGCTGATGAAAATGGAAATAAGGTCAGAGCAGAACTGGAAAAAATCAGAACTTTCTCTGAAAAATTATTGAGTGGAAAGTGGAAAGGGTACTCAGAAAAATCAATCACAAATATCGTGAATATCGGCATTGGTGGCTCTGACCTAGGACCTAAGATGGTTACCTATGCCTTGCGAGATCATTGGAGTACCATTACTCCTCACTTTGTATCCAATGTAGATGCAGCTCAGTTACTTGAAGAACTAAATGGCTTAAATCCTGAAACCACCTTGTTTATCATCGCCTCAAAGACGTTCACCACCCAGGAGACGATGACTAACGCAGAATCCGCCAAACGATGGTTTCTAGAAAATGGAGGAAATGAGCAAGCTATAGCAAAACATTTTGTTGCCGTTAGTACCAATTTAGAAGTAGTCAAGAGCTTTGGAATTGATGAAAAAAACATGTTTGTCTTCTGGGATTGGGTTGGAGGAAGATATTCCTTATGGTCAGCCATCGGGTTAAGTATTGCATGTACAGCGGGATATCATTGTTTTGAAGATCTCCTCAAAGGAGCCTACAAGATGGATATTCATTTTAGAGACGCCAGCTTTGAGGAGAATATACCAATAATTGCTGCGCTGATTGGAATTTGGTATAATAATTTTCTTGAATATGATTCTATGGCCATTTTGCCATATGATCATAGATTGAGGTATCTTCCTTCCTATTTACAACAAGCAGATATGGAAAGCAATGGAAAGTATGTTGATCGAAATGGTAAAAACATCAATTACCAGTCAGGGCCGATAGTTTGGGGTGAACCTGGAACAAATGGGCAACATGCATTTTACCAACTTATACATCAGGGTACTAAGATCATCCCTACGGAATTCATTGCTTTTGCCAAATCAGGACATCATCACACCGATCACCATGAAAAGTTGTTAGCTAACTTTTTTGCCCAATCTAAAGCACTTTTACACGGAAAAACCGAAAAACAAGTTCAATCCGAAATGGGTGAAAACATCAGAGAAAAATTAGTGCCATACAAACTATTTGGGGGAAATAGGCCATCCACTTCTATCTTAATAAAAGAACTGACCCCTTATAATTTAGGAAAACTTATTGCTTATTATGAACATAAAATCTTCACTCAGGGTGTCATTTGGAATATCTTCAGCTATGATCAGTGGGGCGTTGAATTGGGCAAACAACTCGCAAAACCGATCTTGTCTGAAATCAAAAATACCAGAAATGGAGATCACGATCCATCTACCCACGGTCTTTTGAATACTTATTTTGACATGCGCAAGTAGCAAGCTAATATTCCGGTAGCAATACTGACGTTCAGAGATTCCGCCGTGCCATATTTAGGAATCGCAATACGCTCGGACATCATGTCTTTTATCTCTGGTCGAATACCATGAGATTCTCCACCCATCACGATGGTCCCTTTTAATAAATCACCTATATCATACATGGAAATTCCCTTTGCATCGGCGCTATAAACCGGCCCTTCTAATCTAGGTAGGATCTCTTGGAGATTTTCATAATATACCCTTATGCGAGTAAAGGAACCCATTGTACTAGCTATGGTTTTTGGGTGGTAGAATTCTGCACAATCCTTTGAACACAATAATTTTTTAAAGCCAAACCAATCTAATGTTCGAACAATAGTACCTAGGTTACCAGGATCCCCTACTCCATCTAAAGCGAATAGGTAATCGTCCAACTGATAATTAAAAGGTACCTGCTCCTTCATTTTTACTACGGCCAATCCGGAGTTATTAGTTTTAAATGTTCCCAATTGAGAAAGAAGACTTTCTGAAACCAATTCCAATCGAAAATTTCCTTTTTTTTTAATATCAAAGAGGCGTTGATCACTAGACACCAGTATGTCAATCTCAAAGTCAGATTCAAGCAACTCCATTATACTTTTTGTTCCTTCAACCAAAAAATGTTTTTCACGCGAACGATACTTCTTAATTCTTAGTGATTTTATATATTTCTGTTCGTTCTTAGAGAGCATCTATCTTGAAGCATTTCTTTAAATTAGACAAAATATTTTTATTCGCAGGGTTAGTCCTAACTTCCTGCCTGGGATCAAAATTTCTCAAAAATGATGAGCAGATCCTAGCCAAGCAGAATATCAAAGGAATTTCCGGGAGTCTTAAGGACGATTCATATGCACTCCTAAAAAAAGAAAAAAATACCCGATTTCTTGGAATGCCCTTTGCTCACTTAGCCCACTTCTACGAGTGGGGAAAGAATGGCGTTGTTTTCGGACCTAAAATTGCGAGAAAAGAACTACGGCTTAATGATAAAAAAGAGACAATAAACAAGAAGATCAAAGCAACTGAAAGTGAAGAAAAAAAGGGAAAATTAAAAGAAAGATTGAACCGGATTGTGGAGAAAAGATCACCGAAGATTGCTGGAAAAATGAATGCCACTCAGGTGACCATCATTCCAGGATTTAATAAAGAAAAGGCGATAGCTAACGAAAAAAGGATTGAATTAAAATTTGATAGAAAAATTGAGCGCGCAAAAAATGACAAAAGAAAAAATAAACTAAGAACAAAAAAGGCGAGAAAACTCGATAAAAAAAGAAAAAAAATTGAGCAGGGTAATCAAGTGATGAGATGGGGTGAGTCACTTTCCATCTATGATCATAATGAAGCAAAACTAGCTGCTGAGGATATTAGAAAATACCTCAACTCGAAAGGATTTTTTAGAGCTACGGTTAATATTGACACCGCCAATTTTGATAGCTTAGGAAGCATGAGAAAGTTTGGCAGAAAGGTAAGGAACGTCGTAAGTCGAGTAGCAGGTGCAAAAGAAAGATATATTAATCTAGATTTTCATGTGGATAAAAAAGCACGTTATATCATCGACTCTATTCAATATCAAATCAACGATCCTGTTCTGGCCGATCTTGTATTTGCAAACAAAGAAGATTCACCCTTGCAAAAAGGGTATTATGATCAAGGCACCATTTCAGAAGAAAGAAACTTTTTGTATAACCTAGCTATTAATAATGGCTATTATGAGTTTTCAAAACAGTTCGTTACTTTCAGAATAGACTCAACGGCACTCGGTAGCGATACTCTTTTGATCAAAGAAATTATCCAAAACCCTGAAGGTCGAGACCAACACAAAATTTTTTACATAGATTCCGTTGTCTTTGTTTCAGAGGCAAGCGTAAGTCAGAGTTTTAAAAGAATCACAGAAACTTTTCAAGACATTACCTTCAGCTTTGGAAGAAAAAAGTATCCAAAAAGAATACTCGAATGGCGTATTCCACTGGAACAAGATGACAAGTACAGCCGTGAGCAGACCATCGAGACACAGCGACAACTATCATTTCTTGACAATTTCAAATTCGTCAACATCAATTACGATACGCTAGGCAATCTCTTTGTTGCCAATATTTTCACCTCTCCATTTGATAAGTACCAAACCTCAAGTGAATTTGGCTTAAGCAGCACCCAGGGTAATCCAGGGCCATTCGTCAATATCAACCTAAAAAACAGAAACACCTTTCGTCTTTTGGAGATCATCAGTCTTGACCTCAACGCTAAGTTGCAGGATTTAAGCTCTGTCCAAGATGACATTGAAAGTGAATTTACAGGTGCGTATACGAGTAGACAATTTGGTGGGGAACTGGCAGTCAGCTTTCCTCAATTTCTTTTTCCCATTGGAAATAAATATCAAAATAGGATTGGTAACTATAACCCCAACACTCGCATATCTTTTGGTATAGCTTATGAGGATCGTGTAAGCGAATACGAACGACTTAACTATAGCGGTGCCTTAGCATACAGTTGGCAAATTCGCGACGAAACAAAATATACCATAACACCTGTAAGAATTAGCTGGATTGATTCTAATAATACTCCTGACTTTGAAGATTTTATCGATAGCCTTGTGGAACGAAGAAATTCGTATGCAAATGCCTTTCGGTCAGCCGTTGTCACGAGTAGTTCTTTTGAACGTAATCAAAATTTTGGCGCATATGGAGCAGGAGATAATGGCGCATTTCTAAAAACCTATCTTGAAATAGGCGGGCAATTCAATGGTCTTGTATCTAATCCATTCTTTGGTGATTCTTTAGCAACATTTAATTACATAAAAACCAATATTGATGCAAGAAAGGTTGATCGACTAACTAGAAAATACAACCTTGCTTATAGAATAAATATTGGGTATGCCTATCCCTTTGGTGACAACAGGGGGCTTCCTTACGATGGGTACTTTTATGCCGGTGGTAGCAGCAGTATTAGAGGGTGGCGACCACGGAGACTTGGTCCTGGCTCATTCGTTACTTTTGAAGTTGATGGTGAGGGTAATGAAACGAATGTAATTGATGATCAGTCTGAACAACCAGGTGAAATACTTATTGAGTCTTCGATCGAGTTGCGAAGGGATTTAGTGGGGTTTGTGGAAGGTGCGCTCTTTCTCGATGCAGGGAATGTCTGGCGAATAGAAAATAACTCAGATGATGTAGAATTTGATAAAGCTGTCTTCAAGCTAGATAACTTTCTGAGTCAAATGGCGTTGGCCGGAGGCACTGGGCTTAGGTTTGACCTTCAGTTTCTCGTTTTCAGATTAGACCTTGGAATTAGAATAGTAGATCCTGCCAAGCCTAGAAATAAGCGATTTGTCTTGCCAGAACTGTTTAATGACTTTAACAATAATTCCGAAATAAACATTGGTATTGGATATCCTTTTTAAATGGAAAAAATCACAAAACATAGCATAGCAGATTGGTTTATGACGCTACAAGACAATATTTGTAATAACTTAGAAAAACTAGATAGTAAATCACTTTTCCAGCAAGATAAGTGGGATCGATCTGAAGGTGGTGGTGGTCGTTCCAGAGTCATCAAACAAGGTGATCTTATAGAAAAAGGAGGGGTAAACTTTTCTGCAGTGGAAGGACGGACTCCACAAAAAATTCTCAACGCTTTGGGCTTACCGGAAGCTGATTTTTTTGCAACCGGTGTTTCTATTGTACTGCATCCTCAAAATCCATGGGTGCCAATCATCCACATGAACATTCGATACTTTGAGATGAGTAACGGAACATGGTGGTTTGGAGGTGGGATAGACCTCACACCACATTATGTTATCAAAGACAAAGCCAAGCAATTCCATCTTGCGCTAAAGAGAGTCTGTGATCGGCATAGCCCGGAATACTATCCAAAATTCAAAGATTGGGCTGATGATTACTTCTTTGTAAAGCATCGCAACGAAACACGAGGCATAGGAGGCATTTTCTTCGATAGACTAACAGAGGCTGACGGTTTTAGCAAAAGTGACCGCTGGAAATTAGTGAAGGAAGTTGGTGAGACATTCATACCCATTTATAGCCAGGCGGTAGAAGGTCTTAGAATTAGACCATGGAATGAAATGGATAAAGAATGGCAAAAAATCAGACGTGGCAGGTATGTCGAGTTTAACCTCGTTCTTGATAAAGGAACCAAATTTGGATTGGATACCAATGGAAGATCAGAGTCTATTCTAATGAGCCTACCCCCAGAAGCCAACTGGGAGTATAATTACCCTCCAGGAAGTAAAGAACAAAGTAATACCCTTTCCATGCTGGTAAAAGGTATTGATTGGATTAATATGGATATGCTATAAAAGGTTGAACTTCTCCATTAAAGCCTCTTTGTATGATGCGCCAATAGAGAAACTCTTTTCTCCAATATATGCTTGAAGGTCTTCAATCTTGCTAATCTTATTTCTATTGATAATATAACTGCGATGCACTCTGCTGAAAATACTTTCTGGGAGTCGTTTTTCAATTCCTTTCATCGTATAGTGTACAATATGTTTCCTCCCTTCATCTGTATTAAAGATGATATAATCCGCTAATGCTTCCACAAATGATATGTGTTTGTACTCCAAACGAAAGAGCTTTCCATCACTTTTTACATAGATATGGTCTTCTTTCTCGGCAAGAATCTTTTCTTTTTCCAGGTTTTCTTTAACCTTATTCGCAGCTTTTAAAAACCGCTCATACTCAACAGGCTTTACCAAGTAGTCAGCGACTGAATCTTCAAATGCCTCTGTAGCATATTCCTTCTTTGAAGTTACAAGGATGATGTTGTAGGCCTTCTGCAGAGACCTAACTAACTCCAAACCAGTCATCCCAGGCATCTCAATATCCAAAAAGACTACATCTACGTCATTGGAACTTTCACCCAATAGGATATCTGATGCTTCTTTTGTATTATCAAGGTCATATGACAAAGTAAGAAAATCTGTTTTATCGATTAACCTGTTCATAACCAGACGAGACATTTTGTCGTCATCAACCACCATACAATTAAGTGCCATCATTTACGATTAATGATTAAGTGAATGTATTTTCCAATAATATCAAATTCAATGTTAACAAGGTTTCCCTTTACCAATCGATGGAAATTAGTATTTGTAAAGGTATATGGAATTATTGCAACAGAAAAGGTCCTTTTAGCTACGTTAAAGCACGTAAGGCTTGTACCATTAATACAAATACTGCCCTTTTCTACCATTAATCCCTCTTCACTTAGTTCAAAGCTAAAAACCCAACTGCCCTTTTCATCTTGAACACTTTTTACTTCAGCAATAGTATCTACGTGCCCTTGAACAATATGGCCGTCAAACCTTCCATCCACTTTCATACATCGTTCTATATTCACTTCATCAGCTACTCTAATATGACTCATATTGGATTTCTTGAGCGTTTCATCTATTGCAGTTACCCAATGATATCCTTCCACTACTTTAGTTACAGTAAGGCAAACACCGTTATGAGAAACACTTTGATCGATTTTTAGCTCATTGGAAATGCTGGATGCAATACATAAATGAAGGTTAGTCCCTTCTTCTTTTAACTCCTGCACTTTCCCTACTGATTCAATTATTCCTGTAAACACACGCATTAACTTTAGCCTTAAAGTAAATCAATTGGAAGATACCTACAAGCATAAAGGTTTGAGGCGGCAATTAGTCAAAACAATAATTCATAAGGGAATAAAGGATAAAAGTGTTATTACTGCAATGGGCAAAATTCCAAGACATTTCTTTTTTGACAAGATTTTTGAATCCCATGCGTATGAAGATAAAGCCTTTCCAATTGAGGCAGGCCAGACGATCAGTCAGCCGTATACCGTAGCATTCCAAACTGAAAAATTATATGTAAAACCCGGAGATAGAATTTTAGAGGTAGGTACGGGATCAGGATATCAGACATGTATATTAATAGAAATTGGCGCTGATGTTTATACAATTGAATATCAAAAGAAATTGTATCAAAAAGCAATTCGGTTTCTTCCAGCAATTGGTTATCAATCACACATGTACTATGGCGATGGCTCTAAAGGAATACCGAGATTTGCTCCTTATGATGGCATTATTGTTACTGCGGGAGCTCCAACTGTTCCAAAGGAATTGATAGAGCAACTAAAAATTGGAGGAAGGTTAGTGATTCCAGTAGGAAATAAAAATTTACAATCGATGATGGTCATTAAAAAAATAGGTGTGAATAAAATAAAGAAGGAAACATTTGACCATTTCAGCTTTGTACCTTTACGAGGCGTAAGAGGTAGATAAGCCAAATTATTGATAACCAGTTTTTATGAAGAAAGTAAAAAAGTGTAGTGAGTCTTGTGTCACCATGACAGAATTAGTTCTTCCAAATGATACTAACGGCCTGGACAATCTCATGGGTGGGCGCCTGATGCATTGGATGGACATAGCTGCTGCAATAGCCGCTCAAAAGCATTCAAATCGGATTGTTGTGACTGCCTCGGTTGATAACATTTCTTTTTCTCAGCCGATCAGAAAGGGAAATGCTGTCACCATCATGGCA
Organism: Bacteroidota bacterium; assembly: GCA_038746525.1. Lineage (GTDB taxonomy): Bacteria > Bacteroidota > Bacteroidia > Cytophagales > Cyclobacteriaceae > Ekhidna. The sequence continues at coordinate 40,837 of JBCDKO010000004.1, forward strand.
TTTGTCACACGAGCCTTTACTTCATCCATGGAGGTATACCTGGAAGTAACCGCAGAAGATATACCCGCAGATACTAAAGTACCTACCAATACTGCTTTTTTCACTTTTGTGGCGGTTGATCAGACCGGAAAGCCAATTAATATTTCAGCAGTAGAGCCAGAAACAAAACAGGAAAAAGAGCTATTCGATGGTGCTTTAAGAAGACGACAACTCAGACTGGTACTCGCAAAGCGTATGAAACCAAATGAAGCCAGGGAACTAAAATCCATCTTTGAAATAAATGAATGAGCATAGGTATGATGGATAAGGAATATCTATACTTACTCATACATGAAAATATCTATCTCGTTGATGAATCAAAATCAGAACTAATCCCTAAAGAACAGAAAGGTGAAGAACAGAAAAGTCCTCTAAAAACTATCAAGTCAGTTTCGGATGAAGTAAAAGTAGCAAAGGATAATGCATATGAGTTAGCAGATATCCCGGAAGAGAAACAGAAAAGACCGGGCGGACAAGTTGTCTCCATTGCCATATTTCATGAATCAAGCGATCGTTCGGATTTAGAACTTCTTCAAAAAATTATTGAAGCATGTAAGCTCAGTAATGATCAGTACCAAGTATTTGCAAATGGTTTCAACAAGGAAGTAAGTTTTGAGAAAGCGTTAGTATTTGTGTCTAAAGCTAAAATCTTTTATCAAGTAATCCCCTATCAAAATAGTCATATTCTCTGTTCTAAACCTTTAAATCAAATAGCCGGGAACCCACAGGAAAAAGCAATGCTATGGAAAGCTTTGCAAGGGTTTATTAGTCTCTAATTAACAGATAAACATAAGAGATAGTTGATAGCAGGGATTTTTGATTGGGTGGTTGTCTCAAATCAAAATGGTAAACGCTATGAAACAGCTATTCACGTTTTTACCTAGATAAATTAATTGAGGTACTTAATGATAAAGCACAAATCATTCCAAGAGCCACCCATTAGAGTAGCTCTTGGAATGATTTGCGCCTTCGCCTTATAATATTCTTTTATGCACGGGTGAATATAAGGATTAAATCTACATCAACTGTAATGGTTTGATCTTCTTCATTAGGATTGAAGAAGAACACCGGTAAACCTAAATCGGAAATAGCTCCCGATACATTGGTACTTGTTTCTTCCAGGTCATCTAATCTAATTGGTACGGAAACAGTTGATCCGTTTACCTCCTGTAATAAGCTTAAAGTAAGACTTGTTCTGTTTTCACCAACTCCCCATCCACCACCATCTGCGGATAAATCATTATCTGATTGGCAAATCAAATCAAAGGTACCATCCGCTTCTATTTCAATGAGCGTAACATCCGTTTGCTCACAGGGAGAAGCCCTAAGTAGCGCGCCCGAAACCTGCACCAGAATATCCTGGCCTTCAGTAATAATGGTTTCGCCCATATAAGTGACATCTTCCGTTGCAGTAGCATCTGACAAAACATACACATCTACGAGTGAGTCAACATCTTCAGGATCGTCATCATCTCCGCAACTGGACATAAACACCACAGAAAACAGCAACATGTAAAATAAAGCAGTATTTTTGAAAAGATTTGAATTGATATTCAACATGTGATCATAGTTTTTTGACATTTGATTGTACTTTATGAGTTGTTATTAAAGTGCAATAATCATTCAAATTTGCATAAAACAAAATATCTTTTTTACAAAGCTACTGTCTAAACAATACCTTCAAATTTTTGATAATGAAATCAATCCGTTTTCTACCTATTTTAATTATTCTTATATCGCTTTTAAGGGTAAACGCACAAAACATCATGATCTCGGGAGAAGTAAGTGATGAGAATGGAGATCCACTTTTTGGCGCTAACGCATACTGGCTTAATTCGCTCGAAGGCCAGGTTACAGATCTAAATGGTAATTTCACTGTCTCCAGTTACAGAAAGCCACCCTATGTATTAGTCATATCGTACGTTGGTTACGAAACCATTCAAGATACTATTAAAACTACAGGGTCTTTTAAGAAGGATTATCAAATGAAAGAAATAATACTTCTGGGACAAGAAGTGATTGTTTCAGCCTCTTTACAGGAGGAATCCATTCTCCATTCAAGTGCTACTGTTCAGAAGCTGGGAATAAAAGATATTGAAAAAATGCCCCAGGTGAGCTTCTATGACGGGTTAGCCCAACTCAGAGAGGTAGATCTCAATACCCAAAGTATGACATTCAAAATTCCAAATACGCGAGGTTTCAACAGTAATACCAATTACCGTTTCAACCAAATTATTGACGGGGTGAATAATCAGGCTCCAGGGTTGAATTTTGCAGCTGGGAATCTTTTCGGACTCCCGGAATTGGATGTTGAAAGCATAGAGCTTTTAAATGGAGCCTCCTCAGCCTTGTATGGAGCGGGAGGAATGAATGGCACACTACTTATTGAAAGCAAAGACCCTTTTGACTATCAGGGGCTATCCGCAAGCCTACAATTGGGTGCTCTTAATTTTGATGGTGGAGGAGATGGTACGTTTGACAGCTATCAAAGTATTGACTGGCGTTATGCAAAAGCACTTTCAGAAAAATTTGCTTTTAAGTTCACTGGCTCTGCACTTTCTTCTCAAGATTGGATAGCTAGCGATACACGAGACAAAACAGCGATTAATGACCCTAATAGTAACCGATGGACTAATCCCGGTTACGATGGGGTTAATGTTTATGGGGATGAAACTTCCCTTCCTTTATCCCAGCCTGGGTTTGCAGAAGGTATCGCAAGAGCCTCTCTGGCAGGTCAGGGGATCACACCTGATAATCCGGAATATAATGAGATATTGAATACAATAATCAACGACTTTTCTGACGAATCGCTTACCCGAACAGGATTTTCTGAGTCCTCACTGGTTAATTATGATGTAAACAATCTAAAAGTATCACTTGCAGGTCATTACAAGATCAATAAAAGTACTACGGCAATTCTGGCTGGCACTTATGCCGAGGGGCAGGCCGTTTACTCTGCGCAAAATCGTTTCTCCATTGATGATTTCAAGATTTATAACCTTAAAGGAGAGATAGAAAATGAAGATTTTTTAGTTAGGTATTGGTATGTTGAAGAAGATGCTGGTTTGACCTACGATGCCGGCGGCACTGCATCATTGATCAATGAATCGTGGAAACCTACTGAGCAATGGTATGGGGATTATTTTACCAATTATTATACAGCCCGGATAATTGGTGGACTTTCTGAAGAACAATCTCACGTTGAAGCACGGACAGCTGCAGACAATCGGCAACCTAATGGAGCAATCAGAGATGGAGATGCTCCTTCTATTCCGGTTGAAGGATCCCCGGAGTTTAACGCTTTAAGAGACAGTATTGCCAGACTTTCTATCAGTGAAGGAGGCGGAAGAGTCCTGGATTTCAGTGCATCAGGACAAATAGAAGCCAGGTATAACTTTTCCAGATGGTTAAATGGAAAAGATGTGATTATAGGATTCCAGCATAGGCACTACCGTGTAGACAGTGACGGGACCATCTTTTTTGATGAACCCGGAGATCCCATTCGAATAAAACAATACGCAGTCTATGGACAATATACTGATTCATTCATGGATGATAATTTAAGAATAAATATTTCAGCCAGATGGGATAAAGATACTCGGTTGAATGAAGAAGTAACCCCCAGGTTTTCCCTCTCTTATAGCCTAGGCAAAGAAAAGAAACAAACCATTCGATTTTCAGCACAAACTGCGTTCAGGTATCCATCTATATCAGATCAGTGGGTAGATTTATTCACCGGAGCGTATACTGTTGTAGGTGGACAAAAAGAAGTACAAGAACAGTATGGATTTAATAGTACTCCAACCTACGGGTTAACCGGAAATGACCCAATTTTTTCTACCCCGGATACTACAGATCTAAGTAATACTATCCACATCCCAACCTTGAAAAATGAAAGGGTTTTTGCTTTAGAAATTGGCTATAGAGGTCTTCTTCTCAATGATCGTTTGTATCTAGATGCTAACATCTACAGAAACTTATATGATCGTTTTCAAGGGTCGCAATTACTCTACCAACTACCAGATCCTGAAGATCTCACGGACACTACCGGTGTGAGATACCAAACTTTTGTAACTACTGACATTGATATTATTAACTGGGGATGGTCTTTGGGCTTGGATTACTCTTTACCCAATAACTACACCATTGGGGGAAACGTGGCTTATAGCACCATTGAAAATACGGAGAATCTTGATGAAAGCTTCCAAACTAATTTTAACACTCCCAGATACCGATTCAATTTGAAATTTGGCAATCGAAAACTTACGAACCGGACCGGGTTCACCATCAATTATCACTGGCAAGAGCGGTTTTTATGGGAGTCTACTTTCGGTGTAGGAAAAATACCAGCTTATGGTAATTTAGATGCTGCTGTCACCTACAGTTTACCTAATATAAAGTCTAAACTAATCGTCGGCGGATCTAACATTTTAAACGAATATTATACTTCTAGCTTTGGAAGTTCTTCCATAGGCGGATTATACTACGTGAAGTTTGTCTATGATCAGTTCTTTAGATAGTCAGAGGTAAATGACAGACCTTTCTTAAGATGAATGGCCCAATCATAAACTACCGGCACTATAATCAGGCTTAACAACATACTGCTGGAAAGCCCTCCGATCAAGGCCCAAGCCAGGCCATTTTTCCATTCAGATCCAGCACCTGTTGATAATGCGATGGGCAACAGCCCAAAGATCATGGTCAGATTGGTCATTAAAATCGGTCGCAAACGTAAACGAGTAGCTTCCAACAGCGCCACTTTCATCTCTATACCTTCATTGGTATATTTTCGGGTTACATCTACCACCAAGATCGCATTCTTTCCTACAAGTCCCGCTAGGATAATGAGTCCCATTATGGAAAAAATACTTAACGCCTCCCCCGTTAATGCCAGGAGGAGAAATGCACCAATAGTAGCCAATGGCAGAGAAATCAATACTACTAGCGGAACACCAAACGAATTGTAAAGCACCGCCAGAACAGCATAAACCAGAAAAATGGATATAATTAAAGCCACCGCCATACTCAAAATTCCATCTCTCGTTCGTTTGGTCGCGCCTCCGTAGGTTAAAGTCAAAGAATCATCTATATGTTCAGATGCCATATTTGCTTGAAAACTTCTACTCACCGATCCTGCAGGTCTTCCATACACCTGGGATTGGACGGTAGCAGATCTATTCCTGTTTGTTCTTTCTAAGCGATTGTAAAGTTCTTTTTCCTCAAAATGAAGAATATCCGAGAAAGATATAAGCTTTCCCTTTTCATTGATCACCGTAATTTTCTTTAAATCTTCAATCCCTTCTACGTGATCTGATTTGAGTTGAATGTGCATGGGAATAACCTCAGAAGCTAAATGGAGGTCAAAATCTTTGTTTCCATCAATCGCAGTGCGAAAGGTGATGGCAGCGCTCGAAGCATCAACATTCATCAAATCCATTCTGCGACGAATAGGCTCCGCTACGACAGTGGATAAACCGGTTTCCAAGGAGGTTTGCACCTCTACGGCCCCTGGTGTTTTTTTCAAAACCCCGGAAAGTTGCCGCGTCGTTGCATTAATTGTCTTTTCATCCTCGCCAGATATGGTCACTTGTACTGCATCATCATCCCTAAGCCCGATGATATTGATGTCGATAGGTCTTACCTCCAAACCCGGAACCTCGTTCATCAATCGATATTTAATATGCCTGGCGAATTGAGCGCTAGAAAAATGACGTTCTGATTTATCTACCAACTTTACATACACTTCTGCCAGAGAAGGATCATTAATCGTAATCCTTCCCCGACTCCCAGAGCCAACTTTCGTCAATACCGAAACAACCTCAGGATAGCCTAGCAAAATCGATTCTACATCCTTAGCGAGAAAACTTGTTTCCGCCAACATGTTTTCCTTGTTTGATTTAAGTTCTAAAATGAACTCGGACCGGTCTCCTGCTTTAGTGAATTCAATGCCAATCAGTCCAAAAAAGAAAAGTGCAGAGGTAGAGGCAATGAGCAAAAAAATAATTACCAGAATTAGGCTTTTATGATTCAATGACCATTTTAATACACTCACTAGCCTCAAAGAAAGGTTTTCCAATACTTGATCAATCCGATGAAAAACTGAATGTATTTTTGGTTTGGAAAAATGCCGATGAAAACGCGCGGCAAGATGAGGCACCAATGTGAATGAAACCAACAGGCTCATGAGCGTAGAAGTGACGATAACCACAGCAAACTCTCTCAATAAATCTGCGACCATACCGCTCGAAAAGACCAGCGGTAGAAAGACCACTACATCAATAAGAGTAATAGACACCGCAGCATTGCCAATTTCCATTCTCCCCATATAAGCTGCCTCTTTGGGCTTTTTACCCATCAATAAGTATCGATAAATGTTCTCAATTACCACGATAGAATCATCAACCAAAATACCGATAGCCAAAGAAAGCCCTAAAAGCGATAAAAGATTTAGTGTGTAACCCAACAAATACATCACTACAAAAGTGCTTAGGATAGAAATAGGTATTGAGAAGAATACGATCACCGCATTTCTTAGGCTATGTAAGAAAATAAGCATGACAAAAGAAACCAGCACAACAGCTAATAACAGATCTTCAGAAACACTTCTGGCCGCATTGAGCGTAAATACGCTGGTGTCTTGTGTAATATCGATTTTCAAACCCAGATCTTTTAGCTGATGTTCTAATTGTGCTATGTCGTTCTTTACGTTACTGCTCACGTTTACGGCGTTAGCATCTAGTTGCTTCTTTATGTCCAAACCAATGGCGATACTTCCATTTAATCTGTTGATGGTCTGAGGTTGTATTTTATCCATGCTTATATCCGCTACATCCCTCATTCTCACTTTCAATCCGTACGCCTCTTTTTCAAAAATGACAAGATTCTTGATCTCTTCTATCGATCCAAGATGTGCACTAAAAAGCGTGGGCTGCAAACTTGTGCCGGATTTGAGTATTCCGGTTGGTATCTGGATATTGTTTTTGCCAATTGCTTGAAGCGCTTGAAGGATCGTCGTATTTGTCAACTGCAAACGCTCAGGTAATAACTCAACGGATACTTTCGGTTTTAGTAATCCATGACTTTCGATCTCAGCTACTCCCTCGACTTGTGTTAACACAGGAATAACCTTCTCTTCAACTAGTAGGCTTAGATCCAATACCGTCAACGGCGCTTCAATGCTAAGACGCATCATAGGAAGATCATCAAAATCAAACCGCGACAAAACCGGTTCATTTACCTTCTCTGGTAAAATTCGTTTTGCTAACAAGAGTTTTCGGTTAGCTTCATTGAGTGCACTTTCTACATTTATGCTTGGTTTCATCTCAAGCCGCACTAATGAAAAGTTATCTTGTGAGGTACTGGTGATTGTCTCAACTCCTTGAAGTCCCGACAAGGCATTTTCTATAGGTATAGATACGTTATCCTCTACCTCCTTTGCCGGAGCTCCAGGATAGACGGTGACGATCGTCAAAACAGGCGGATTGAATTTAGGAACCAGCTCATAATTCAGAAATAAATAAGAAAAAACGCCTGCTAATGAAATCATCCCGAAGAATATCCAAGGCACAATAGGACGATTCAGAGATAACCTTGTGATATTAAATTCAGTCATTTTAAAATACACCACGAGAAGGAACTTCTTTTATGCGATCCCCTTCTTCAATCAAGTGATTGCCTTCTAGGATCAACCGATCACCTGATTCAATCCCTCCATCTACCTTAACGAGATCATTAATTTGTTCACCCAAAACAATCTTTTTTCGAACGGCCTTTTGATCCGTATTGAGAAAGACGAAGTTGGACGAGTCAACTTTCAAAACACCTCTTTTAGGTACATAAATTCCTCTGGGAAGCACGGCATCATATTCCAGGTCTACTATTTTATCATAAGACAGCACATCATTTTCTTCGATGGAAATTTCTGCCATTACTTGCCCTCTTACACCTTTTGATGTCCCTATAGACGTGATAATACCTTTAAAAGGATAAATCAAATCCTTATCTAATAGTCGTAAGACGGTTCCTTTCTTAAGGTATTTGATATCCTCTGTATCAAAACCAGCTTGTATGATGGTAGCATTTTGACCAATAATTTGGCCAATGGCAGTGCCTTGCCCCACTTGATTGCCTTCATTTACAAATAGTTGATTGATAACCCCACTTACCGGGGCTCTCACAATGCATTCATCCATTTGTTTTTTAGCTAATTTGGCTTTGATTTTGCTCGCTGCAACTTTCACTTCAAATTGCTCAAGCTGTTGGTTAGTAGCAGCGTCTACTTCACTTAATGACTTTAGTCTTTCAAAATCTTTCAAATCCTGGAGATACGCTTTATCAGCTATTTCCCACTGTTCCCTTAGATAGGCATTTTCGATTTTTACCAGGCGCTCACTTTTTTTAACCTTACTTCCTAACGATACATGGATCTTCTCCACAGATCCATTGACCTTAGCAATCACTAGGGCTTTATCTACGCTCTGTACGCTACCTGCAGATCTGATCACTTTGATAGGTTGGCTTTCTTTAACAGTAAGTGTGGTCACAGGGATTACCTCTACTGTTTTCACCGCTTCTGATATGCTGATTTTTTGGTATTGCTTTCGGTTGTAAAGCGTAATTACAATCACAGCAATAAATAATAATATGAATATTAAACGAAAGGTGTATTTCATCTAGCTAACCCTAATAATTTGGGACCCAAACATTGAGAGATATAAATCATTTGATTCATACGAACAACAAAATTCTCCCTTGAATTTATAAAATTGAAAATCAGATCGCTTAAATGTTTATTCAAAGTAAAATCAGTTATTTAGTTCAAATCAGACACGATGCTGATAAATAATACGGGGCAATCTTGTAGCTAAATCATTCATTATCTATCACATTGCAAAATGAATGACCTCTTCACCATCATTGTATTCCCAATCCATGATCCTTGGCCACCTGGGAGGGACAAGAGTAGCGCTCCAATCGTTTAATTCTTTTTCAAGCTCCTCTACCAAAACTTTGTTCCTTACATAGAGATTGCGTTCCTCAGATTTGTCTTCTTTCAAGTTGTAAAGTCTATGCACACCATCCATTTCATTAATGATCAATTTCCAGTCACCTTTTCGGATAGCCAAATTATATCCCGATCGCCAATAAAGGGCTTCATGTGGATCGCCACTTTCCTGTTCTGATACATAAGGTATAAGATCAACTCCATCCAGTTTTCGGCGCGGCATTTCCACTCCGGCTACTTGTATGGCTGTAGCAAATATATCCAGAGAGGATACAGGCTTATCAAACACCTGACCGGATGGAATGCTTTCTTTCCATTGCATCATAAAAGGGATATTGATGCCCCCTTCGAAATTGGTGATTTTACCTCCTTTCAATGGAAAATTGTCGGTAGCTTTTGTGTAACTGGCGCCTCCATTGTCACTAAGAAAGAAGACCAATGTATTTTCCAAAAGATTCTCCTTCCTTAACTCATCCATGATTTTTCCAACCGCGTCGTCGAGTGATTTAATCATGGCATAATATACGCGTTTGTTTTGGTCCTTAACCTGATCAAACATTTCGTAATCTTCTTTTAGGGCCTGAAATGGCGTGTGCGGAGCATTAAATGGAAGATAAAGAAGGAAAGGCTCCTGCTTGTTTCTATCGATAAATTCAATCGCTTCCTGAGCAAATTTTTTTGTAATATACTCTCGTTCCTCTACCACCTCATTGTTCCGATAGATTGCGCAGTTGCCTGTTCTGCCCGGACCCCAAATGTATTTATCGGTAAATAACCAATCATGGTGATGATTAACTATTGTCGAATCATCCTCGTGTGCATAGAGAGAGAAGGCTTCATAAAAACCGTAATGGTAATCGAACCCTCTTTGAAGAGGATATGAAAATTCATTCAATCCCAGATGCCATTTACCAATCACCCCTGTACGGTAACCTGATGCTTTGAGGAGTTCTGCCAACGTAATTTCAGAAGGGGGCAATCCTTGCCTTAAAATATCCTCCGGATTCGGATACGCAATATGTTCATCTGCAACAACCCAGTTATCTGTATCTATAAAATATTTGAAAGCGATGAATTCCAGCCAATTTCTAGGATATCGATCGTGTGGTTGTAACTCATATCCAAAGCGTTGCTGATAACGACCGGTAATAAGCCCTGCTCTGGATGGACTACAAATCGGAGAAGTAATATAAGCTTCGGTAAAAAGTGCTCCATTAGTCCCAATTGCATCAATATTTGGCGTATGCACCAAATCCTGTCCGTACGCAGAAACTTCCGATTTGCCTAAATCATCGGCAAGAATAATAACGATATTAGGTGGTACATTCAATGAATCTTGAATGAGTTTAATATTTGAAAGGATCTTCGACTTCTCTTTGATTTTTTGTTGATCCCAGGTAATTTGAAACTCATCACTGTGTAAAGGCCACAAGAGATAAGCAAATACGATGAAAAGAATGAATATCATCCCTAAAACCCTTTTTCGTTTTTTACTTATTTTTCTCATCGTATTCCAATCTAATAAAAGATATGATTTTTTTATTCATTGAGAATAACACGAAGTTGACCTGTAGTTTTAAGATATTCTAATTCTTTCAATCGTATTTCTGCCAGCAGTTGAACAACCACTTGCTCAGAAGATAATAATTCCTCTTCAGCTTCAAGCAGATCTTTGATTGAAGAAACACCTTGCTCCCACTCTGTTTTGGCTATTAATAATTGTTTTCTGAGTGCAACCTGCCATTCCAATTCCAGATTAAGCTTCTTTTTAGCGTAGGATATCTCTTCGGTTAATTTTTCATTCAGTTGTTTTTCTCCTTCGATCAGTTGTGTTAAACTATTTTGCGAAATTTCCTTTTGCAGAAAGAGTTGTTGGCGTTGCAATGAATTCTTACCTCCGGAATAGATAGGGAAATTTAGTTTCAGCCCGAGCAAACTTGCATTATTCCAAAAACCATCGCGAATGATATTGGCATTGGCACTTTGAGATCGCCAAAACAGATCACCAAAAAAGTCAAGCTTAGGATTAAGGGTATGAGCATGTTTTGACTGATAGTCGTACAACTCAATCGAAGCTTCCAATAGCTTCTTTCGGTCTGATTTACTGACTTCCGGGCCATCATTTTCTGCTGGAAGAAAGGTGCTGTATAGGTGCGTAGTATCAAATGGAAGATTCGTATCTATCTCTGAATAAGCTATTAAGGATGTTTTAAGCATTTTTTTTCCATTTGCCAGCTTTCTTTCGTCTAATTCAAGTAGCTTGATGGCTTTTGCAAGCCTTGCGCTATCTATATCACCTGCCATCCCAAGTTCTATTCGTTTTAATACAATAGCGTAAAGTTTATTCAATCGACCTTTATTGAATTGAATGGATTTCTCATTTTGAGACAGGCTTAAATAGTGGATATAGTCCTTAGATATTTTATGAATTTCTTCAGTTTTTTTCTCCTCCATGAAAAGCAATTGCAAATCGGACCCTTTTTCAAGCAACTCTTTACTTCGCAGTAAGCGAGTATCAAATATTCGTTGGCTAAATTGTACATTGGCGGTAAAATTAAAGTCAGTCCCTACAGGAACGCCCAATTGATCGGTGCTGCTTTGGAAAGATAAAATTGAAGCTTGATCTGCATTGAAGATGTACTCCGGAACGTCGAAGAAATAATAATAATAGCTGCTATTGAGCTTGATTTGCGGTTTTAAATCCGTCCATTCTTGTTGCTTTTTGAGCCGTTCGATTTCCTGTTGCTTGGAAAGATTTTCTAGTTCAGGTGAGTGCAAAAGCCTCGACTTAATAAGCGTTTTGAGAGTAACTACCTCCGGATCTTGAGCAAAAGAAAATGCTGCAGTAGCTATGAAAAACAAGAACCAAATCTTGTTCATTTATTTCGAAACAATTTTAGCGATGGGAAAAGCGCGGAAGATTTTTTCATGTATTCCTCAAATCCGGGTTTGTTATTCAAGCTTCGTTCATCCATCATGGGCACACTTATGAAAATAAACAACAGCACCATTGAAATCCAACCTATAGCAGTCCACCACTCGGATACGGAAATTGGCAAGCAAAAAATAAACAAACCAAACCAAAATAAAATCTCTCCAAAATAATTAGGATGTCGGGAAAATTTCCAAAGACCAGATTGCATAATACCTCCTTTCGGTGCCGTTTTCTTAAAATTCCGCATTTGTTCATCTGATATCAGCTGAATAATTGCAGCTGCAACACTCACAATTAAACCCAGGAAATCAAACACACCAATAGTTGAATCTTTTTTTATCACATAAAATGCAGGTAGACATGCTAAAAACACAATCAGAGTAGGAAACAAGTGAATGCCACTAAAGCTTACTAACCAATACATTTTGCCTGTTTTATCAGCAAGATCCTGGTATCGCCAATCCTCATGGCCTAGTCCCGACCAGCCTCTTACCCAATTCAAGGTCAAGCGAATAGCCCACACTGAGACAGCAATAAGAAAGAAAATTTGTCTCAAGTGGTTCCCCTCAGGATATATCTGCATAAGATAGAACACAAGGAATGGAGGAATTACCGTCCAATAGGGATCATACATGCTGCTATTTTTCAGTAAGAAACTGAAAATGAAAATGACTATGGTAGCAGCAATATCTGCTAGTAAAACAGTCATGTAGATATCTCCAATCTGGAATGTTATCACCCAATATCCTGTGAAAAGGGCTAAAATATAGGCTAACAAAACGATTAGTAGAGAGGTGAATCGATTTACCTTTACTGCTTTCATATTAGTTTGCTTTTCATCATGCTCACGTTAGTTGCTTACAACAGATTTTGTAACTCATTTATTATCAAATACAATCTCAGTCATTGCCGTTTTATGATTTTGATTTACAAGGATTTAATCCTCGCCGTGCCGGGAATTCACGATAAACCGTATCGGCGGACTGATTCATCCGGAGGTTGGTATCGATTCGCCTTCGAATTTTTATGCGCATTTCATATCTATCGTTTATTTCCAATGGTTATATGGAATTCAGGTAAACTTATTCATCCTTGATTGTTATAATAAGGATTCTAAGTTTATGCTCATTTCATTTTTTATTTGGTTACGTAATGTTAAGCATATTTCGTAGTATCGCGGCTTATGGCTGAATTCAAACTTCCTCCTATTTCGACGCTTGCAGGCAGCACGTTTTCTAATTATATCAGGGTACTAAAAAAAGGGGAAATAGAGAGGAAGTATTATTTAACTGTCTTACTTACGTTACTTATTGTTTTGATTGCAAGTCCTTTTCACCTTTGGGAAAAAGTACTTTTTGGGGTTTTCAAGCGAAAACCGAAAGGAGAAATTAAACCGCCGCTATTCATCTTAGGCCATTGGCGAAGTGGAACCACACTGCTTCACAATTTACTTTGTCAGGATCCCGCTGCAGGGTATGTTACCACATACCATAGTTTGTTTCCTACTAATTTGGGAAGTAAACTTTTATTCAAAACGTTTATGAAACTCAACATGCCGGATAAAAGGCCTTCTGATGGCATGGCACTAAGCGTTGATTACCCACAGGAAGATGATTTTGCCATTGGCAATTTATCCACCCTCAGCTACTATCACTTTTTCTACTTCCCCAAAAAATTCAAACAGTTTTACGAACAATCTGTGCGATTTCGTAACAGTTCCTCAGATGCTGAAAAATGGAAAAAGACATATCAATTATTGATAAACAAAGCCCTTATCAATACCTCTGGTCAGCGTGCAGTTTTGAAAAGCCCGGTTAATACAGGAAGGGTCAATCAAATTTTAAAAATGAACCCTGAGGCCAAGTTTATTTATATCTATCGAAACCCTTTTGCGGTCTATTTGTCCACCTTCAAATTTTTCGATGAGCTCTTTCCTACCTTATGGTTTCATGAAGTTTCATATGAATTTATCGAAAACCTTATTTTTGAGATCTTCTCGAAGCTCATCCAAGACTACGAAGCTCAAAAACACCTCATCCCTAAAGAAAATCTGATTGAAATACGTTTCGAAGAGTTCGAAAAAAATCCCTTGGATACTATTCGTTTAGTTTATTTCGATTTATTGACAGATAATTTCGAACAATTTAGGGAAATCCTCGAACGCTATCTTGACTCGGTCAAGAGTCATAAGAAAAACGCCTATACGATCAGCCGAAGAATCCATGATCGGATCCAGAAAGAATGGAAATTTTACATCGACAGCAAAGGATATGCTCTTCCTAGTAATATTCATATCAAAGACTGAAACTTACTCATGACCTTAGAGTCGATAATGTGAATTTGGATCGTTATCACCATCATGATTTTAACAATACTGACTTTTTTCAAGATTTTAGCCACTGCTCCTTATAAAAAACATACTCGAAAGAAATAGGTAAAAATGTCCTAAACAGCCTAGAGCATAGGCTAACGAGTATGACTTTATAACGTTTTATCTGTGAGAATTAACTTCAGAATTTAAGAAAATGCAAATGCTTATTTTAAATTCGAGTGCTGTTCAGATGAATAAGACACGTTGAGTTCGTTTTCTAACGAGAAACAAGTCCTATACATGAATTATCATATTTCTTTTTAAGAATCAAAACTGCCGCATCTTTTGCTATTTTGGCACTTCCCAGAGCTGTTGCCGGATTATTTTTATTTACCACGTTACCATCTTTTTCCCAGGTATATTGTGCATCATCCAGTATGATAGTTCGCTCGTCATCCTTTCTAAGGTATTTAATCGTAAGTACATCCTTCTTGTACATTAAACCGTCTGGATAACGAACCTCAACAGCATAGTCTTGATCTTTCTCATAAAAATCGCAAAAACATCTTCCAGCATTTCTTTCCTCTAACACTTCAGTTGTTTTGATTTCTACAAATTTCCAGGTATCGCTAACCTCAACTCCAACAGCATTAAAATAGATGGAAAGTTTCTCAGCTATGTTATTCTTCGCCATCAATTTCACATTAATTTTTGCGGTGACAAAGCCTGTATTTTCCTTTTGTTTTGATTCATAAATAGTTTCTACTTGTGAATTGCCTGAGATTTCAGGATTAGAAGACAATTGACGAAACCCATCAAGAAACATACTTCGGTCTTGGGTCACTGTTTTATAGGTACCGTTTAGATTGATAACCGTACGCTGTACCTTCACACTTTCCACCATTAGCTTTTCCAAACCCGCAAAGCTTTGGTCTTGGTTATTCTTATTGATTTCTTTTACAAAGTCGTTTACGAGTACTTCTATAGGTTTATCTTGTGCGAATCCTGCTGTAGAAACGCATAGCAGAAAAATGAATAGAAGTGAAAAGGATCGAACTATTTTTTTCATTGAGCTTACTTTGTGTGAATAAATTTTTGTTAAAGTTACGAACGGCCAAAGTAATTTTCCTTAAATCTGATTAATGGATTATTTCAGCATTTTCTAGCATTTTGAGTAAATAGTTAATTTATGAAATATCCATACATGAATTGTTGTACGAATTAGGGCTGAAGATCGGCGTAAACATTGAACTTTACTTTTAGATAGTATTAAGATATTCCAACATTGGCAGTCAATTTGACCTATTGAGAATAAGTGATTGAATTAGGTACTCGGTAGCTAGTGCTATGAAATTGTAAACAAAGAAAATTCATCCTTCACATCAAGCAAAGCCCTTAGAATTGGTCTATTTCAAGGTTAGAAGCACTCATAATGAACTTAGGCCATTTGCAGTATTACGTAAGTGTTTATTTCAAATAAACCATATACACATAGAATCTCATCATAGTATTAAGGTTGGAAATACTAAAAAGCCTCTGTTACATTCAAGTAAACGAGTGTTTGATTATTGGAGGGATCTCTTCCTACATCTATTCTAAAATTGATCCTTGGCTGTAATTCAAAACGAAAGCCTGCGCCAAAATTAGGTAGGGTTCCACGCTCTGCGTTTTCATTGAACCCAGAAGAAAGAAGCCCTAATCCAGACCAAGCGACAAATCCTGTTCTCGACAACAGTTTGATCAATGTGTTTCGATCACCAAAATCAAAATCATGTCGATACTCTAACAAAGCATAAGCCGTATGTTTATCTCGATACTGTCCTGCATACAATCCCCGAAGATCAAATGATGACCCGAGCGTTGATAAGCTTGTAAGAGGAATATCTCCTGTAGACATGCGACTACTCACATTCCAGGCCAGTGTTCTTTCAGAACCAAAAGCGTTAATTCGTTTGTATTGACGATAGTCAAAAAGAAAAACAGAAAAATTCTGATCGCTTCCTACAAGCTTTGTATAATAGTTTACATCAAAACCAAAAAAAATACCTTTGTGTGCGTTTGCAGGTACATCCCTTGTATCGTAGTTGAATCTTAAGGTAACCCCGGAGTTGAAATAATGAACTCCATCCTCACTTAACGGCTCTTCTTGAAACGAATCATCGTTCAAAACTCCTTCGCTAAGGCTGCTCATATCACTATCTTTGATCATTGGACCTAGTCCATAAAAGAAATCAGACATTTTCCATCTAAACAATACAATAGGATTGAAGGTGAAATCTACCAATCGGTACTCTGTGGTTTCTTCACCTCGCGCTCTCTCATCATTGGTATCGAATCCTACACCATAATAGTTATCTAGTTGATTGAGGTAGGAAACAATCCCGAAAACCCTAATCCGATCTTTTTTCACAAAAATTTGAGGTCTGATATTCATTAATCCTCCACCTTTTGTAAAATAAGCCATAGCAAAAGGCACTACCGATCTTTTTAGGGTAGTATCAACAGAATTTGTACTAAAGGTCATCACTGCATCTGCCCCAATTAAAAACCCCACATCAGGATTAAATCCAGGTCCTCCCAAAGCGCTAAATTTTAAGTTCTTGTCCGATTGATCACCACTTCCATGATGTTGGGCCAATCCTTGAAGCATAAGAATAGATAATAAGCACCATAGGATAATTTGTTTCATCATAGCGTTCTTAAGAGAAGTCTTGCAGCGCACGTTTTGCAACGGAATATTGATCTAAAGTATTCACATTTGTCATCGTTTTTTCATCCTTAGGATAAACACACTTAATGTCTTCTTTTTGCAAGAAGTTGATCACGCCAAAATTATTGCTCGAAAAGATTTTTTCATTGGCTTTTAGCAAGGTTCCAGACTCCCAAATAGCAATCAAAGGTGCTATTTTACCATCTTGTGAACAATAAGCGGTTGCTGCCTTTTTAAGATCTCTTTTGTTTACTAATTGATTAATGTGAAACTGATCAATAAATGGCAAGTCACAAGCTAGGATGAACCAAGATGCTTCCGGGAATTTAACATGAGCAGAAAGTATGCCATTAAACGGACCTTTAGCATTATTTTCATCCACAATGCAGGGGATATGTGATACTAACTGACTTATCTGCGCCAGATTCATGCTCACAAAAACTTTTTTACAAACCTGCTTTAGCAGGTAATAAATATGAAGATATTGCGGTTTTTTATGATATTGAATGAATGCTTTATCCCTTGTCATTCGGCTACTCTCCCCACCACACAGTACTAATCCATAAAGATCACTATTCATTTTTTTGCTAGTTTAGGTGAATGAAGCTAAGAATTAAGGACAATACATTACGATTAAGATTTAATCAGAATGAACGGGAATTACTTGAGAAAGATAGAGTAATTATTGGTAAAACCCATTTTTCTCCGACCGCTGAATTAATATACCAGATCAAAGAAACCAAAACATCGATAAGTGTTACTTTTGAATCTAACATCATTACTGTTTTTCTTCCCAAAGAAAAGGTTGACGAGCTAATCGAAACAGATCTAGTGACCGTTCATGAAGTAGTAACGTTGGAAGGCGGGAAAACACTGGACGTCACCGTAGAAAAGGATTTTCAGTGTCTGGTCATTCGCAGCGGAGAAGACGATACTCATTCATTTCCAAATCCTCTGGCTAAGTGATTATCCCGTATTTTCTTTGATTAATAAGAATAGAAAGAACTCAGAGACAAGGAGAGTATTCCCATTCCCAGAAGGTGATATTAAAAGTGAATCATTGAAAATATAATGTTTGAAATAGACACTTAGTAAATATAAAAAATAGGGGTTACTATGCACGTGAGCACATATAGATTTAGAAATCTGCTGATTTGTAGTACTTGCTTTATCTGAATGATCCATTTTCTTGCAGCTTGCCAAAAGCTTTTTATTAAAGCCTAGTTCAATAATGTTATTTTAGATTTAACGTTGAGATTGAGGTTTATTTCCGCTTTTGGTAGCATAAAATAAGATGGTTCGAATAGGAAAAAGCGTCTTTTTGTGAATTAATGCCAAAGAGGATCTTTAAAATATAATCATTAAGATAGCTGTACATATGAAATCAAATAGAATGATAAAATCAGATTTTATAAGTGTTGGTTTTGTATTCTGTATAATCATGCTAGGTGTATGTCTTGGAATTCTTGTTTACGATCACCAGGTTCCAGAAGTTGAACTTATAGACAACTTGCTTGGCTTTACATTCATGTGTATTACTTTTTTCATCACCAGCATTGCTTTTTACATTGAGCTCATAAAAAAGAGAAAAAATTAAGCTTAGAAGATGTCAAATTTTTCGCTGGCAGTCTTAAAATCTTATAAATTAGTAGTGAGCGATATCCTTACTTTGGATTTTGGTTTAGAATATGTTGTGATACTCCGCCTTTTGAGGGCTGGGGGATAGAAGCACCGCCTACATTTTCCTCTCCGTATTTGATGCAATATTTCTCGAAGTAGGACATTGCCAGGTCGACCAGCTGCTGATCGGCAGCTACAGGAAAGAAGTCTTCCTGCTTAAATATTTTAGCTTTTAATATCCTGATCGGCCATGAGTGGCTCAGACACCAGATATAAAATGGTATTTTGTTTGACCTTACCATCTAATCGCAGGGTTTGTGCCAGTATGTATTGATAAAATGTCTTACTGTCTTTGCTGCGCTTCTTTTTGACTTGCCTGATGTACATGCGCTGAAGGTATGGTAAAGTGCCCCAAAAAACAACCGTACCCCACTACATTTTAAAATCAGGCACAAAAGCAGCCCTCAGTGCCTCTAATCGCATTCCAATGCCCGAAAAAAATGAAAATACTACGAAATACGGCAAGTTGGGTTAAGATAAAGCATAACTTTAAAGGCAATGCTAAATTAGTAGCTGCTATACTTGCAAACTAAAAAAGCCAACCTGATAAAGCCGGCCTCTTTAATACATTGAACTTTTTCACAATTTAACTTACTATGTTAGGTTGGCTCTTTTGAGCTGCTAGAATCACCTCATAGGCATCTTTACCACTAAGCATGGCTTTTTCAGCTTCATCGGCTGATATTTCATTTTCTACCATCCAACTGGCTGCTTGTCAATTATCATACTGGATAAATAGCCTAGAATCTCGCTCAACAATTTTACATCCAAAACCTTCTGATATTATCACCAGCTTGGCCTATCAAATCATCCACTTGAGATTTTGGCAAAACAAATGTACCGCCCAGGGGGTCGTCTACCTGTTATCCATTTATGATAAGTCCGATCAGAAAACATCCCTAAGAAATACTGGATTAGATGGACTAAATTCTACTTCACATCATTTTCCGGTATGTCCAAGTGATATAGGTTATACTTTTTGAAAAGATCTGAGGTAGCATATTTTCCTGTCCTGGCTTCTTCGTAAATTTCTTTACTGATCTCGAACTTTCGACTGCCTCCTCCTTGTCTGGCAAGCTGATAGTCTAAGAAGTATTTGTTATCTTCCTGAGTAACTATGAAGCCTCTGCCATAAAACTTAGCTGGAGAATTATCTTTAGGAAGAACCTTTCTTGGCTCTCCCCATTTGATAATCAAATTATGAAGTTTATGCTTTTTAAAAAGTTCCTTGATACTCCGTTCCCCCTCAGCTATGTCTCTATAAATGTCATTTGGAAGTTCAAGATCATCGCGAACTCTAAAAATAGAATTTGGTAGCGGTGTTACATGCAAAATAGGAGCTTCAGCTGGTTGCTTACTTACGATCCAGCCATTATCTAAAATATATTCTTTCTTCTCAGACATCTGTTCTTTATTCAATTAAAATGGATATGGATCAAAGAGAATATCAGGGTTTGATAAGTCTACTATTCCTTCTGAAACACCTCCCGATGTTTTTCCTCCTGGTATCCAAAACTCATCAATGACTCCATCTTCATTACCAGATGGCATTTTAACTTCACCCATATCTTTCTTTTGTATCCAGGCAATCACTGCATCATCTCCTGTTAAATCTCCTGGGTTCAATCCCAAACGTTGCTCAATTTGAGCTAAATCACCACCTGTTTCTGCAATTAGGTCATCAAACTCGCTTTTAGGCATTGTAAAGGCTTCATTGCCTCCAAGTGTTTTGTACTTGTCGATATTCGATTGAGTAGTGAACCTAACAGCACCATCATCAAATTTAGCCCTGTGAGCACTTAAATAGCCAGGTTCTAAATACTCACTAGGATCAGGTCGTGATCTTTTTGGTTTGCTAAGGGCATCTAATGCCCCTGGATTCCTTCTTAGGGCTTCATCCGCTCTTAAGTCCTCCATCTTCTTCCACGCGTCAATTAAGTCTCCATCGTTTTTAGCTAATACCTCTCCTAATATCCCATCTTTTGATTCGGCTATATCTGTGATCAGTTTATTTTTTGAGTCCGTCGGAAGGTTTTTAAAATTATCAGACTTATTGATGGAGTACTCAAAGTTTTCATTGAAATCCTGATGTTTTCGTTTCAGTTTATTTACCGGGCTACCTGCTTGTTTTATTCCTAAAAGATCAGAGCCGAATCGAACCACCTTTTTCCAGGCTGCAGCGATGGTAAAAAAAGTTCTGGCACCCCCTTCCCCTAAAGCATGGTATTGTACATACTCGCCATTGTCACCTCTTAAATCAGCGATCTTATCTTCGAAGGTGTCCAGCATGCCCGATAGCTGCTCACCAATATTAAAGTTTCGAATACTTTCTACAATCTGTGTCCAGGTTTCACGGTAGATCAGTGACTGAGCTAGCTTGAACATGTCGGCCATGTCTCTGACTTCTGTTAATGAACCATCTATAGTGCCTCCAAGGCTGGCCGGGCTTTTCGTTTTCCATCGGCTGGCACTTTCTCTGTCACGTTCCTTTTCGGGACTGTTGTCAAAATCTTCATCACCTTCCACAAACTGAGGACCCCACGTACCCCTTGGCATTTTAAAATTATGTCCGATAAAATGGCCAATATCCAGAAATTCATAACATTTCCAGAGGAAACCATAAGAGCCATAATTATAGGTGGGTAGTCTCTCCGGAGGTAGATCTGTAACTGTTATGTCATCAGGTGTGATGGGAGTGCTTTAGTAATCAATGGCTATTCTTTTCAATTCATTAATTCTGAACTCCCGAATTACTGCTAATTGATAATTATACTCATTTTCAGCTTCGGGAGTCTTCCAGGATCCAGCTTCGAATTCATTGAGTGCCTCTAGTTCATCTTGATTTGCCTTAAACTCATCATCACGAATCAAGAAGACGAATTCAATGTGGTTATCTACAAATCGTTTTGCAAATACCAGTACATCTGGCATTTCTTTATCTCCAATTTTACCATTGATGAGGTCTCTTTCTTCACGATCACTCAGTACGGGTGATATCTTCTTCAAACGTACTAATACCCATTGTGAAGGCGGCCCCTTTTTCGTAATTTTCCTTAATGAGGTCAAACTTTGCCTGATCAAACAAACCATCAAAATAGGCAATGGCTGTAGCGTTTTCCTGACCAAGCGCTCCGAAACTCACGTCGCCCCAAGTTGCTGAATAACCATCCGGGGCGTGTCTAAGGATTTTCTCTATCCATTCTGTTTGATCTGTTTTTAATTCCGGGTCAGTGTCTGTTGTAGCGGTGCGTGCGATTGTCGCCCTTCCTTGGGTCTGCAAAATTTCGGCGTTGTAGATGGCAGCTTCATTTCCAGATAGGAACGTATTGGCCATCAACTGTTGAGTAGGTGCCACCCGATCAAACAACAGGTCTTCGTAGAATAATTCTACTCCCCGATAAAGGATGCTGAACTCATCCAATGGATATTTCTCATCCAGGTACTCCATATAGGTAACACTATTAATGACCTCTGTATTAATCAAAGATGGGATGATGAAATTCTCATTTGTGTAGGCAGGAGTGAAGGGGTTGGTGTCATCATCATCCGGTCCGGCAGTGGACGTGAGGGACCAGCCAAACCCTGGAGAAGCACATGCCTCCCGATAGTCAACGAAATACCCGTCTCCATCCGTGTCTTTGTACCAGGTGCGCATGGTAGTGTACGCAGCTTCGGTATCGTCGCAGTCAGGACCCAGGCTATTGACCAAGAGAATATGATCTTCGGATGGTGGTACGCAACTATTAGTGTAACTACTCGTTGCATCATGATACCCGTCCTGGTCCTGATCAGGAAACCAGGAGCCATCTGCTTTTGTTACCGGATCCAGGTCGTCACAGTCCAGGCCAAGCGATTCATTGGTGAGGACTTTTTCAGGGAAGTTGTAATCAGGTGGAATGTGTGTATAGGTGATGGTTTCCCCGGTGTTTTCTATCGTTATGGATGCTATCGTAGTGTATCCTATGGTAACAAGTTCTCGAGAATCCATCAGGATATCTTCATAGATATCAAAATTGGCGAGCAGCGTCTCACTAAACAAAG